>CAZCVP010000021.1:34934-55292 GCA_964501915.1 uncultured Enterobacterales bacterium
CCCCGGCCCCCCCACCGCCCCCGGGCACCCCCCCGGGCCCCGTGGCCGCGGGTGCGGGGCCCGGGCCCACGGCATCGGCTGCCGCATCGGCGCCGACGGCGATCGCCGCCAGCAGCAGCCCCCACCCCAGCCAGCGACCGCCCCGCCTCACCCCAGGTTCTGGGCCCGGTGCCTCAGCCAGTGATCGCAGAGCACCAGGGCCATGCCGGCCTCCACCAGCGGCACGGCCCGCGGCACGACACAGGGATCGTGGCGCCCCCGGGGCCTGATCCGCGCCGGCCGGCCCTGCCGATCGACGGTGTCCTGCTCCTGGAAGATGGTCGCCACCGGCTTGAAGGCCACCCGGATCTCCACCGGCATGCCGTTGCTGATGCCGCCCTGGATGCCGCCGGAGTGGTTGGTGCGGGTGCGCACCCCGCCGGCGCCGTCGGGCTCGAAGAGGTCGTTGTGGGCCGAGCCCCGCATCGCCACGGCGCCAAAACCGGTGCCGGACTCAAAACCCTTGCAGGCGGGCAGCGACAGCATGGCCTTGGCGAGGTCGGCCTCCAGCTTGTCGAAGACCGGGGCGCCGAGGCCGGCGGGCACGCCCCGGGCCACACAGCGCACCACGCCACCGAGGGTGTCGCCTTCGGCCCGCACGGCCCGGATCAGCGCCTCCATCTCCGCCGCTCGTGCCGGGTCGGGGCAGCGCACCGGGTGGGCGTCGACGGCCTCGGCGGTCACGGTCTCCGGCTCGCAGTCCGCGACCACGTCGCCCACCTGGTCGACCCAGCCGACGATCTCGACGCCCGGTCCCTCTCGCAGCACCTGGCGGGCCACGGCGCCGGCGGCGACCCGGGCGACGGTCTCCCGGGCCGAGGCCCGGCCGCCGCCCTGCCAGTTGCGCAGGCCGTAGCGGGCTTCGGTGGTGAAGTCGGCGTGGGAGGGACGGTAGAGGTCCTTGAAGGGCGCGTAGGCCGATGGGTCGGCGTCCTGGTTGAAGACCACCAGGCTCAGGGCGGTGCCCAGGGTGCGCCCCTCGAAGAGCCCGGAGAGCACCTGGACACGGTCGGGCTCCCTGCGGGCAGAGGTCAGCGCCGACTGGCCCGGGCGGCGCCGTTCCAGCTCGTGCTGCAGCGCCTCCAGGTCCAGCACCATGCCCGGGGGGCAACCCTCGATCACGGCGCCGAGGGCACCGCCGTGGGACTCGCCCCAGGTGGTGACGCGGAAGAGGAGGCCGGTGGTGCTGCCCATGGCGGCGAGTCTATCCGCCGCTGTCGGTTAGCAGGACGCCCGATGAACGACGGCCTCGTCATCTCGCTGCTGAGCGTGGTGCCCCGCAAGACCGCCTCCCGTGTGCAGGGGCTCTTCACCCGCCTGGGCGTCTCCAAGGGGCTGCACCAGGCGGTGATCCGCTGGTACGTGCGCCACTACCGGGTCGACACGACCGAGATGGAGGGCGAGCCGGCCGACTACCCGACCCTGGCGGAGTTCTTCGTGCGTCCGCTGAGGGCCGGGGCGCGTCCCATCGATCCCGACCCCGTGGCGGTGGTCTCTCCGGCCGACGCCGTGGCCTCCAGCTTCGGTCGTGTCGTCGAGGGGCGCCTGCCCGTCGAGGCGGGCCTGGCGCTGGACGTGCAGCGACTGGTGGGGGGCGACCCCGCCTGGAACGATGGGCACTACGCCGTGCTCTACCTCTCGCCGCGGGACTACCACCGGGTCCACCACGCCCGGGAGGGAGCCATCACCGGCTACCGCTACCTGCCCGGCCACCTCTGGCCGGTCTTCCAGGCCGCCGTGGAGCGCATCCCCGATCTGCTCGCCCGCAACGAGCGCCTGGTGGTCGAGACCCGGCACCAGGTCGCCGGCCGGATCGCCACGGTGCTCGTCGGGGCCTACGGGGTCGGGCGCATGACCACGGCGTTCTGCGATCTCGTGACCAACTCTGGACAAGGTGCCCACAGCCGGACCTTCGAGCCTCCCCTGGAGGCCGACCGGGGCGATGAGCTGGGGCGCTTCAACCTCGGCTCGACCGTGGTGCTCCTGTTCGAGTCGGGCCGGGTGCGGTGGGAGCTGGAGCCCGGCCAGGCTGTCTGTGTGGGCGAGCGCATCGCGACCCTGGTCGACTGATGGGTCCGGTCTGTCCCCGCCACCCGCAGGCTGCCGCGACGGCGACCTGCGAGCGGTGCGGCGACCACCTCTGCGCCTCCTGTGCCGCCTTCGGCTGCGACCAGGACCGCTGCCCCCAGCGGGTGCCGGTGGTGGGGGGAGACCCCTGGAGCGTGACCGTGCCCTGGGACGCCCGCAGAGACCTGGGCTGGGTCGCCGCGGTGGCCCACACCTGGCGCCGCAGCCTGCTCGACCCCTGGCGCTTCTTCGCCGATCTGCCGGAGCTCGGGCGCCAGCCCCTGACCTACGGGACCGTGGTCGGTACCCTGGGGCTCGGTCTGAGCCTGATCGGGCTCGCGGCCACCCGGCCGGAGCTGGCGCGACCCTGGCTGCTGCTGGTCCTGGTGGCCCTGCCGGCGGTCATGCACCTGCGACTGGTGCTGATCGCTGGCATCGGCTGGTTCACCCTGCTGATCCTCACAGGGCGCCGGGAGTGGGAGCGGATCGTCCAGATCACGGGCTACGCCGCATCGGTCGACGCCCTGTTCGCCGTGCCGGGCTTCGGGCTGGCCCTCGCCGGGCCCGTGGCGGGCGGTCTTCGGGCCCTGGGGCTGCTGCGGCGCCTGGGGGTCTCCCCGGTCGCGGCGCTCGTCGCCGGCCTCGCTCCGGCCTTTGCTGCGGGGCTGGTCCTCCTGGGCACCATGGCTGCGTGGCTGTGGGTGACTCGATAGTTCCCATCCGGAAGAGGCTCCCGTCGCCGGACTCGCCCGGGACCGTCGCCAGGCGACTCCGCCAAGCCATTGAAATGACTATGCCATGTCTGCGGCTTGGCGAAGCCACCTGGCTCGGTCGCGGGCTTCGCCGACTCGGTCCGCCTTTTCCGGATGGGAACTCGATAGGCGGTTAGAATGCCTGCCCCCCTGTGGGCTGACCGGGATCCGTGTGGCCGACCTCCTCTTCCGCCTCGAACGCGCTGGCGAGCTGCTGGGCGAGTGGCGTCTCGGTGATCCCCCCCTGACCATGACTCTGCGGGACCCCAAGAGCGGCAAGGTCGTGGCACAGCTCACGGCCTCGGTCCCGGAGGAGGTCGCGACCCAGTCCAAGGAGGAGTCGACCCTCACCTCGTCGGTGATCTCCCAGCTCCTGGCGGAGGCCGCTCGGCAGCAGGTCGATGCCGCCGACGAGGAGGACACCGTCGAGCGCAACCGGGCGCTCTTCGACGAGCGGACCGCCGAGATGCCCTCCGGTCCGGTGCCGACCGCGCCGGTGAGCACCGCCGACCCGCAGGAGACCGAGGAGATGCCGCCGGGCCAGGCCAACCTGCTCGACGAGCTGCCGCGGGTCGATCCCGATCGCCTCGACGTCAGCACCACCCAGGACGCCCCCTCCCTGCTCGACGAGCCCACGGCCAGCCTGTCGGAGCTGCCCCTGGACACCGGGAGCCTGCCGGAGCTCTCGCTGTCGTCGGGTCCGATCCGCACGCCGATCGGGGACCGGGGTATCGACGAGGTGCCGATGGTCAGCGGGTCCGGGGACCCGGGACCGCTCGTGCGACACCCGGGCGACGACTTCACCCTCCCGCTGCCGGAGCACACCGGCACGGTCACCGCCACCGAGGACTACACCGGCGAGCTCACCGGCGATGTCGCCGAGGTCGGGGACAGCCTCACGGCCGACCTGGTCGAGGTCGAGGGTCGGGCCGAGGTCTGGTCCCGGCGCAAGGGGGAGTGGGTGCTCAAGGGTTCTCTGGTGCCCGGCCAGCGGGCGCGCATGAAGGAGGGGTCGGTGAAGTGCCTCGACGGCGGCGGCCTGCTGGCGAGCCCCGGACCCCACATGCGTGGCACGGCGGACCTGCCCAACGGCGACCAGATCCAGATGATGCCCGACGAGGCGCCTCACCGGTTCCCGGCGGGCACCTCGGTGACCCTCTGGAACGGTGACAAGGCGCTCTATGTGCGCAGCGACCAGCCCGTCGCCGAGGTGCCGCCCGTCGAGTACCACTCCGGCCGTCGCGCGGCCGTGGCGAGCTACGAACCCCCCCGGAGCGACCTCGAAGCGACGGGCCCCCACGAGATCTGAGCCGGCGTGCCCCTGCTCCTGCTCCTCGCCTGCACGGGGTCCCATCCGGTCGACTCCGGCGTGGCGAGCCCGCCAGAGGACCTGACGAGCTGCTTCTTCGACGCCACCTGTCCCTATCGACTCGGGGTGGCCCACCGCGGGGCGAGCCGGGAGGCCCCGGAGAACACCCTCGCCGCCATCGACGTGGCCCACGACGCGGGCATCCACGCCGTGGAGCTCGACGTGCGCACCACCGCCGACGGGGTCCTGGTGGTGATGCACGACGGGTCCGTCGACCGCACCACCTCGGGCAGCGGCGACGTCTCGGAGATGACCCTGGCGGAGATCGAGGCCCTGGTCGTGCCGTCGGAATTCGAGGGGGTGCCCGACCAGCACGTGCCGACCTTCCTCGAGGCGCTGGAGCACGCTCGCGGGCTACTCGTGGTGGACGTCGACGTCAAGTCGGCCTCGGCGGTGGACCTGGCCGCTGACATCGAGGCCGCGGACATGGTGGGCCGGGTCTTCCTGCTCACCAAGTCGCTCGCGGCCGGCGAGGCCTACCGGGAGGCCAACCCCGACATCGCGATCATGCCCAACGTGGACAGCCCCGGCGACCTGGAGGCCTACCTCCACCTGGAGCCGGAGCTGGCCGAGGTCGATGCGATGGACCTCGACGAGGCCCCGGCGCTCCTGGAGACCTGGGGGGTGAGGCTCTTCACCCACGCCCTCGGCTTCGAGGTGGTGGCCGTGGAGAACGGGACCGCCGAGACCACCTGGCGGGGCTTCCTCGACGACGGTGCCCAGGTCTTCCAGACCGACTTCGCTCGCGAGCTGGTGCCGGTGCTCGCGGCCATGAACCAGGAGATCGCCGCGACGCAGTGACGCGCCAAGCTCCCTCCAGCGGTTTAGCTCTCTGGCGTCATGATCTCCGCGCTGCTCCTGCTGATCTCCTGTCGCTGCTGCGGCGACGACTGCGACACCGGCACCGCCCCGGTGGACTCCGGCATGGCGCCGCCCGCGGGCGGCCTGAGCGCCATCTTCGAGGTGCCGGACGGCGCGACGGGCACGTTGATCGTCGAGCTGACCCAGGCCGTGGCCGGGGCCGAGACCCAGCGACACGAGCTCCCCTCCGGCGTCACCCTGTCGCTGCCGGACCTCGCGGTTGGTGCCTGGGGCCTGCGGGCCTGGCTGGACGAGGACGAGGACGGGAGCTGGGACGGGGCCTGGAGCGGCGAGGGGGAGCCCGCGGCGCTCATGGGCCTCACCCTGCCCGACGAAGACCTGCACGTCGTGCTGCGGCGGGGGGTCCAGCGACCGATCCTCGAAGCCGACCCGCAGTGGATCGCCCTGCACGACGCCGCCTGGGCGATGGCCTCGGAGCACGTCGCCGCGGGCACGGCCGAGAACGGCTTCGCCGAGCACTACCTCGACGAGGCCTTCTCCGAGCAGGTCTTCCAGTGGGACACCTGCTTCATGACCCTGTTCGGCGGCCACGGCCTGGACGCCCTCCCGGTCATGGGGTCGCTGGACAACTTCTACGGCGTCCAGCAGGACGACGGCTACATCTGTCGCGTCGTGAACGAGTCCGACGGCGAGCCCGGTGGGGACGCCTCCGACCCGTCGGAGCCGATGATCAACCCACCGCTCTTCGGCTGGGCCGAGCTGTCCTACGTGCAGCGGACGGGCGACCTGTCCCGCCTGCCGCGGGTGCTGCCGGTGCTGGAGGCCTACCACGACTGGATCGATGCCAGCGTGCGGACCGAGCCGGGCCTCTACTACACCAGCATGCTCGGCTCGGGCATGGACAACGCCCCCCGCGACGCGGCCTTCGATGGCTGGGTGGACCTCACGGCCCAGCAGGCCCTGGGGAGGCGGGTCCTGGCCGACCTGCGGCGGGTCCTCGGCGACACGGCCGAAGCCGACGGTCACCTGGCCGAGGCCGAGCGCATCTGTGACGACGTGCGGTCCCTGATGTGGGACGACGGGGCGGGCTGGTTCGCGGATCTCGACGCCGACGGCGTGCCCCTGCCGGACAAGACCCTCGCCGGGGTCTGGCCCCTGGTGGCGGGCTGTGCCTCGTCCGAGCAGGCCGGACGCGCGGTCGCCAACCTGGCTGACCCGGCGGTCTTCTGGCGGGTCCACACCTTCCCGTCGACCGCGGCGGACTCCTCGGCCTATGACCCCGACGGTCACTACTGGCGCGGGGGCGTGTGGGCCCCGACCACCTTCGCCGCCATCCGGGCCCTCGGCGAGGTCGGACGGCAGGACCTCGCCCGGGCGGCGTCCGAGAACCACCTGCGCAACCTGAGCCGGGTCTACGAGGGCTTCGTGGCCGAGCCGGAGGAGCTGTCCGAGGAGGCACGCGGCGACGGCAGCCGGACCCTGTGGGAGCTCTACGCCCCCGACAGCGCTCGCCCGGGCACCCGGTGGGACGCCGACCTGCTCGGACGCCAGGACTTCGTCGGCTGGACGGGGCTGGGACCGATCGCCCTGCTCGTCGAGGAGGTCATCGGCCTGGTGCCCGACGCGCCCCGGGACACGCTGGTCTGGCGCCTGGCCCGGACCGATCGCCACGGTGTCGAGGGCTACCGCTTCGGAGATCAGCTCGTGGACCTCTACGCCGCCGAGCGCACCGCGGCCGACGATCTCGCCACCCTCACCGTGCTCACCTCCGATCCCTTCACGCTGGTGGTCGAGGTGGCGGGCCGGACCTGGTCCTTCGACCTGGAGCGGGGCAGCCACGAGGTGCTGGTCGACCCGGGCGAGTCGGCGCTGGCGGCCGCGGAGGTGCCGGCCGGGCCCTTCTGGGGCACCGCGATCCTCGGCAACGGCCGGATCTCCGTCGTCTACACCGACGACGACGGCACCGGCGAGGCCCCGGGCATCGCCCACCTCTACCACCGCAACCACGGCACCGACCTGCTGGAGTGGGGCCGGACCCTGGTCGCCCAGGGCGGCGAGCGGATCACCGCCCGCCAGGTCGGCCTGGACCCCTTCTTCGCCGCCGCCACCACCGTGCCCCTGCCGGACGGGGCCACCCTGAGCTGGCGGACCTTCGTCGGGGAGGACGACGTCGTCGTGACCCAGGGTGTGCTCGCGGCCGGGGCGGAGGACACCACGGTCGACCTCGCGGTCCACGTCCACCTTCGGGACGCGCCGGTGATGAACTCCGACACGACCTGGGCGACCTGGGGGGCCCAGCCGTCTCCCCTCTGGGTGTCCCTGACCGACAACGTCACCCTGGCGCTGGCCTCCGACCCCGCCCCGGCGAGCTACCTGGTGGGAGAGCTGAGCGTCGACCCGCTCGCCGAGGCGCTCACCGACCAGGTGGAGGCCGGCGAGGACCTGGTCATCACCCTGGAGCTCGCAGCGTCCGCCGGGGAGCAGGTGCCGTTCCGCTGGGGGCTGGCCGTGGGGGCGGACTGGGACTCGGCGCACGAGGGCGTCGAGGCCCTGCTCGCGGCGGACGATCCCCTGGCGGACGCCGAGGACCACTGGGCCGACTGGGCGCCCGAGGCCCTCTGCCAGGGGTCCCTCTGCCCGGTCGCGGCGGCGAACCTCTACGCGGCGCGGGCCTCCAGCCTGGGAGGTCGGGTGCCCGCCGACCTGACGGGGCAGTTCGTCACCGCTGGCCGACCGCAGCTCTACCCGCGGGACGCCCTGATGGTCGCCCGCGCCTTCGAGGAGACCGGTCATCGCGCCGAAGCCCAGGAGATCGTCCAGCGGTGGCTGAGCGCGGACCTGCCCCGTCCGTCCACCGGGGAGCTCTACGCCCGCTACGACGCTCTGGAGCGGGCCGTCGACGGCGGCACGGGTGCGGCCTTCGACGTGCCCGAGTGGGACAGCAACGGCTACCTCGCCACCCTCGTGGAGCGCCTGGGCATCGACAACTTCTCCGCTGGCGAGCGAGAGACCGTCCAGGAGGGCCTGGACCACCTCGTCGAGAGCCAGGACCTGGACGGCCTGTGGTGGGAGGGCGGCATCATCGAGTGGGAGGGCCGGCTGCCGGCCACGGCGATGACGAACGGGGTCGGCCTGGAGGCCGGTGCCCGGATCGCCGAGGAGCTGGGCCGGACGGCCCGCGCCGAGGGCTATCGCCAGGCCTCGGGCGCCCTGCGCGGGGGTCTGCTCGAGCTCCTGGAGTGGGAGGGGCTGTACCTGGCCGACGAGCGCGACGGGACGCTGCAGTGGGACAGCTCGCTCTTGTTCGGGCCCGCCTGGGGCTACCCGCCCGACCCGGTGCTCGACGCCACCTTCGCCTGGCTGATGGACAGCGTGCGCACCCACGGGGGCGGGGTCCGCTACTTCGACGCCGGGGAGCCGGGGCTGGACGCCTACGGCCACGACCTCTTCTTCTTCACCACCGCGGCCGCCGCGGAGTACGCCATCCTCACCGGGGACCTGGTCCTGGCGCGGGAGCTCGTCGAGTGGATGGTGTCCTTCTCCAACCGCTACGGCCTGGCGCCGGAGCGTGTCTACGCCGCCGGTCACGGGGCGTCGGAGGCCTCGCCCCTGTCCTGGTGTGCGGCGGAGCTGGCCCTGGCCATCGTGCGCCTCGAGCGGGCGGAGGCGCTGGAGGCGACCCCGGTGGTCGACGGGGTCCTCCATCCCTACGAGTACACCTCCATCGGGCACGTGGCCCTCGACCACGACGGCCTCGAGGGCGACGCCAGCGACCTGATCGCCATGTACGCCGCCCGGGTCGACGACACCCTGACCGTGGGGCTCCAGTTCTCGGGCCTGGTCGGCAAGGTCACCCTGTTCCTCTCCGACGAGTCGGGCGAGGGTCCCCATGACCTGACGGCGGACGGCCAGTGGCTCACCTTCCTGGGGGCGGACCCCGGTGCCTCGGGCTGGCTCGAGGTCGACAGCACCTCCTGTGTGCTCGACGACGGGACCGAGTGCAGCTCCGTGGCCTCCGGGCCCCGCGAGGTCGAGCTCTCGATCCCCGTGTCGGGACCGGTCCAGCTCATCGCCCAGGACCGTGCCGGGACGCTGCTGCCGGCCCACGGGGCCTTGCGGACGGACCCGACAGACACGGTGGAGGTCACCTTCGAGGTGGTGGCCGGCGATCGGGAGGGGGTCACGCTGTCCGGCGACCGGGAGGAGCTGGGGGCCTGGGAGGGCCACGCCATCCCGCTGCGCGACGAGGGCGCCTGGCCGGATCGGGTCGCGGGGGACGGCTCCTGGACGGCGGTCGTGACCGTCGAGCGCGGGGGCACGGTGCTCTACAAGTACCTGGAGGGGGAGGCGGGCGATCCCTCCTGGGACGGCGTCGAGCACGATGGCGACGATCGGGTGCTGTACGTCGACGACATCGACGGCAGTGGTCGGATCTGGATCGTCGACCGCTTCGGGAGGGGGGGTGAGGTGTTGGTGGACCCGTGATCGTCACGACGTCATACAAACGACGGATACGGCCGGCCATGGGTTCCCGCTACGCTGGCCGGACCCCAGCCAGGAGGTCCGCCATGCGTCGAGTCGTTGCCGCCGTCCTGCTGCTGTTCGGTGTGGCCGTGGGCCCGGGCTGTGGTGACAGCACCGGACCCGACGACACCGCCGACGACAGCGGCACCACCACGACCGACACGGAGGACACCGACGTCACCCTCACCTGTGCCGAGCTCGACAAGTGCACGGAGGAGTTCTGCGACCAGGTGCTCATCCCGGCGGGGCAGTTCACCATGGGCGGTGAGCACGAGTCCCACTCGGGCACGACCTGGCCCAGCGGCGACGAGCGACCGGTGCACGTCGTCGAGCTCGATGCCTTCTGCATCGACAAGTACGAGGTGACCCTGGAGCGCTACGAGAACTGCGTCCAGGACGGTGTCTGTACGCCCAACGGCCTGGAGTGGGACGAGCCGGCGGCCCGCATCGACACCATCTACAACCACTACCCGCGCTGGTGCAACACCAAGCCCGAGGAGTGCATGGACCGGGCGGTCAACGCCAAGACCTGGATCCAGTCCGGCGCTTTCTGCGAGCACATGGGGCAGCGGCTGTGCACCGAGGCCGAGTGGGAGCGAGCGGCCAACGGTCCGGGGCTCACCCAGCGGCTGCATCCCTGGGGCGACGACCCGCCCACGGGCGAGATCGTGAACATCCCTTCGGTCGGCACCGGCTACGTCGAGCCGGTCGACGCCTACTCCGGCGGCCAGTCCGTGGAGGGCGTCTTCAACATGGCCGGCAACGTCTACGAGTGGGTGGCCGATGCCTACGCCCCCTACGACGTGCCGGAGGACGGCTCGGTGGTCGTGAACCCGCACAACGAGGTGACCTCGCCGTCGGACGACGTGGTCGGGCGCGGCTCCTGTGCCTTCACGGAGCCCAACCACACGGTCTCCGAGAGATCCGTCTTCGAGCAGAAATTCGACTGGGGCTGAATTGGCATTCGTTGCTGCCGTGCTGCAGTCGCCGAGTAGTAGAGTCCGAGCCCCAAGTCAGACGAGCCGTGTCCCGGGCCTCGCACCTGGGGGCCGGACGGCCCGCCGCTCGGCCACCCGGGCCCGGGCTTGGACGAGTTGCTCGCCGGAAGGGTGCCTCTCGGGACTACTCTGAGCTCACCGTGGGGACTTCTCTCGACTCTGCCCTCTGGCACCTTGTCGTCCTGCCGTGTGCCTGCCTGCTCGGCTGTGGAGGCACGCAGCCCTCCCTCGACGCCGACGGCGACGGGTTCAGCCGGGCTGGAGGGGACTGCGACGACGGCGACGCCATGGTCCACCCGGGCGCCGACGAGGTCTGGTACGACGGCGTGGACCAGGACTGCGACGGTGCCTCCGACTTCGACCAGGACGGCGACGGCCACGACAGCTGGCGGGTGGATGGAGGCACCGACTGCTGGGACGAGCCGGCCGTCGTGCCGGAGGGCTACGAGACCCTCAACGGCTTCCTTCCCGCCATCGAAGCCGAGGACGTCCATCCAGGCGCGACCGAGCGCTGGTACGACGGGGTGGACGCCGACTGTGTCGGGGACGACGACTTCGATGCCGACGTGGATGGGCACCGCACCGACCTGCACCCCTCCGACGGGATCTCCGTCCTCGGCGAAGACTGTGACGACCAGGACGTCACCGTGTTGCCCGGCGCCGTGGAGGTCTGCGACGGCCAGGACAACGACTGCGACGATGCGCTGCCCCCCGACGAGACCGATGGCGACGGAGACGGGTCGGTGGAGTGCGCGGCGGACGAGGGCGGCTGGGACGGACTCGGTGCCCCGAGCTACGGCGACTGTGATGACACCGACGCCACGGTCTACCCCGAGGCCGTCGAGCTCTGCGACGGGCAGGACAACGACTGCGACGGAGCCCTCGCCGACGACGAGCACGACCAGGACGGCGACCGCTACGTCCCCTGCGACGAGGACGTGGGCGGCTGGGACGGCACGACCGTGTCGCGTGGCGGCGACTGCGACGACACCGACAGCACCACCCATCCGGGAGCCCCCGAGGTCTGCGGAGATGGCGTCGTCAACGACTGCCAGTCGACCGAGGAGGCCGCCAGCGAGGCCTGTGGCTTGCCGGCCGAGATCTCGCTCGCCTCGGCCGACGGCATCTTCGTCGGAGAGGACGGGAGTGACTTTGCGGGCGCCTCCGTCTCCGGCGCGGGAGACGTGGACGGCGATGGCCGCGACGATCTCCTGATCGGGGCGCACTACGCGAGCCCTCGGCGCCAGACGGCCGCTGGCGTGACCTACCTCGTGCTCGGCCCGGCCACGGGCACGATGACCCTGAAGGGCGCGGCTGCCACGCTCCTGGGCGAGGACCAGAGCGACCAGGCTGGCCAGTCCGTCGCCGGGGCCGGTGACGTCGACCAGGATGGCTTCGACGACGTCCTCGTCGGTGCCTGGCACCATGATGCCGGCGGCCAGCCGGACATCACCCACGAGGGCGCTGCCTACCTCGTCTACGGTCCGGTCAGTGGCGAGCTCGACCTGGCGGATGCGGACGTCAAGCTCCTCGGTGAGGCCGAGGACAGCTACGCCGGCGCCGCGGTCTCCGAGGCGGGTGACGTCGACGCTGACGGCTACGACGACGTGCTCGTGGGGGCGTCCAGGCTGGGCGAAGCCGGTGACAGCTCGGGGGTGGCCTACCTGCTCGCAGGCCCACTGACCGGGGAGCTGTCGCTGGGCGACGCCACCGCGAGGCTGCTCGGCGTCGCGGAGGGCGACTTCGCGGGCTGTGCCGTGGCGGGGGCCGGAGACGTCGACGCCGACGGCCACGCCGATCTGCTCGTCGGTGCCTACGGGGCGGACAGGGGAGACTCCCGGTCCGGTACCGCGTACCTGGTCTACGGACCCGTCCTCGGAGACCTGGACCTCGACGCCGCCGACGCAGAGCTGACCGGTTCGGGGGAGGAGGACCTGGCCGGAGGCTCGGTCGCGGGTGCTGGCGATGTGGATGGGGACGGCTATGCGGATGTGCTCGTGGGGGCGGCCGGCGACTCCAGCGGCGGCGAGGACGCGGGAGCCGCCTACCTCCACTACGGTGCCCTGGCCGGCGTGGTTCCCCTGGCGAACGCCGACGCGACGGCCACGGGGTCGGCCGTGGGTGACCGCGCCGGCGTCTCGGTGTCCGGCGCCGGCGACGCCAACGACGATGGCTTCGACGATGTGTTGATCGGGGCAAGCGGTGCGGAGGGCGTCGGACTCGACACCGGGGCGGCCTACCTGCTCTACGGGCCCCTCCATGGGTCGCTCGCCCTCTCCAGTGCCGATCTCGTCATGAGCGGTGAGTTCGAGGGAGACGACGCAGGTGCTTCCGTGGCGGGTGCGGGCGACGTGGACGACGACGGCGTCGACGACCTGCTGGTGGGAGCCTTCCAGAACGACCGCGGCGGCTACGCCTCTGGGGCGGCCTACCTCGTCCTCGGTGCGGTCGACCGGTACTGAGCCCGTGACGTCCACCGGAGTCCTGCTGCGGTCGCCGATCCGCGGCGTCCTCGGCCCGTTCTCGTTCGATCTTGGAGTTGGAGTTTACCCCGTTTAGTTGGCAACCAAAGGAAGGGAAAACCAAAAAAAACCTGTGCACCTCTTTTTTTTTTTTCCTTTTTTGGTGTGTTATAATTTTTTGGGGGCCAAACTCCACGCGCGCAGATCGGGTTGGCACCGCGCCAACGGCATCCGTGGCACCTGGGGCGCGCGCAGATCGGGTTGGCACCGCGCCAACGGCATCCGTGGCACCCGGGGCGCGCGCAGATCGGGTTGGCACCGCGCCGCCCCGCCGAACATCGGCGAGGGTGGCCTTCGTCGCTCTGCACCTCGACGAGCGCATCGCTGCTCCAGATGTGCACGGCCCTGCACGGGGGGGCAGTTCTGGCGAGCAGAAGGGGGTCAGTTCTGGCGAGCGCTGAGGCTGCTCGACGACGTGCACAGCGAGGCCCCTTGCTGGGACGACCTGCGAGCCTGGTTGTCCACGCTGGCGGCCAGGACCGCAGACCAGCCCGACGCGTGGATCGAGGTCTACGACGAGCCCTTCCATTGGGAGGACACCGACCAGACCGATGACCTCCGGGAGGACGACATGACGGCCCTGGTCGAGGCCGTGCGCGACACCGGCAACACCAACATCGTCGTGGTGCCGCCGCAGAGATGGGCCGGGGCATCGACGTGCTCCACAGCCGTGCTGGAGCACTCCAGGCCGCCTCTGACGACCTGGTCTTCGACGTGCGTCTCCATGAGCACTGGATGCTCGACCGCACCCCCGAGGAGGCCGGGGCCGAGCTCGACAGGAGCGTCCCGAGGGCTGCCAGCGAGGTGATCGGCCTGGCTCCCGTCGTCCAGCAGTAGGGCCGTGATGACAGGCGGGGCGGGGTGACGGACCTCCGTCAGGTGGGTGTCGGAGGATCGACACCCTCCTGGCGAAAGCTGCAGCCCAGACGTGGACGTCGAGCCTGTGGTTCCCGGCACGCCCCATGCAGTGCGAGAGAGGGAACCCTCGACAGGAGTCGACATGCTGCCAGACACCTCGCCGCAAACCGCGGAATCCCCCTTCGATCCATACAAGCCTCCCTCGAGCCCGGTGGAGGACCTCGAGCCCCTCCAGGGACGCCTCCTTCTCGTCAAGGCCGATCGGAGCGCCCGGCTCGTGGCACGGATCGTGGACGCGATCGTCAACGTGACGCCCCTGCTCCTGCTGATGGGCTCCGGGGTGATCCTGGGACACAGCCGCGACGCCAGGCTCGTGGGAAACCTCCTCGTGCTGGGTCTGTCCCTCACCATCGTGGTCCTGAACCTGCGCTGGCTCTACACCGCCGGCCAGAGCATCGGCAAGCGGCTGGTGGGCATCGCCATCCTCCGTAGCGACGGATCCAGGGTCACGCTGAGACGGCTCATCCTGCTGCGCAGTGGTGTCTTGCTGATCCTCTCACTGGTCCCCTTCGCGGGGACAGTCATCGCGCTGCTGAACCCGCTGTTCATCTTCCGCCGAGACCACAAGTGCATCCACGATCACATCGCGGACACCTTCGTGGTGGAGGTCGGGCACCAGGACCTCCAGGTCGATGTCGACATGGACGGCCCCGTGGTGAGGACCTGGCGCCGTGCCTGGTGGTAGGGGGGCGAACCACCGCGGGACATCGAGAGACCATCGACCTCGCCGCACCGATCGTCGAGACCCAGACCCTCGAGACGAGTGGCGGGGATGGCCATTCTGGACCACCTCCCGAAGATGCCTCGCACCTCCCGCTGCTTCCGGAGCCCTGTCTCCACGCGCCTCAGACGGGACCGCTGCCCGAGCTGAGGGCCGCGGAGTGCGCTCGTCGCCGGTGGCGGAGAGCGGGAGGACTCGGAGACCGGCACCCTGTTGTTCGACGACTTTCGAATAGACTGGCATCGAGTATCAAGTCGTGGCCATCGGGGTAGGTTGTCCGGACCCTCCCGAGCGAGGCCCGAAGATGGTCGCCCTGCTGCTCCCCTGGCATTGATCACCTGCGACTCCGACACCGGGACGGACCCGGGCGACACGGGGACCTCGACCGACGGTACCGGGACCCCGGACGACTCTGGGACCACCGACACCGAGGACACCGAGGAGGACTTCGACGAGGACGGGTGCACCGCGCCAGACGACCGCGACGATCAGGATCCCGCTGTCCACCCTGGCGCTTTGGAGCTGTGCAGCGGTATCGACGACGACTGCGACGGGAACGTCGACCAGTCCAACACGGCGGCGGCCCAGGGCACGGACGGCACATGGACGGACCGCATGAGCGTCGAGGATGGAGAGAGCCCTGTCCGGGGAGGTGCATGCCTGGTGCTCCCGGACGCAGGGCTCCGCAGCACTTCCTCTTCGGCGGGCTGGGTATGACCTCGCTCCTGTGGGTGGAGTTCGCGGCCGGCACGCCGCGGTAGAGCACGGTGTGTGCCCTCGGGGGGCATGCGTGACCGGTTTCCCGCGCCCTCCGGTCACAATTCTCCGCGCATCAGGTACAACCACCAGGATGACCGCACGCTCCGAGAGTGCGAGTGACGAAGACCTCATGCGCCAGGTGCAGCGGGAGGATCGGCCGGCCTACGACGCGCTCTACGCCCGTTGGGCTGTGCCCATCTACCACTTCCTGGGGCGCCTCACGCTCTCGGTGGAGCAGGCCCTCGACGCCCACCAGGAGACCTGGCTGCGGGTCTTCCGCTGGCGGCACCGCTACGACGCCGCGCGGCCCTTCCGGCCCTGGCTCTACACCGTCGCAGCCAACGTCGGGAGAGACTCGCGCCGGCCCCGCCCCGACGAGTTCGAGCTCCAGGGCGAGGTCTCGAGCGGGGAGCTGGAGCTGGACCGGGTCGAGACGCGGGACCTCGTCCTCAAGGCCCTGGCCCAGCTCGGCGACGAGGAGCGCAGCGTGCTGCTGCTCCGGGTCGAGGGCTTCTCCTTCGAGGAGATCGCCGGGATGACGGGGCTGAGCTCCGCCGCCGCTCGCAAGCGGGTCAGCCGCGCCCGACAGCGCATCAGGAAGGTGCTCGATGACGACTGAGAAGCGCACGGACCAGGAGCTGGATGCCCTCGTCGGTGCCCTCCGCCTCCGGGGCGCTCCCCCCGCTGCGGCCCCGCCCTGGGAGCCGGAGGTGGTCCGGCGCCGTCCCGCCGGGCGCCGGACCGTGGCGTGGTCGGGGGGGGGTGTGTGGGGGGCGGCGGCGGTCGCCGTGCTGACGCTGCAGCCGCCCGAGGTGGCACCGGTGCGGGAGGACGGCCGCCGCGGTGCTTCGGCCCCGGAGACTGCCGAGGCGAGGCTCTGGCTCTCCGTGGAGCGTGACGGGGAGCGGGTCCGGATCGCCTCCGGCGAGCAGGTCGCCAGCGGCGAGCGGATCTTCTTCCGGGTCGGGAGCAGCGCGGCCGCGACGCTCCATGTGTGGGCGGAGGGGCCTGAGGGCTACGCTCGGGTCGTGGAGCTCTCCAGCGAGGGCCCCCCCCAGAACGTGCCCGAGCTGGCCTACGTCCTCGCCGAGGCCGGCACCTACACCTTCGTCGCCTCTGTCGAGGGCTGGCAGCAGTGCACGCCGCCCTCTTGCGTCCGCTTCGAGGTGGTGTCCAGGTGATGTGGCTGGCAGGGGTGGTGCTGGTGGCGCGGGCCGGCGTGGTGCCCGTGGAGCCCCAGCCGGGCGACCAGGCGGATCCCGACGCTCCCGTGCGGGTGGCGCTGTTGGTGGGCCTGAACGACTACCAGGACCCGGAGCTGGGGAGCCTGCGCTTCGCGCTGGACGACGCCCGAGGCCTCGCCGAGGTCCTGCGGGACCCGGACCGGGGCGAGTTCGATCGGGTGGTCCTGCTCGGTCCCCACGCCACCCGGGCCGAGTTCTGGCAGGCCCTCGACCGGGAGACCCGGCTGCTGCGCGAGGACGACACCTTCCTCTTCTACTTCGCCGGCCACGGCACCATGCAGCTCGACCGGGGCCAGACGAGCCTCTTCCTGATGCCCTCCGACGGTCGGCTGGAGGACCCGTCCGGGGGTGGCATCGGCCTGGCCGGGCTGGAGGAGCGCCTGAAGGCGGTGCCCGCCACCCGGCGGGTGGCGATCTTCGATGCCTGCTACACCGACGCCGGGCGGGGCGGGGTGTCGACGGCCACCCGGGACCAGCTCCGGGACTACCGCGGGGTGGCTCCAGCACCCGTGCACGCCGGCGTGGGCCGGCTCGATGTCCGGACCTTCGCCGCCTACCACTACCAGCCGGCCACCGAGGACGAACAGCTCGGTCACGGGGTCTACACCCACTACCTGCTCAAGGCGCTCGAAGGCCACGGGGACAAGGACCAGGACGGTGGGGTCGACGTGGTCGAGGCCCACCTCTTCGCCGCCGAGCTCACCACCCGACGTTCCGGAGGTGCCTAGACACCCTGGTACCGGATCACCCAGGTCGGTCCCGTGCCCGTCATTCCGCTCTCGACCGACGAGGACCTGGACCGCCCTCCGGAGAAGGGTATCCAGATGCCCTTCGCCCTGGACCCGGCCCTGACCGCGTCCTACGACCTCCGGGTCGATGGCGTGTCACGTGGCGCCGGCTCGATCGATCCGGGGCGTCACCGCTACACGATCCTGCTGGACGATCGGCCCGTCCTCGTTCGCTGGGAGAACATCGAAGGGGGGGAGCGCTTCCAGCCGGGCCAGCTCGTGAGCGAAGCCATGCGTCGCGAGCGGCTGCGGAGGGCCCGGATCCTGGTGGGCGCGGGGGCCTCCTGGCTTCCCAGCGGCGACGTGGCGCCGCTGACCGCGTGGCACGTCGATGGCTGGGTCTTCCTGCCGGGCCACTTCCACGGTCGCCTGGGCGTGGGGGGTACCTTCTCCCGCGGTGTGGGGTCCGTGGGCGACTGGGGCGTATTCCCGGTCGGGGAGGGCGAGGCCCGCCTGACCTGGGTGTTGGGTTCCTGGCTCACGGTCGGGCCAACCGTCGGGCTGGGTGCCCTCTGGAGGAGACCCGAGACGGGGCCTCAGCTCGGGCCGCTGGTGGCCCCGGGACTGCAGGTGATGCTGCTCTCCGGCCGGGTTCGGAGCTGGGAGCGCTTCTACGTCTCGGGTGACGCGGCACTGCGGCTCCTCGCCGTGGACGCGGAGGCCGTCGTGGTGCCGGTCTTCTCGGTCACACTGGGGGCGAGCTTCGCCCGTTCAGGGGCGTGACTGCCTCGCGATCTGCCCGGCTCGGACGTGCTCCGGCCGCCCCGGGTGACGCTGGCCTGGCCGCTATTGGGCCGCGCACTCCGCCAGCAGCGCCTCCACGCTCGGCGGAGGGGTGGTGCAGCCGTCCTGGGGCAGGCAGTACTCCACCAGTGTCTCCAGGGTGCCGTCCTCCTCGATCTCCTTGATCTTGCCCACGCCGCGGGCCCGCCAGTAGGAGTGCCAGCCCATCGGGTCGCCGTTGGCGTCTTTTTCGCGCTGCTGGGTCAGCAGCGTCTCGTAGGTCCCCAGGTCGATGGTGACCGGCTCGTAGGTCCCGGCGATGCGCCACTCCTTCCAGCCGCTGGAGATCTGCCAGTCACAGCCGGTGATGGCCTGGAGGGGCTGGCAGGTCTGGTGGTCGATGGCCAGGGTCTCGCACTCGTCCCAGCTCGCCGTCGAGGCCGTGATCTTGAGGACCACCACCTCCCACTCGTCCTCCATCCAGGTGGCGCCCTTGCACACCCGGTCGCACTGCTCGGGGTCCACCGGGTCCCCCTCGCAGGCCCCGGGACAGTCCTCGACCCGGATCCGGTGCGGGCAGTAGTACTTGATCGCCTCCCGCTCGATCATGTCGACTTCGTACCACTCGTCCACGTGGCGCACGAGCCCACAGTCGATGACCTCCTGCCAGCGCACGCCGTAGCCCGTGACCCCGAACTCGGTCACCCGCAGGCTGTGGACCTTGTAGGCCGTGACCTCCGGCCGCAGGCCGATCGGCTCCAGGCTCTCCACCCAGACCAGCTTGCAGACGTCCTGTTCCGCGGCGTCCACCGTGTCGTGGCGCCACCACGCCCCGGGCTCCAGCGGGTAGAGCACGCCCTCCCCCTCGTAGCACTCGCCGAGCTGGGGCTCGAGGGCGAGGTTGCTCACGTTGCCCCAGCCACAGGCGGAGAGGATCCACACCGCGAACACTCCGGCCTCCTAGTCGTGGTTGGACCGGCCGGGGGTCGGTTCGTCTGCGTACACCCAGGGTGCCGAGCCGTCGATCTGCCTGGCCAAGGAGTGGCCCTCCTGCTGGTAGGTGTAGTCCACGTGATCGATGGACCCGCTGAGACCATACTCCGAGAGGTAGAGGTGGATGGTGCCGCCTTCTCGGGCGATCCGGAAGGAGGCGATCAGGCCTTCGGTGTCGGCACCGGTGCACTCCACCACCCGGAAGCCTCCGGGCACGATCGAGGTGTCGCCGGGGAACTCCCAGGCGACCTGGGACTCGCGGTCCTCGGCCCAGAGCGAGACGCCGGCGAGGGAGACCGTCTCGGTGCCGCAGTTGTAGATCTCGATCCAGTCCTGTGTGTCCGGGTCGTAGGCCATGAACTCGTTGACGAAGAGCGGGGGGCGGTTGGCGGGGCGGTCGGCGAGGTCGCCGCAGGCCACGGCGGCGGTGTCGCTCGAGGTGGCGGTGTCGTCGAGGACGGTGGAGACGTTGCAGGCCGCCAGCGGGAGGATTGACAGGGGGAGACAGAGAGCGCGAGACAGGGACATGGGGAGTACCTCCAGTCGCTGTACTGGAGGGGGCGGATTGTGTGACCGACGCCGGCACGGCCGCTCACGGCACGACCACCCTCCGGTCCGGGTGGTCCCAGATCAGCAGCTTCCCCCGCCGGTCTACCTCGACGCCGCCGCGGTGGAACGACCTCGGGTGGCACAGGCCGGACACACGCACTCGCCCCTGTCCAGGTCACGTGACCCTCGGTCCTGCCGGGCCTTGGTCGATGCGGAGCGTGTCGGCGTCCAAGGTCTCGGCGGTCTGGGGGAAGGAGCCGACGACCTCGGCTGGGGCGCGCGCAGATCGGGTTGGCACCGCGCCAACCGCGTCTGTGGCACCTGGGGCGCGCGCAGATCGGGTTGGCACCGCCCCAACCGCGTCTGTGGCACCCCGGGCGCGCGCAGATCGGGTTGGCACCGCGCCAACGGCGTCCGTGGCACCTGGGGCGCGCGCAGCTCGGGTTGGCACGGCGCCAACGGCATCTGTGGCACCTGGGGAGCGCGCAGCTCGGGTTGGCACCGCCCCAACCGCGTCTGTGGCACCTGGGGCGCGCGCAGATCGGGTTGGCACCGCGCCAACGGCGTCCG
>CAZCVP010000022.1:0-7295 GCA_964501915.1 uncultured Enterobacterales bacterium
CCTCGGCTTATGCGGGCCGAGAGCCCCGGACCCCGGACCTTGGCGGAGGGCTCACTCCTCACCACCGGGCTCGAGGTGCGCCTGTGAGCTCGTGGCTGGCCGGGCTGCGCCCGAGGCGGACGCCGACCGCCGATCCGAGGGACTTCGCCGCCCTCACCGCTCCGTTGCACGGGCGTCTCTACCAGGCCGCGCGGGTCCTCTGCGGTGATCCGGTCGAAGCCGAGGACCTCGCCCAGGAGGCCCTGGTGCGCGGCCTGCGGGCCTTCCACCGCTTCGACCACGACGCCGCGCTCTACCCGTGGTTGCTGCGCATCCTCCGCAACACCTACCTCGACGAGGTCCGGTCCGCGCGGGCCCGCAGGCTCACCCTGCCAGCGGTCCCCCCCGATCCCGCCGACCCCGGCGCCGGTCCGGAGGAGGCCCTCGAAGCCGAGCAGGCCGCCGCGCGGGTCCACCGTGCGCTGGCCACGCTGCCGCCTGACCAGGCCCTCGTCGTCACGCTCGTCGACCTCCAGGGACTGGGCTATGGCGAGGCGGCCCAGGCGCTGGGCCTGCCCGTCGGCACCGTGCGCTCGCGACTCTCGCGGGCCCGCGACCGGCTCAGGCACGCGCTGCGGCAGGCACCGGACCGGACGGCGCAGCGGGCGTCGCGGTCTCGGGCCGCACCCTGAGGACCACCCACCGTGCAATGAAGTCGTGGCCCGTGTCACGTCGAGGCACAGGCGCGGCGGCAGGGTAGCCGAGGGCGAGCCAGGGCCGGTCGAATTCGGTGATCCGCCCGATCAGGCCGCAGCGTCGCGGAGGGCAAGGCAGGACCCCCGGCATGGACCTTGCTGGTCTTCCCCCTCTACACGGAGGACGGACATGACGACCTGGGCGACCCGGGGGATGACCCTCGCCCTCACCCTCGGAGGCCTGGCGGGCTGCCAGTCCGAGCCGCCGAGACCGCTCAGCACCGCGGCGACCCCGCCCTCAGAGCCCGCCTCCTCGGCGGGCCGGAGCGACGGTCGGCCCCTCATCACGGTCGACACCTCGCCTGGCTGAGGCTGCTGCTCGAAGTGGGTGGGTCACCTGCGAGAGAGCGGCTTCCGAGCCGAAGTCCGCGAGAGCGGCAGCCACGCCGAGCTGGCGGCCCACCGGGAGGGTCTCGGCGTCGGGCCCGCGCTGGCGAGCTGCCACACGGCCGTCGTCGGCCCCTATGTGGTCGAAGGCCACGTCCCCGGCGAGGTCATCATGGACCTGCTGGCGGAGGCGCCCGACGTCGTCGGCCTGTCGGTGCCGGGCATGCCCGCAGGCTCCCCGGGCATGGAGAGCCCCCACCCCGTCTCCTACGACGTGCTGGCGCTGCAGGGGGACGGGACCACGCGGGTCTACACCCGCCGACAGGGGCGGGCGCCTGACCCGGGAAAGCCAAGATAGATGATAGTCCGCATGACTGAAGAATATTCTCACTTCGTGGCACTGAGTGCCCTGTCGGCGTCGTGATGGGCCTCTTCCTCTTCCTGACCTGCGCCGGCACCTCCGGTCACGCGGAGGACCCCCACGCGGCACACGCCGACTCGGCAGCCGACGCCCACGCCCAGTCCATGGAGCGCCACGTGACCGTCACCCTCGATGGCCAGCCCACCGCAGGCATCACCGTCCTGCAGGGAGGCACCGACCGGCGCACCCTCACCGACGAGCGCGGGCAGTCGGTGGTCACGCTCGACGCGGCGGTCGAAGGCGAGCTCTGGATCCTGGCCGCCCACCCCGAGGCCCGCACCCGGGGAGGGCCCACCACCCTCGATGACGACACCCCCCTGGTGATCGAGCTGGAGCGCTTCGACGCCTCGGACAACCCGGCCTACCTCTTCGAGCACCCCGGCTCTCCCAGCGATCGCCGGACCACGAACCGCTGCGCCCACTGTCACCAGACCCTCAACGAGGCCTGGCACGAGAGCCCGCACCGCACCTCGGCCAGCAACCCCCGCGTCCAGGACGTCTACGCGGGCACGGCTACGGCCCTCGCGGACGAGCAGGCCTGCACCGAGGCCGGCGGGTCCTGGTGGGAGGGTCGTGTGCCAGGGACCGAGGAGACAGGGCCCCGCTGCTACCTGGGCCGCGGCACCCTGCCCGACCTGGACGAAGCCTGCGGCTCCGAGGCCCCCTGCGACCTGGCACCGACCGCCACCGGCGCCTGCGCCGACTGCCACGCGCCCGCTCTCGACGGTGTGCTCGGGGGCCGCGATCTCCTGGAGGCCACGGGGCTGGCCTATGACTTCGGCGTCTCCTGCGATGTCTGCCACAAGGTCGAAGCGGTGGACCTCGCGTCGGACGCGCCGGGCGTGGCCGGCCGCCTCCGGATCCTCCGGCCCAGCGAAGATCCGGGGTCGCCGATGCTCGGGAGCTGGCAGCCCCTCACCTTCGGACCCTTCGACGACGTCGCCAGCGTGCGCATGGGCGGCGTGCAGAGAGACCACTTCGCCAGCGGCGAGATCTGCGCCGGCTGCCACCAGCACGACCAGCCCGTGCTCGTGCCAGGTGCGAGCGCCGACCCCGACCGCTGGCCCGAGGGCACCCTCCCCATCCACACGACCTGGGAGGAGTGGAGCACCGGACCGCTGGGGGGCGTGACGCCCTGCCAGTCCTGCCACATGCCGCCCGACCCGAGCGTGGGTAACTCCGCCGATCTCGGCAACCTCCTGGACTCCATCGAGCCGGGCATGGTGGCCGGCTGGTACCGCCCCCCGGGGACCGTCCGCGCTCACTCCTGGGTCGGACCTCGAGCGCCCGAGAGCGGGCTGCTGGAGCTCGCGGCCACCCTGGACCTCGCCGGGAGCATCGACGGGGATGTGCTCACCGTCGAAGCGACGGTCACCAACGCCAACTCCGGCCACGCGCTGCCGACGGGTGAGCCGCTGCGCCACCTGCTCCTGCGCGTGGACGCCTCCTGTGACGGGACCTCGCTCGCTCCCACCGGCGGAGACGTCCTGCCAGCCTGGGCGGGGGCGCTCGACAGCCAAGGCGCCGGCGGAGACTGGCTGCGCTGGCCCGGCGCCGAGGTCGGGGAGGAGATCGTCGTGATGGAGCGTCCCGGCGACTTCCACGACTACACGGGCACCGGTCCCTTCGGCGACGGTCGCTTCGACGCTGCCGACAAGGGGCTGCCCGTCGAGCACCTGGCCGGGTCGGCTCGCGTCGTGTCCGTCACCGGTGACGCCGTCACCCTGGATGCCGTGCTGCCGCCGGGCGACCGGGCCTATCGCCTGACGGCGGCGGCGTGGCCCGGAGAGGACGGCGAGGCGATCGGACAGGCGGGTCGGCCCGGCTTCGCTTTGGCCTGGTTCGTGGTCTACCTGGAGGGCGCCGGTTTGGTGCCCCACATTGGGGCCGTCGACATCGCCAGCGACAACCGGCTGCTGCCCGGCCGGAGCTGGACCTCCTCCCACACCTTCGCGGCGACCTGCGCCTCCCCCACCCTCGGGGGCGTCCTGCTCTACCGCGACGCCCCCCTGGACCTCGCGGCCGAGCGCCGCTGGTCACTCACCGACCGCATCGTGGCCGAGGTGACCCGGTGATCTGGATCTGGCTGGCCTGCACGGGCGACCCCGTCTCGACCGACTCCGGCGACACGCCAGCGACCACCCGACCTCCCCCGGACTCGGGCGGGACGACGGACACCGACAGCTCCGACACGGGCGGCCACACCGGCGACACCGCCCCGCCCATCGACTCCGGCCTCTTCCTGATCGACAGCGACGGCGACGGGCTCTCCGACGGGCTGGAGCTGCGCCTCGGCTGGGACCCGGAGCGCGAGGACACCGACGGCGACGGGTGGACCGACGGCGAGGAGTACGCGGCCGGCACGGACGGCTCGCTCGCCTGGTCCTGGCCCCTGGAGGGCTGCCGCTGGCCGGAGCTGCGAGAGCAGGCGACCGCCCTCGCCGGAGACCAGGCGACCGGCGCGGACGACGGCGACATCGTGCCCGACCTGGTCTGGGTGGACCAGTGCGGCGGCGAGGTCTCGCCCTGGCAGTTCCCGGGCCACGTGGTCGTGCTCGACTTCGCCGCCGCCTGGTGTCCACCCTGCCAGGAGGCGGCGCCGATGCTGGAGGCCACCTTCCAGCGGCATCGTGAGCGGGGCTACATGCTCCTGACCGCGCTGCAGGGCGACACCCCGGAGACCGCCGCCGAGTGGGCCACCGACTACGGGGCCCACCACGTCGTGGCCGCCGACGTCGACCGCGAGCTCGGAGCCGTGCTGGAGAAGCGGAGCACGACCCTGCCCACCTACGTGCTGGTGGACGCCGAGATGGTGGTCCGCAAGGTGCGCATCGGCGAGACCACCGAGGCCTGGTTCGACCTCTACGTGCCCGGGCTCCAGGACGAGCGGGACGCCCAGGGCGGAGAGTAGCTCCTCCGGTCGAGCCCCCGGGCCCGCTCCTGGCACGAGCCTTGCTGTCCCGGTAAGGCGCCTCCGGGGAGACCATGCCCGTGCTCACGAAGTCCCGTCCCGTGCTGGGCCGCATCGGCGGTCAGCTCCTGGCGGCCTTCGTGCTGCTCTCGCTGGTCCCCGTCGCGGTCACCAACCTCGTCGGCTACCTCAGCAGCCGGGGGGCCTATCGAAGCCTGGTGCAGGAGAACATCGCCAAGACGGCCCAGGTCCAGGCCTTCGAGCTGGAGGACTACATCAGCGGCCTCGGCGCGGTGCTGGGCGCCACGGCCACAGGACTCGGTCACCAGATCTCGGGGGGCCAGGACCTCGCCCCCCAGCTCCGGGCGGTGGTGGACCACCACGAAGCCCTCGAGGCCCTGACCCTGCTGGATCCGCGGGGGCGTCCGCTCGCCGCCAGCCACGCCGACTGGGCCCGGGCCGAGGTCTGCGCGGCGGCCGTCGGCGCGACGGGCCGCCGCGTCGAGCGGCTCCCGGAGTCCGGCGAGGAAGACCCGCTCATCGCCCTGAGCGTGCCGGTCCGCGACGGCGACGACACCCTGGTGGGTTCGCTGTGCGGTCGCTTCAGCTTCGCCGTCCACCAGAGACTGCTGACCGCCCGCACCCACGCCTACGTGGACGGCCTGATCTACATCGTGGACAACCACGGCGAGGTGGTCTGCGGCTCCTTCCACAGCCACGAGCCCCACGTGGCCGCCGGGCACCACCTGGCGCCGGACCTCGCCGGCCTGGCCGAGGTCGGAGCGCTCTGGTCCGGCACCATCGACGGTCACGACTTCGCGGCCTACGCGCCGGCCCCCGGCCTGGACTGGGGCGTGCTCGTCGACGTCCCGGAGGAGCTGGCCACCGCCCCGCTGGAGCGGCTCAAGCGCCGGGCGCAGATCTTCGGCCTGCTGCTGGCGCTCGCCCTGGTCGTCTTCGTCACCACCCTGGCCCGCCGCCTCGTGCAGCCGCTCTATGCGCTGGTCGACGCGGCGAGCCGCATCGCCGGCGGCCGCTACGGGGAGACCGTGCCCGTGCGGGGCAACGACGAGCTGACCCGACTGGCCGAGGAATTCAACCGCATGAGCGGGGAGCTCGACGCCTCCTACCGCGAGCTGGACGAGCGCGTGGCGAGCCGCACCCGCGAGCTCGAGGAGTCCCACGACTTCGTGGACCTGATCCTGGACTCCGTCGACCACCGCATCACCGTGCTCAACCGGGACCTGCGCGTCCTCAAGGCCAACGAGGCGACCCGGCGGCGCTTCGGCGACGACGTGGTCGGGCGGCTCTGTCACGAGGTCTTCGAGGACCGGCCGACGCCCTGTGAGGGATGTCCCGCCCTGGCAGCGGTCTCCGAAGGCCGTCGCATCGCCAGCGAGCGGGGCGTGGCGAACGACGAGCTGGGGGAGGTGCTCAGCGTCGAGGCCTTCCCGGTCCCCGGTGCGGTGGGCCCGCCGGACAACATCGTGGTCGTGGCTCGCGTGATCACCGAGGAGAAGCGGCTCCAGGCCCAGCTCGTCCACCAGGAGAAGATGTCGGCCTTCGGCCAGCTCGCCGCCGGCCTGGCCCACGAGATCGGCAACCCCCTGGCCAGCATCAGCTCCGAGCTGGAGATCATGGAGCTGGAGCCCGACGCCGGCTCGAGTGCCGCGTCCCTGCCGGTCCTGAGGGAGCAGGTCCAGCGGGTCGCACGGCTGCTGCGGAGCCTGACGGACTTCTCCCGCAAGGAGGAGCACGGCGCGGCCGTCGTGCCCGCGGGCGAGCTGGTCGAGGACGTGCTCCGCCTCGTGCGATCCGATCCGAGGTGCCGCGGGGTCGCGGTGACCAGCGACCTCGGCGACGTGCCGGCCATCGCCTGCCGGCGGGACCCTCTGATCCAGATGCTCCTGAACCTCTGCCTCAACGCGCTGGACGCCCTCGGCGGCCGGGGCACGCTGCGGGTGGGTGCCAGCGCGACCGCGGAGGTGGTCGAGCTGACGGTCGAAGACGACGGCCCCGGCATCGAGCCCCGCCTGCTCGACCGGATCTTCGACCCCTTCTTCACCACCAAGCCGCCGGGCCGGGGCACGGGCCTCGGGCTCTTCGTCACCCGGCGCATCGCCGCCGATCTCGGCGGGGCGATCCGCGTGGAGAGCCGCCCCGGGCGTACTCTCTTCGTGCTGCAGCTTCCGGCGTGGCAGGAGGTCGAAGAGTGAGCCAGCACGAGCGCGGATCCGTCCTGGTCGTCGACGACGAAGCCGTGCTGCGGGGCAACCTGGTGCGCTTCCTGCGGGCCCGAGGCTTTCGCGCCGAGGCCGCCGGCGACGGTCTCGCCGCCCTCGCTCGGCTGAAGCACGACGACTTCGCCGTCGTGCTCACCGACCTGCGCATGCCGCGACTGGACGGCGTGGGGCTGCTGGAGCGCCTGGTCGCCGAGGTACCGGAGACCATGGTGCTGGTCATGACGGCCTACGCATCGCTGGACACCGCCCTGGAGACCCTGCGCATGGGCGCCCAGGACTACATCCTCAAGCCCCTGGTCCTCGACGACGTCGCCCGGCGTGTCGAGCGCCTGCTGGCTCACAAGGAGCTCGAGCTGCGCGTGCGCACCCTGCGCCGGCAGCTCCAGCGGGACCATGATCCCAGCCGCATCATCGGGTCCTCCCGGGCGATGGCCGAGGTCCACCAGCTCATCGCGCGAGCGGCCCCCACCGGGGCCACCGTGCTGATCCAGGGAGAGACCGGCACCGGCAAGGAGCTGGTCGCGCGGGCCATCCACGCCGCCTCCAAGGTCGCCGAGCGGGACTTCCTGCCGGTGAACCTGGCGGCGCTGCCCGCGGCCCTGGTCGACGCCGCGCGCTTAGGCCCCGAGCGCGGCGCCGTCCCCGGGGCCGCGGGCCAC
>CAZCVP010000022.1:7305-49100 GCA_964501915.1 uncultured Enterobacterales bacterium
CACGGCCTGTGCCCGCCGCGCCCCCGTCCACGGGGCGGCGCGGCCCGGGGACGTGGTCGACGCGGCGCTCTGCGGCCACGCGCGAGGCGCCTTCACCGGGGCGGCGGGCAAGCGCCTCGGCGTGCTCCGGGCCGTGGCCGGGGGCACCGTCTTCCTCGACGAGGTGGGCGAGCTCCCCCTGGCCGTGCAGGCCAAGCTCCTGAGGGCCCTGGAGAACCACGAGGTCACGCCCCTGGGCCAGGACCGCCCGGTGCCCGTGGAGTTCCGCATCGTCGCCGCGACCAACCGGGACCTGCAGCAGGCCGTGCAGGAGGGCACCTTCCGCCAGGACCTCTACTACCGCCTCAACGTCTTCGGCATCCGCCTGCCGCCGCTCAGGGAGCGCCAGGAGGACGTCCCGGAGCTGGCCGAGCACTTCGTCGCCCGCCACGCCCGTCAGACCGGCAAGCGGGTGCTGGGCCTGGACAACGCCGCGACCCGGCGCCTGCTGGCCTACCCCTGGCCCGGCAACGTGCGCGAGCTCTCCAACGTGCTCGAGCGGGGCGTGCTGCTGGCCGATGGCCCGCGGATCACGCCGCGGGACCTGCCGGCGGAGCTCGACGTCGCCGTCGAGGAGTCCCTGACGCTGCGCGACGCCGTGGAACACTTCAAGAGCGCCCACATCCGCAAGGTGCTGGCCCTCGTCGACGGGGACAAGGAAGCCGCCGCCGAACGTCTCGGGGTGCACCTGGCGACCCTCTACCGGCACCTGGAGTCGACCTCCGGCGAGGACTGAGCGCTCTCGCGTCCCTGCGAATCGGACCCGGCTACGGTTCGCAGAGATGCGAGCGGATCGGGCCGTCTCGCGGTCCCGATGTCGCGAGGACGTGGACAGCGCCCCTGGTACGCCCCTTGCTCAGGGTAGGGCTCCACTCCGAACCCCGGAACCCGGGAGGACCCCATGTTGTACGCCCTGTTGCTCGTCATCGGCTGTGGTGGCGAGACGGAAGAGGAAGAGGACAGCTCGCCCGCCGTGCTCGAGGCCTACGAGACCGCCGTCGAGGACATCCAGGTCGCCCTGGACGACTACGCCGCCGCCGCCGCCGCTGCCGCGGTGCTCGAGGACATCGACGGGGCCCAGGACGCCTACGGCGAGGAGGTCGAGCACGCGATGGAGGGCCTGCACCACGCCCTGGAGGAGGTCGAGGGGTGTGAGCACAGCGACGCCGCCGGCTCGGCGCTGGTCACCGACGCCCACGCCTCTGTCGAGGCCATCGAGGGGGCCATCGAAGACCAGGCCACGGACCACGCCGCCCACGTCGAGGTGACCGAGTGCCAGACCGCTGCCGCCGAGCACGCCGAGGCCGTCCAGGTCGAGCTCGACGCCCTGGGAGGCCACCACGACTCCTGGCACGACGCCATGACCTGCACCGGTCACCACGACGACGGCGACGACGGCCACGACGACGACGACGGCCACGACGACTGACGCCGCTCGCCCCCGCTCCCCCATCGCGGAGTTCCCGATGACCCACTCCCCCCGGCGCGCGAGCTCCGCAGGCACGCTGTTGGCGGCGATCGCGCTGGTGGCCGTGATCGCCGTCGCCTCCGCGATCCCGCGCGAGGCGGCGGCGATCCCGGCCTTCGCGCGGCGCCACGAGACCACCTGCGCAACCTGCCACCAGGGCCACTACCCTCGCCTCAATGCCTACGGGAAGCTCTTCCGGGAGAACGGCTACCAGCTCCCCGACGGGGCCGAAGAGCCCGCCCGGGCGGCGCGGAGCGTCACCCCGGACGATCGCCTGGCGCTGTTCCGGGAGGTGCCGCTGAGCCTGCGGGTCCAGACCTTCGGGGCCTTCTCCGTCTCGCCCGAGGCCACCGGCGAGCCGGTCTACAAGAACTCGGTCTACTCCTTCCTGGCGGGCGGCGGCAGCGTGGCCAACGACGTCAGCTTCTACTTCGCCTGGACACCGTGGCCGACCTCCGATCTCCACCACGCCCGGCTGGGCCTGCACAACCTCCTCGAGGACCGCCTCGGCCGCGGCACGCTGAACGTGCGGGCCGGCTCGATGTTCCTGCTGGACCTCCAGCGCCCCTCGCACCGCTACCTCTCCCCCGGCGCCTCCCACGCCGACGAGGTCACGGTCGGCAACAACGGCTTCAACCTCGCCGAGCCCCAGCTCGGGGTCGAGGTCTACGGCCGCCCGAGCTGGGGACCGCTGCGCTACGAGCTGGCCCTGGTCCAGGGGGACGCCCCCGGAGGCGCCGAGCAGGACGGCTGGAAGGACCTCTTCGCCCGGGTCAGCTACACCCTCTTCCAGCACACCGACCACGAGGTCACGCCAGGGCTCTTCGGCTACGTCGGCCGCTCGGAGTTCGTCACCGAGCTGGGCGACGCCACCCTGGCGCAGCGGGACGACTTCTGGATCGCCGGCGCCGACGCGGAGGCCGACCTCGGACCGCTGAACCTCAGCGGCATGGCCTTCTACAGCCGCCACTCCGACCCGGCCAATGACGGCCTGCCCGTGGCCTACAGCGCCCTGCGGGCCGAGGTCCTGCTCCTGGCCCACGACCGCTGGGTGCCATCGGTGCGCTTCGAGCGGGTCGGCTCCCAGGACGACCCCTCGCTGGCCCTGATGGACCTCGCCGCCCACGTGACCTACCTCATCCGGCCGAACGTGCTCGCCACCCTGACCTGGCGCCAGGACCTGCTCGACTTCGGAGCGAGTGACGCGGTCCTGTCCCTGGAGGCCACCTTCTGATGTCACAGGAGCTCATCATGCGCAACACCCTCACCCTGGCCGTCGCTCTCGGGGCGCTCCTCGCCTCCGCCTGCTCCCTGGAGCAGCACGGGCTGCTCTCCATCTCGCTGTCCCTCGACGCCGTCCCCCTGACCGAGGTCCCGGGAGACCTCGCCGAGGCCGTCGATCCCTTCGAGCTCTCGCTCAGCACGGGCAACCTCGACATCGATGGGGTGAACGGGCTGGGCACGCTCACCGCCGAGCTGCCCGAGCCACCGGAGGGCTATGCCTACGTGCCGGTCCTGTCACTGGCCACCGGCTCTCGCGAGGGCCTGCCGGAGGTCGAGGGCGGCCACGACGACGGCCCCGGGGACCACGGAGGGCACGGCGAGGAGGAGGCGAGCCTGGAGATGGTCGCCCTCGACGCCCTGCGTGCGGTCGGCGACCACACCTACGCCGGCGCCTTCACCGACGCCGACGTGACCGAGGCCGGCATCACGGCCATCCGGGCCGCGATGGTGATGCTCGCGCCCGTCGAAGGGGAGCTGATGGGGGAGGACTCGCTGATGCTGCTCCACGGTGAGATCGACTTCACCGGCGACGAGAGTGGCAGCCCCGAGGAAGAGGCCGGCCACTCTCACGGCGTGTAGGAGACCACGATGTGCTGCTGCCCCTCTCAGGCCTCGCTGAGGAAGACGTCCACGTCCGGGTGGGCGGCGATCTCCGCTCTCCTGATCGCCCTCGCGGGCGCAGGCGTCGCCCACGGGGATCCCGACGTGCCTCCCGCGGAGCCGGAGGCCGGCTCCGCCGAGCCGGCGGTCGCCGCCGTCGAGGCGCCCGCCGCACCGCCCCTGCCCGCCTATGCGCCGCCCCCTCGGCCCGAGCCGGACCTCGCCGCCGGTCGCGAGCTCTTCGTCGAGCGCTGCGCCGTCTGTCACGGCATCGACGGCGACGGTCGCGGTCCGGGCGCCCGAGGCATGGTGCCGGCGCCGAGGGACCTGACCTCCGGTCAGCTCAAGCTCCACTCGACCCCTATGGGGGTGCCGGCGACCTCCGAGGACCTCTACCGGACGCTGAGTCGCGGCATGCCGGGCTCCGCCATGCCCGCCTGGAGCGGCCTGTCCTCGGAGGACCGCTGGCAGCTCGTCACCTACGTGCGCTCCCTGTCGCCTCGCTTCGACGGCCCCGAGGCCGCCCCGCTGGAGCCGGGCGATCCGCCGGCCTTCTCGCCGGCGCTCGAGGCCCGTGGACAGGCGGTCTTCCACGCGCTCGGCTGCACGTCCTGCCACGGTGCCGACGCCCGCGGCGACGGTCCCGCCGCGGCGACCCTGGTGGACACCCGCGGCGAGCCCATCGCCCCGGCCGACCTCACGCGTCCGTCGACCTTCCTCGGCGGCGATCGCCCCAGCGACGTCTTCCGCTCGATCTCGGCGGGCCTCGATGGCACCCCGATGCTCGGCTACGCGGCGATGATCCAGGAGGCGGATCGGTGGGCCCTGGTGGCTTGGCTGGACTCGATCTCCGGCGAGCGCTGAGGAGGCCGGCTCCGGGGAGGGGAACGGCCGACACCGGGGCACAGACGAGCCAGGACAGGATCACCGCGCCGCTCCCCTGGAGACGAGCTCCGGCCCGGTCAGAGCAGGCCCTCCAGGGCGGCCCGGATGGCCGGGTCCGAAGGACTGTCGATGCGGTCGATCTCGATGGTGAGGTCCCGGCCGATGATCATCACGCGGGGGTAGAGGTTGTCGGCCACGACCTCGTGGCGGACCTCGGCGGGGTCGGTGATGACCGGCGCCGTGATGCCGAACGCGTCGGCCCACTCCAGCGTCGTCTCCTGGGTGGCGGGCTGGCCGACGATGTCCTCTCCCATCAGCGTGACATAGACGACGCCCCGGTCGCGGTAGAGCTGGTAGGTCTCCTCGGTGCCCCGGGCGAGCTCCTGGCAGGGGGCGCACCACTGCGTGCTCACGTCGAACACGATGAGCTTCCCGTAGAACTGCCAGAGGGAGACCTCGTCCCCGTGCTGATCCACGCCGCGCACGTCCGGGACGACCTCGCCCTCCTCGAAGCCCTCCCCCTGGAGGTCCCGCGGAGGCTCGGACGACTCCCAGGTGTTCTCCGGGGCTGTCCAGGACGAGCCCGTGTCGCCGTCGGTGTAGATCCGCGGCGCACAGGCCAGCAGAGCCACGAGAGAGGCGCTCAGGCCCACGCCCGATGCTCCACCCCGAGCCACCCCGGGGACCGAGTCGATGATAATGTGAGGAAGTTGAGACTATTCTCCATGGGCCTCAGCGCCGACGCACCACCAGCCCGGCCAGTCCACCGAGCAGCCACAGCGCCCACGGCGCCCGGCGCTCGGTGTCGGTCCCGGTCGCGCAGCCCGCGCACCCCTCCTCCACGACCTCGACGCACTCCGTCGGGGCGGTCGTGCTGCACTCGAAGCCCTCACCGCACTCCTGGCCGGCCACGTCGCAGCGGGGCGTGCAGACCTCGGCGCCGGAGTCGCCGGCGCAGGCCGACTCGGAGAAGCAGAAGGGCTCCCCGTCGGGCACACAGGTCTCGCCGTTCTCGACCGGGTGGGCGCACAGTCCCGTGTTCGGGAAGTCGACGTCGAGCTGGTAGAGGATCGGGTTGCCCTCGAGCTCGTCCACGACCCACACCCGGCGGCCGTCGGTGGTCATGCCCGTGAAGAGCTTGGTGACGGAGTCCGGACGGTACTCGCCGTACTTGTCGGGGTCGGGGTTGTCCGGCGGCTCGAGGTAGGAGACGACCTCGCCCGTCTCGATGTCGACCTGGATGTAGTAGCCCTTGTTCAGGTCGGAGATCCACATGCAGGAGTAGTCGTCGTGGCTGACGCCGCAGGGGTAGATCGGCCGGTTGTTGAAGCGCAGGTCGTCCCAGTAGGGGGTGTCGGCGCCCTCGCCGGTCTCGGGGTCGATCCGGTAGTACTCGCCGTAGCGGGGGTCCTGGGTCCAGAGGTACTCGCCGTCCCAGGCCGTGCCCATCGGGGTCATCGAGTCCGCGTCGCGGAAGGGCACCTCGATCTTCTTGGCGACGTCGCCGGTGGCGGTGTCGATCGCGATCAGGTGACCCATGTGGGGCTCCGGATCACCCGGCATCGAGTGCACGTTGCCCCACAGGTACTGCCCGTCCCAGGCCATGTGGTCGACCATCATGTGGTGGGCGTCCTCGGGATACTCGATCTCGTCGATGACGTCGCCCGTCTCGGGGTCGAACTTGGCCAGCAGCATGCTGTCGCAGCTGCTCGCCCACACACCCTCCCCGTCCCAGGCCAGGCCGTCCGTGCCGTTGATCGGCCAGTAGAGCGACCAGTCGTCGGTCTCCTCGTAGATGGTCGAGAAGCTGTTGGTGACCGTGTAGGACAGCTCGTAGGGCTCGGCCCGAGCACTGCCAGAGGAGAGGACGAAGGCGGCCAGGGCCACGGACAGAGGGGCGGCGAGACGGAGCATGGAGTCCTCGGCTGGTGAACGGATGTCGGATCGGAGAGGCCCCGTGAACCTACCGAACTGAAGACAGAACAGCCTCCGTCAAACGACCGATACCACCGAGCGGAGTCTCCCGGGAAGCCAGGGGACCCGTGCAGCGACTCGCTCCTGCCCTGCCGATCCGATCCCAGCCGCAGGGACAGTCTAGATACTATTCGCAATGGTTGCAGAATAGTGTCGAGTCCACCGCGCGTCACGGAGTCGGACCGGGGTCAGGGTCGCTGGCACGGCCCTTGAATAGACCCCAAGCCTACCCCGAGGAGCTCACATGTCCATCCTGATGATCACCCTGCTCGCCTGCGGCGAGGCCGAGCCTCCCGTCACCCCCGCCGCCGAGCCCGCCGCCGTGACCGCGCCGGCCGAGCCCGCCGCGCCGGCCGAGCCCGCCGCCGCGGTCTGGAGCTGCCCGATGCACCCCGAGGTCACCCAGCAGACCGCCGGCTCCTGCCCGGTCTGTGGCATGGACCTGGTGCAGGCGCCCGCCGACGGTGCCGGCGAGATGGACCACGGGAAGATGGACCACGGGAAGATGGACCACGGCGAGATGGACCACGGCGAGGCCGCGCCGCAGCCAGCGGACGACCACGCCGGGCACTGACCGCGCCCCCAACGGGGGCGGGGCTGCGAAGTCCCGCTCAGCTTCCGAAGTCCGGAAGAACCGGTCCACCTCGCCCGCGAGGTCTCCGGGGACTTCCACCAACCGGAGCTTCGCGAGCACCCAGGCGCCGCCGTGGGCCGCCGAGCCTCGAAGTCCGCCCTCCAGCGCGCCACCAGCGGGCCGACCCCGGCCCGAGAGCCCCGTGATCTTCACGTCAACTGGCGCCCACGTCTTGACACGCCAAGAAAAATCCTTGCCCGGGCACTCCGCGGCATGGTAGACGACTTGACAGGTCAAGCCAGCACTTCCCCGCTGCTTCCTCTCCTCTCCCCCCGCTTTCTCCCCCCCGCGCAGCCCGCGCACCCCCACCACCCCCCCGACGCACATGGCCACGCCCGTTCCCACCCCCCACGAGGGTACGAGTGTCCTTCGTCTCAGCGCCGTCGACGGCGTCCTGGTCCTCGCACTGGACCCCCGAGCGTCCTTCGAGGCCCTGCGCCAGGCTGTCCGGGACACCTTCTCCCAGACCCCCGACCGCTTCCGGGGCGCCGACGCACGGCTCGATCTCGCCACCCGGCCGATCGATCTCTTCGACCTGCGCCGGTTGATCCACGTCCTCAAGGACGAATTCGGCATCACCGTCGCCGCCCTCTACTGCGAGGCCGAGAACCTCCAGCGCTTCGCCGAGCGCGAGCTCAAGCTGAAGGTCTACACCCGCACCCCCTCCCCCGCTCCCTCGCAATCCCAGGCCGAGACTCCGCGGGTGGTGGCCGCGGATCCTCCTGACGAGGGAGCGGAGTCTTCCACAGCCCCCCAGCCCGTCGTGACCGACAGCGGCGAGACCAACAAGCTCCTCACCGTGGAGCGGGGGCTCCGCTCGGGCCAGACCGTGCGCTTCGGCGGCGACGTGATGATCTACGGCGACCTGAACCCCGGCGCCGAGGTGATCGCCGGCGGAAACATCGTCATCTTCGGGGCCCTGAAGGGCCTCGCCCACGCCGGCGCCCGTGGCAACGACGGCGCCCACATCGTGGCCTTCGACTTCCGACCCACCCAACTCCGCATCGGCCGCAAGATCGCCATGCCCCCCGAGTCCCGCACCCGCTCAGGCAGCCGGGTGTGGACCCCCGAGGTGGCCTGGGTACGCGGCGGCCAGATCGTGGTCGACCCCTACGAGGGCCGGTTGCCTCGGTGACCGTCCCGTTCTCGCAGCAGCAGCAGAGGATCCAAGGAGCACAAGATGAGTGAGTGCATCGTCGTCACATCCGGCAAGGGCGGTGTGGGCAAGACCACAACGACCGCGAACCTGGGCGTCGCCCTGGCCGCAGCCGGCAACAAGGTCTGCGTCGTCGACGCGGACATCGGACTCAGGAACCTGGACGTCATCCTGGGGCTGGAGAACCGCATCGTCTACGACCTCGTGCACGTGGTCGAGGGCGAGTGCCGTCTCAAGCAGGCGCTGATCAAGCACAAGCAGTGCGACGGGCTCTACCTGCTCCCGGCCGCACAGACCCGGGACAAGAACGCCGTCAGTCCCGAGCAGATGAAGGACCTGACCGAGCAGCTCAAGAAGGACTTCGACTACGTCCTCATCGACTGCCCGGCCGGCATCGAGCAGGGCTTCAAGAACTCCGTCGCCGGCGCCGACAAGGCGGTCATCGTGACCACGCCGGAGGTCTCGGCCATCCGCGATGCGGACCGGATCATCGGCCTCGTCGAAGCCGCGGAGCTCCCCGAGCCCCGCCTGGTCATCAACCGCTTCCGCCAGAAGATGGTCGACCGCGGCGACATGATGAACAAGGACGACATCATGGAGATCCTGGCGATCCCGCTCATCGGGATCATCCCGGACCACGAGGACGTCATCACGACGTCGAACCGCGGCGTGCCGGCGGCCTTCGACGAGAACTCGGTGGTCGGTGAGTCCTACCGGCGCATCGGCCGGCGCATCACCGGTGAGGCGGACGTGCCCTACATCGCGCTGACCCCGTCCGGGTTCTGGTCCCGGGTGGGTCGCTGGATGGGGCTCTCGGCCGGAGGGGCCGCGTGATGCTGGAGCTCATCAACCGGTTCTTCGGCCCCAAGGGCGGCTCCAAGAACGAAGCCAAGGCCCGCTTGAAGTTCCTGCTCATCCACGACCAGGTGGACCTCACCCCGGCCCAGCTCGAGTCCATGAAGACCGAGATCATCGAGGTCATCGCCCGCTACGTCGACGTGGACAAGAACGAGTCCGATGTTCGCCTGGAGCGCGAGTCCGGGACGGTCGCGCTGGTGAGCAACTTCCCTGTCCGACGGGTCACCGCTCGGGCGGTCTGATCCTCATGCTGCGAGGATGCCCCTCCCGGGCCTGGGCTGTGCTCTGGGCCCGGGGGGGGTCACTCGGGGCGCACGGCAGGATACCGTCTGGGAGATGAAGGACTCTGCCCCCCAGACCCTGACGTACGTGTCGGTCTTCCTGCTGGTCATCATGATGGTCGCCGGCCTCTGGGAGGCGCGGCGGCGCTCCAAGCTGCGTCGCACGGAGGCGCAGCTCGTCCAGCAGCTCCGGGAGCAGTCCGAGGCCCCCGAGCTGGCGACGGGGCAGGACGAGTTCCCCCAGGACCGCTGGCACCCCCAGCTCCACAGCCAGCTCGGTCGCATCGCCGCCCGCCTCCAGGAAGGCATCGGCGACTGCCTCGATGGCTGGCAGACCCCTCCCGGGCTGGCTCGCGTGCGGGTGACGACCGACCCCGCGGGCCGCCTCACGACCCTGGCGGTCCAGGGCGCCCCGGAGACGGTCGAGCTCTGCCTCGCCCGGGTGCTCAAGCGGGGCCAGTACCCGCGCAAGGTGGACGGGGTCGCGGAGCTTCCGCTGGTCTACCGGTAGAGCCGCCCCACCACCCACGGCAGCACCTCGTCGAAGCGGGCGTTCAGCTTGAAGTGCCCCCCCGGGTGCTCGCGGTACTCGTGGGCGACCCCTTGCGCGGCCAGCGCGCGATGGAGCAGGCGGGCCCCGACCTGGAGGCGGAACTCGTCGCGGGTGCCGACCTCCAGCCACAGACCGTCCAGGCCGCGCAAGGTCGAGGTGTGGCGGGGGACCAGCCGCACCGGGTCGTGCTCCAGCCAGCGCTCGAAGACCTCGGGCCTCACGGCCCCCGTCTCCAGGTCTACCGGGAGCTCGCACGCCAGGGGCACGGCGGCGGGGTCGGGCGAGTAGGCACAGGACATGGCCAGGAGGCTGACCACGGCGTGGTCGGGCCCGGCGAGGCCCTCGGTCCGGCCCTGGAAGGCCTCCCACCAGGCGGCCACGCCACCGGCCTCGCGCAGGGTCTCGACCGCCGAGGGAAAGTCGGGCGGGTAGCAGACCTCGAACGCCGCGTCGCCGGAGAGACAGGCCACGGTCCCGATGCGCTCGGGGGCCCACAGCGCCAGGCGGAGGGCGCCGTAGCCACCGGAGGACTTGCCCGCTGCGCCCCAGCGGCCGCGGATCGGCAGGCGCCGCTCCAGCCAGGGCAGCAGCTCCTCGGTGATCCAGGTCCCGTAGGCCCCGATCGCCGGTGAGTCCAGGTACTGGGAGCCCCCCACCGCGGTCATCGTGTCCGGGATGACCACCGCGACCGGCGGCATGCCCGCAGCCTCCAGCCGATCGAGACGCTCGGGCATCGACGGCGCCTTCCAGGAGCGGTTGAGGAAGCTCCAGGTGCTGCCCGTGAACGCCGGCAGCAGCAGCAGGCCCCCGAGGGGGGCGATGCCGTCCCAGCCCGCGGGGGTCCACACCCAGACGTCCCGCTCGGCCGGGTCCCCGAGGGGGTTGGCGGCCAGCACCTCGCTGGTGTGGCTCAGGCGCTCGATCTGGCCCATCGCTTCGTCCTCAGTCGAGCTTCTCCTGGGCCCGCCGGGCCCACTCGCTCTTGCCGCCGCTGGCGGCCACGACCGCCTGGAAGCTCTTCTTCGCCCCCTCGGCGTCTCCGGTGTGCTCCTGGGCGCACCCCAGCAGCCAGGTCAGCTCCGGGGGCGCCTTCTTACGCTTGGCGAGCACGGCCTGCACGCGCTCCAGCGCCGCCTCTCCGAGCCCCGAAGCCAGCTCGACCCGCGCGGCGGCCTTCTGACCCGCTGCGTCGTCCGGCAGCAGCGGCAGCAGCGCTGGTCCCATGACGGCCCGGTCCTCCGGCGAGCTCGCGACCGTCACCGCCAGCCAGTCGCTGACCAGGGCCAAGGCCGCCGCCTCCCCTGCCCCGTACCAGGTGGCCCCGTCGACCTGCAGTGCCACTCCCGGCTCGCCCCCAGGTGACGTGAGCCACATCCGGCGGTGCGCGAGCACCCGGGCGTCGTCGCCCTCGCCCACCACCAGGGCACGCTGCTCGTCGAGCCTCCAGGTGACCGGCGCGTAGCTCTCGCCTTCCTCGCCGCGGAGACCAGCGCCCTCACCACCCAGGACCAGCCAGGAGGTCTTGCGGGCCTTCAGGGTCACCTCGCCGGCGTCGGTGCCCCGGGAGACCCAGGCCCCGACCAGCCGATCCGGATCCGCCAGCTCGTCGAGGCGGGCGAGGCACTCCTCGGCGGCGGGCCCGACCTGGTCTCCCCGGTCCAGGTGCTGCTCGATCGGCCGGCGCGCCTGCTGCCAGCCACAAGCGACACAGACCCGCATGACCTCGGCCAGCACATCAGGGCGGATGCGGCTCTCGCCCAGCAGGGCGATGACCTGCTCACCGACGCGGCCGTCACGGGCCACGTTCGACGAGGTGCAGTAGCGCAGCAGCCCCACCGCGGCGCCCTGTCGCACGTCGTAGCGGGGATCCCGCAGCCCGATGAGGATGCGCACCAGCGACCGGGGAACGTCCAGGCAGGCGATCATCGCGAACAGCCCCGGGTTGACCCCGGGGTCGAGGCTGCGGAAGGCCGCCAGGAGCTGGTTGCGGCGATCGCGCGTGATGCCACGGCGGCGGTTTCCGACCCGGTAGCGGGACAGGATGTCGGCCGCCGCGCCGGCCATGCCCAGTCGCACGGCCGGGCTCTTGTCCGTGCGAGCGATCTCGACGATGCGCTCCAGGTGTTCAGGCTTGCCGACGAGCGCGAGCTGCCGGGCCCCCTCGGCGCGATCGTGGATGCTCTTGTGGGTGAGGAGCTCGAAGCACTCCTCTGGCGTGGGGAGCCTGGCCAAGTTGTCCTCCGTCCGTGGTGACGCTTGTACACGGAAATCCGGACCGGGGCAAAGAGGATAGGATTCCCTCTTGAGCGCCCTCAGCCGATCGTCGAGAGGACGCACCGGCCGTCCCCTGAAGAAGGCGGCGGGGGGTCTGCTGCTGGCCGCCGTCGTGCTGGGAGTGGTCGAGCTCGGCGTGCGCCTGGTCTTCGAAGAGGATCTGGCCACAGCCGAGCAGCCCCTGCCGGAGGCCGGCAAGTCCTGGGCGCCGACCATGCGCGGCAACCCCTACCTCCTCTGGGAGTACGCCCCCGGCATGCGCGACGAGTTCGGGCTCCCGGTCTACATCAACAGCCTCGGCCTGCGAGGGCCGGAACCCCTGATGCCGAAGCCCGCCGGCGTGCGCAGGCTGCTCGCCACCGGGGACTCCTCGGTCTATGGCTTCGGCGTCGAGGACGGCACGCCGTACATCGAGGTCGCCGCCGACCTGCTCGGCGAAGCGGTGGAGGGCCACAACGCCGCCATTCCCGGCTACTCCACCTTCCAGACCATCAACCTCCTCCAGCTCCGGGCCCTGAAGGTCGAGCCCGACGTGGTGGTCATCGGCAACCTCTGGTCGGACAACAACTTCGACTCCTTCGTCGATCGCGACCTGCTCGACGCCTACAGCTCCTGGGAGGACGGCGGCACCGCCACGGTCCGCGAGCTGCTGCGGACCTCCGCGCTCTACCGGCTGCTGGACTACCGGGTCCGTGTCATGGGCGGCGTCCGGGCCGAGGCCCGGAAGGTCGGCTGGACGGTCGGCAAGGGGCAGCAACAGGGGCTCCGGCGCGTCGAGGCCAACGACTATGCCCGCAACCTCGATCGCCTGGTGGACCTGGCGCACGGGGCCGACGCCGAGGTCCTCTTCGTGTTGCTGCCCAGCCAGGACGACCTCCACAGCCGACGCTCGGAGCCCCCAGCCTGGGCGCTCTACCGCACGATCATGCGGGACACCGCCGAGCGCCAAGGCGCGCCGCTCCTCGACGTCCCGGAGCTCTTCCGCGCAGCCGGGCTCCCCCCCACGGACCTCTTCCTCGACGAGATGCACCCCACCGGGGTCGGCCACAGGGTCATCGGAGAGGCCCTGGCCGAAGCCCTGGCCGGCTGGGCGAGGGGCGAGCCGCTGGAGCACGAAGGCACCGGGTCCCCCCGCCCGATCTACGACGACACCTTCGTCTTCGGGGCCGACGGCCCGGAGAAGGTCGCGCCGGACCTCTCCACCACCGAGAGCGAGCTCCCGGTCGCCGGCATGGTCCGGCTCGACGACTTCCGGGGCGGCACCCTCCAGGTGGACGCCGTGACCTTCGACGAGAAGAAGCGGCAGCAGGTCGTGGGCAGCACGCGGCTGACGGGCCCCGGTGCCTTCAGCCTCGTGGTGCGCGAGGGCACCACCGCGGTGAGCTTCGTCATCTACGAAGACGTGGACTCCGACGGTCCCTCCCGCGGAGATCGTCGCTTCGACCTGATCTTCGAGACCTGGACGCTGGGTGCCAACGGGCTGATCGACATCGAGCTCGTCCTCGAGTAGGTCGATGCCCGCGCTCCCCTCCCAGGCCCGCGTCGTCGTCGTCGGTGGCGGCATCATGGGCTGCTCGGTCGCCTACCACCTCGCCCACCTCGGCGTCACCGACGTGGTCCTGCTGGAGCGCAGCAAGCTCACGAGTGGCTCGACCTTCCACGCCGCGGGACTGGTCGGGCAGCTCCGCAGCTCGGCCTCGATCACGCGGCTGCTGGGTCACTCCGTCGCGCTCTACGGACGCCTGGAAGAGGAGACCGGACAGGCCACGGGCTGGCGCCGGACCGGAGGTCTCCGACTCGCCTGCACCGAGGCCCGCATGGACGTGCTGCGGCGCCAGGCCACCACGGCCTGCAGCTTCGGGCTGGAGATGCACCTGATCTCGCCGCAGGAGGCCCGGGACCTGTGGCCGCTGATGGAGATCGACGACGTGATCGGCGCGGCCTGGCTGCCCACCGACGGCATCGCGAGCCCCTCCGACATCACGCTGGCCCTGGCCAAGGGCGCGAAGCTGAAGGGCGTGACCGTCCTGGAGGACTGCCGCGTCACCGGTGTCGAGCTCGAGGCGGGTCGGGTCGCCGCGGTCCTCACCGAGCAGGGCCGGGTGGCCTGCGAGGCGGTGGTGAACTGCTGCGGGCAGTGGGCCCGGGAGTTCGGGCGCCTGGCCGGCGTCAACGTGCCGCTGGTGAGCGTGGAGCACCAGTTCATGATCACCGAGCCCATCGAGGGCGTGGCACGGGACCTGCCCACCCTGCGGGATCCGGATCGGCTGACCTACTTCAAGGAGGAGGTGGGGGGCCTGGTGATGGGCGGCTACGAGCCGAACCCGATCCCCTGGGCGCTCGACGGCCTTCCCCCGGGCTTCAACTACCGGCTGCTGGACTCGAACTACGAGCAGTTCGAGCAGCTCGCCGAGCAGGCCATGGCCCGGGTCCCGGCGCTGCGGACCGCCGGCGTCCGCCAGCTCATCAACGGTCCGGAGGCCTTCACGCCCGACGGCAACTTCATCCTCGGCGAGGCCCCCGAGGTGGAGAACTACTACGTCGGTGCCGGCTTCAACGCCTTCGGCATCGCCGCCGGCGGCGGGGCGGGCAAGGCCCTCGCCGAGTGGATCGTCGGCGGCGAGCCTCCCGAGGACCTGTGGCCCGTGGACATCCGTCGCTTCGGCAGCCACCACCGGGACGCGGGCTGGGTGCGCACCCGGACCCTGGAGATCTACGGCAAGCACTACACCATCGCCTGGCCCCTCGAAGAGCACGAGAGCGGCCGCCCCCACCGCCGCTCCCCCCTCTACGACACCCTGTTGGCGGCGGGCGCCTGCATGGGAGAGAAGATGGGCTGGGAGCGGGCGAACTGGTTCGCTCCCGAGGGTGTCGTTCCGGAGGATCGCTACGGCTTCGGGCGCCAGAACTGGTTCGAGCACGTCGCCGCGGAGCACCGGGCCACGCGGGAGCGGGTGGCGCTCTTCGACCAGACCTCCTTCGCCAAGTTCGAGGTGGTGGGACGCGACGCCGCCGAGGCACTGTCCTGGGTCTGCAGCGGCCGCGTCGACAAGCCCGTGGGACGGCTCACCTACACCCAGATGCTCAACTCCCGCGGCGGCATCGAGTGCGACCTGACCGTGTCCCGGCTGGCGGAGGACCGCTTCTACCTGGTCACCGGCACCGGCTTCGTCACCCACGACCGGCACCACATCGAGCAGACCCTGCCCGGCGACCTCGACGCCCGCCTGGTCGACGTCACCTCGGCCCGGGCCGTGCTGGCCCTGATGGGTCCGCGAGCCCGGGACGTGCTCGCCGCCGTCGCCCCCGACGACGACCTGGGCAACGAGGCCGCGCCCTTCGGCAGCGTGCGCACGGTGATGGTGGCGGGCACGCCGGTCCTGGCCCTGCGCATCACCTACGTCGGCGAGCTCGGCTGGGAGCTCCACGTCCCGGTCGAGGGCGCCCTGTCGGTCTTCGAGGCGCTGCACCGCGCCGGACGCGAGCACGGCCTGGTCAACGCCGGCTACCGCGCCATCGAGAGCCTGCGGCTGGAGAAGGGCTACCGGGCCTGGGGAGCGGACATCACTCCCGACCACACGCCCCTGGAGGCCGGCCTCGGCTGGGCGGTCAAGCTGGCCTCCGGCGTGCCCTTCTGTGGTCGCGAGGCCCTCGTCGCCCAGCGCCAGGCCGGCCTGCGCCGACGCCTGGTCGGCCTCACGGTGGACGATCCCGAGGTCGTGCTGCTGGGCCGGGAGACGATCTACCGGGACGGCCAGCACGTCGGCTGGCTGACCAGCGGCGGACACGGCCACACCGTGGACCGGCCCATCGGCTTCGGCTACGCCACCAAGGACGGCGGCATGAGCAGGGCGTGGCTGACCTCGGGGATCTGGGAGCTGGAGGTCGCCAGGCGGCGAGTGCCGGCGAGCCTCTTCCTGCGGCCCCTGTGGGACCCCCGGATGGAGAGGGTGAAGGCGTGATCAAGTAGGCTGGCGCGGTGCTCGTCCTGCGGCGCCTCTACCCCGAGGGGATCCCCCGCGGCCGTCACCTCTTCGCCGAAGGGGTGTGGGTGGCCCTGTTCGGTACCGCCTTCGCCTGGTGGCTCTTCCCCAACGAAGTCAGCCTGATCGCCGTCTTCCTGGCGGCCATCCTGCCCGACGACAGCATCGAGCGGGTGCTGGAGTGGAACCGGGTGGTGATCGTCGAGCGGGGGTGGCTGCCGCTGCGGGCCAACCTGACGCTGACCTTCAAGCTCATGATGATCTTCCTCGGCTGCACCGTGGGCTTCTCCGCCATCGGCCTGCTCCTGCCGCTGGAGGTCGTGGAGCAGCTCTTCAGCCACCAGCTTCGGACCGCGCTCACCGAGCCCTTCCCGGAGCGGCAATTCGGAAGCGTCGGGGCGTTGCTGCTGAACAACGTCTACGTCCTGCTCTTCTTCTTCGTCATCGCCCTACCCTTCCGCCACGGCGGTGTCATGCTGGCGGTCGCCTGGAACGCCTCGGTGTGGGGGTCCACCTTCTCCGTGCTGGCACGGCGCTGGGCCGAGCTCGACGGACCGGGCCTCGCCGAGGCCTGGCTGAGGGTGATGGCGGCCTGCGCACCCCACATGGGGCTGGAGGCCGCCGCCTACGTGCTGGCCGGCCTCGCCGGGGTCTTCCTGAGCAAGGCGCTGGTCAAGCACGCCATCGACTCCGACGCGATGCTGTCCATCCTCAAGTCCGTGGGCATCATGCTGCTGCTCGCGGGGGGCGCGGTGATCCTGGGGGCCGTCTTCGAGGGTGTGGCCGCACCCGTGCTCGTGGGCTGGGTGACGCGCTGACCGGGCGACAGGCGCCGAGGATCAGTGACTGCAGCTCAGCAGCGCCTCCTGGCAGCGCACGTTCAGCCGCATGCCGGGAAGCACGTTGACCGTGCCCGCGTCCACCACCCCGTCCCAGCTCTGGAAGCGGGCCTTGATGCTGTAGGTGCCCGCCGGCAGCGACCCCGGGGGGACCTTCCGGCCGTTGGTGGCGACCAGCCACACGGCCAGGGCATCCCCCTGGACCGACCAGCTCGCCTGGACGCGCTGGCGCAGCCCGGTGACCAGCCGCGGCTCCTCGGGTGTCGACGACCGCTCTGGCTGCGGCTCCGGCGGTGCGACGGGCTCCGGTTCCGGTTCCGGCTCACTCCGAGGCACCTCCCGCTTCGGCGCAGACCCGCGGGAGGTGGGGGTGGGCGCCGGAGCGGCGACCGGCTCGGGCGGTGGCTCGGGAGCGGCCTCGACCGGTGCCGACACCCCCTCCACCACCTCGGTCGTCACCTGCGCGTCGACGGGCGACTCCTCCTCCCCGGAGAGCAGGAACAGCGCGGCGCCGAGGGCGACCGCGCCCAGGGCCCCGAGCGCCACGACCGCGACCCACAGCCCCGGCGGGGGAGCTCCTCTCGCGACGGGCGGGGGGCGCGGCGGAGGGGGGGGCGTGGCGGAGACCTGTCCCGGCGCCAGGCTCTCCGGCGACTCCAGCGGGGGTCCCAGCGACACCTGGGAGCCACCGAGGCTCGTCAACCCCCCCAGGTCGGGGGGCAGGGGTCCCCCGGACGGCGTGGCCACCGCCACCTGCATGCCGGGCCCGCCGGCGGAACCGCCCGCAGCGGCCGGCCGACCCGCGGAGACCCGGCCGTCTCCGCCGTCGAGCACGTCCAGCACCGCGTCGCAGCTCGAGAGCCGCTGGTCCCGGTCGACCTGGAGGCAGCCTTCGATCGCCCGCTGCATCGAGCTCGTGACCGCGACCCGCTCGGTCGCGGAGACGTAGCGGCCCTCGCAGACCGAGTTGAAGATCGACAGCACGTCGGGCCCCTCGAAGGGACTCGCGCCGACCACCAGCTCGTAGAGGATGCAGCCCAGCGAGAAGATGTCCGCCCGCGCGTCGACGTTCTTGGCGTCCCGGATCTGCTCGGGTGCCATGTAGGCGGGCGTGCCCATGGCGATGCCGGTGCGGGTGCGGCTGAGCCCGCCCTGGGTCTCGAGGAGCTTGGCGAGGCCGAAGTCCGCGACCTTGGGGATCATGCCCTCCTCGGTCACCTCCAGCAGCACGTTGCCGGGCTTGAGGTCCCGGTGCACGAGGTCCAGGCGGTGGGCCCGCCGCACCCCGGCGAGCACGCCCCGGAAGAGCGCCTCGGCGGTGACGAGATCGGGCTTGTTGTGCAGCAGCCAGTCCTCCAGGCTCGGTCCCTGGACCAGCTCCATCACCAGGCCCGGCGAGCCGTCCACGTCGAGCACGTCGGTCACAGCCACGATGTTCGGGTGGCGCAGCCCGGCCTGGACCCGACCCTCCTGGACCAGTCGATCCTGGATCGAAGCGCCGTGCAGGGTGAGCACCTTCAGGGCGTGCAGGCTGCCGAGGGCGTTGTGCCGGACCCTGTAGACGACGGCCATGCCGCCCCGGCCCAGCTCGTCGATGACCGTGTAGCGGTCCAGGACCTGGCCCGGCTGGAGCAAGCCTAGATGCCCTCGGCATGAGTGGTGAGCCGGTGCGCGAGGCAACTTCCGTCCCTGTTGGTCTGGGGGTGCCGCCGGCATAGCACCGCTATTCCAAGCGCGCCCCCGGGCCGACAGGGGCGGAAGGGGGCCGCGCAACGGCTTGCCAATCGTGCCGAGGGCATCTAGAACCTCCCTTGGACGATGGCACCAACCCCCGTGCCGAGGGCGACGATCCCGAAGGCGGCGCTGCCGATCAAGAGGCCATTGGTGGCCAGATACAGCCGGTCGAGCTGTTCGTCGGTGTGGTCCCCGTCCCAGTAGGACCGGGCGGCCAGGCGAGACCCCCCGTAGGCGGCACCCGCGGCGACCGCGGTGAGCAGCGCGACCCGACGCAGGACCTTGCGACCCGAGGCGTCCTCGACCGGCGCCTCGACGACCAGGGCCGGCTCAGGGGGCACGGTCGGGAGGGGCTCCGGCGCCGCGCCCAGGGCCACGGGCAGTGGGTCGTCGGGCCAGAGATAGGTCGTGGAGATCACCTCGCCGTCCCGGCCCACCACCTGGGCGACCGAGGGCCAGCTCAGTGGCCGCTGGGTCGAGGCCTGCCCGTCGAAGTACAGGCGGAGACCCGCGCCGACGTGGACCTCGGCGGTCGTGCCCGCGTCCAGGGGCAGCGCCGCGTAGTAGGTACGCAGGGGGTGGCCGGCCGGGATCTGGGAGACCGGGTAGTCGAAGGACGGGTCGACGGACCGGGCCGCCGCGAAGGCCCGGGTGGCCCGGTCCCGCTCCTGGAGGGTGAAGGCGTCGAGCCCGACGACGCGATGCAGGCGAGCCGCGGCCCCGGTGGGAACGACCCGATCGAGACAGCGCGCGGCGGCCAGGGCCTGGTCCGCTTCGGCCTGGAGCCGGGGGATGTCCAGGTCCGCGTGGGCCTGCTCCGCCTGGCGGAGGTCCTCCAGCAGCGGGGGCAGGCCCGCCCGGTCGCACGCGGCCTGCGCCGTGCCGAGGGACCAGGTGATGGCGAGGATCAGCGTCGTCATGGTCGGGCGCTCAGCAACCTTGTCACACCGGGGGGACAACCGCCATTCACCCGGTCCGCGGTGGGCTGCAAATGTCCAGCGCGTCCCGGAGCCACCAGACCCCGACCACGAGGGCGGCCAGGGCGACCCCGTCGACCCACAGAGGCACCTCCATCGTCCCCTCGGCGTAGCGGGAGGTGGCCCACCAGGTCGCGTTGTTCAGGGCGTGGGCCGCGAGGGCCGGAAGCAGACTGCCGGTGACCTGGCGCACCCAGCCGATGACCAGGCCGATGATCAGGACCCCGGCGCCCTGGGTCAGGTCGAAGTGGAACACCGCGAAGAGCACCGAGCTGGCGAGGATCGCCGTGAGCGCCCCCTGGCCCCGGAGCAGGCCTCGGAAGACATAGCCCCGAAAGAGGACCTCCTCGCCCAGCGGGCCCACGAGGATGAGGCACAGGGCGACCAGGATCCCCAGGGCACCGGGTGTACGGGCCACGGCCGCCAGGTCGGCCAGGGCGCCCGGGTCGAGGCCGGGCACGGCCTGCTGCACCCAGCCCACGATCCGGTCCGAGAGCAGGCCCGCAGGCAGCACGAGCAGGACGGTCCACCAGTGGCGGCCCCGCTCCAGCGCCAGCACGCGCTCCACGGGCGCCCCGTTCCATCGGCACAGGCGAGCGACGAGCCCGATCAGCGCCACCGTCGTCAGCGGCAGGGTGACCGCGTAGAAGCGCGGGTGATCGAGGGGCACGTCCACCGGGTCCACGCCGAGGGCCCGGCCTACGAGCAGGGTGCCCAGGATCCCCGCCACGACGAAGACGACGAAGCCGAGCGCGACCGCCACCAGGGCGTCGCCGGTGTGGGGTCGCTCGCCCGTCATCGCCTCCGCAGCCCCCCGCCCTGGACGCCTGCAGGATACCGCTGGGCTGGAGAAACGATGGACCCGATCGTCCTGCGCGGCGCGACGACCCACAACCTCCAGGGGGTGGACCTGGACCTCGCCCAGGGGGAGCTCACCGTGTTCACCGGCGTGAGCGGGTCCGGCAAGAGCAGCCTCGCCTTCGACACCCTGCACGCGGAGGCCTGGCGGCGCTACGCGGAGGTCTTCAGCCCCTCGTTTCGGGCGCTGATGGAGATGCGGCCCCGGCCCCCCTTCGAGCGCCTGGAGCAGCTCCCGCCGAGCCTCGCCGTCTCCCAACAGCTCGGCGGCACCGGCGGCCCGCTGGCGACCCTGGGCACCCTGACCGACACCGCCTCGCTGCTCGCCATCCTCTTCGCCCGAAGGTCCACCCAGCACTGCGAGGTCTGCGATGCCGTCCTCCACCACACCGAGCCCCAGGCGATCACGACCGATCTCAGCGGTCTGCCCGAAGGTTCGCGCCTGCTCGTGCTGGCGCCCGTGCTCGACCACGGGGAGCGTCCGGCCGAGGGCCTGCTCGACGTCCTGGCGACCGCCGGCTTCGCCCGGGTGCGGGCCGAGGGCCGCGTCTGTCGCATCGAGGAGGTCCGGGGCAGCCCGAGGCGGCTCGAGGTGGTGGTCGATCGCATCCGCGTGGGACCGGACCGTCGCGAGCGCATCGGGGAGGCGGTCCGCCTCGGGCTGGCGGCGGGCGGCGGGCGGCTCGTCGCAGCCATCGGCGACGAAGATCGCGCCTATGCCGAGCGGCCCTGGTGCGGGAGCTGCCGGGCCTTCCGGCCGGTGCCGAGCACCCGGCTGCTCTCCCACCGCTCCCCCGTCGGCGCCTGTCCCGGCTGTCAGGGGCGCGGTGCCACCGAGGACGGGAGGTGCACCGTCTGCGAAGGGGCCCGGCTGAACCCGGCGGCCCGAGCGCTGCGGCTCGGCGGGCGCTCCCTGCCGGAGCTGGCCCGGGCGCCCTGCGAAGCGCTGCCCGCCTGGCTCGACGTCCTCCCGGAGGACCCCGGCACCGAGCCGGCCGTCGAGGAGCTGCGCCGGCGGCTCGCCGTCCTGGAGCGGGTGGGCCTCGGCTACCTCTCCCTGGACCGCTCGGGGGCCTCCCTGTCCACGGGTGAGCTTCGGCGAGCACGCCTGGCCTCCGTCGTGGGCAGCCGGCTGTCCGGCCTGCTGGTCGTGCTCGACGAGCCCACGGCGGGGCTGCACCCCGAGGACACCGGACGCCTGGTCCAGGTCCTGGAGGCGCTGCGCGACGAGGGCAACACCCTGGTCGTCGTGGAGCACGATCCACAGGTGATCGCCGCGGCGGATCGGGTCGTGGACTTCGGACCGGGCCCGGGTACCGACGGAGGCCGCGTCGTGTTCGACGGCACGGCCGAGGCGCTCGCGACCGCCGACACGGTCACCGGTCGCTGGCTGGGCGGCCGGGAACAGGTGCCACCGCGGCCGAGGCGGCCCCTCGGGCCGCCGGTCGAGGTCCGCGGAGCGCGGGGCCGCACCCTGCAGGCCCTCGACCTGGACCTGCCCACCCGGGCCCTGGTCGCGCTCACCGGTCCCAGCGGGTCGGGCAAGAGCACGCTCCTGCTGGACACCGTGGTCGCCTCCCTGGAGGAGCGCCCGGACACCCTGGAGGTCGACCGGGTCCAGGCACCGCGACCCTTCCGCCGCATCGTGCGCGTCGACGCCACGCCGCCCGGCCGCACCCGCCACAGCACCCCCGCCACCTACACGAAGCTGTGGGACCGCGTGCGCAAGGCCTACGCCAGGACCCGGGAGGCCCGAATCCAGGGCTGGAAGGCCGGGCGCTTCACCCTCAGTCGCAAGGGCGGTCGCTGCGAGGCCTGCCAGGGTGAAGGCGTGCGCCGCATCGACCTGAAGTGGATGGCCCCCGTCGAGGTGACCTGCGAGACCTGCGAGGGGCGACGCTTCGACGACCTGACCCTGAAGGTCCGCCTGCGGGGCCGAGACCTCTCCGAGCTGCTGGCCATGCCCGTGCGCGAGGCGCGTCGCCACCTCGCGGGCCTGCCCAAGCTGGACGAGCCCCTCCGGGTCCTGGAGCTGGTGGGGCTGGGCTACGTCCCCCTCGGGCAGCCCACCCGCACCCTGTCCGGCGGAGAGGCGCATCGCCTGCGCCTGGCGCGGGAGCTGGCGGCCGGAGCCGGCGGGCCCGAGGACGCGCTCTACGTGCTGGACGAGCCCTGCACCGGGCTCCACGCGGCCGACGTCGCCCGCCTCGTCGGCGTGCTCGATGCCCTGGTCCGGGAAGGTGGCACGGTCTGGGTCATCGAGCACGACCCGCTGCTGATCGGAGCCGCCGACCACGTGGTCGAGCTGGGGCCAGGGGCGGGCACGGCCGGTGGCGAGCTCGTGGCCCAGGGGAGGCCCGAGGCCCTCGCCGCGGACGCGGCCAGCTCCACGGGCCGATGGCTGCGATGAGCGCGGTCAGCGTGGTGATCCCCACCCTCGACGAAGGGGCGTGGATCGGCGACTGCCTGGCGCAGTTCGCCGGGCAGGCCGGGGACTGGGAGCTGATCGTCGTCGACGGCGGCAGCGGCGACGAGACCGCCGGCATCGCCCGTGCCGCCGGAGCCCAGGTGGTCGAGGTGCCAGCGGGACGCGGGCCACAGCTCAACGCCGGCGCCGCCGCCGCCACCAGCGACACCCTGCTCTTCCTCCACGCCGACGCCCGCCTGCCCGCCGACGCCCAGGCCCTCATCCACCAGACCCTGACCCAGCCAGCGACCGCGGCGGGCTGCTTTCGCACCCGCCACCGTCCCTCCCCGACCCGCGGGCCGCTCTTCGGCGGTCTGGTGGGCCTCGCCGATCTGCGCTCCCGGTGGACGCGCCTGCCCTATGGCGACCAGGGCCTCTTCCTGGCCGCTCGGACCTTCCGCCAGGTCGGGGGCTACCCGGACCAGCCCCTGATGGAGGACCTGGAGCTGGCGAGACGGCTCCGGAGCCACGGCCGCATCGCCACGACACCGGCGACGATCGAGGTCTCGGCGAGGGCCTTCGAGCGCGGGCTGCTGCGCCACGGCCTCACCCTCAACACCTTCCCCACCCTCTACCGCCTCGGCGTGAGCCCGGAGACCCTCGCCCGGTGGTACCGGCGCGGGGTCTCCACCCCCGCGGGGGTGTAGGATTCCGACCATGCGCATCGTCCAGTCGGCGTGCCGGACCGACGTGGGCCGGCGACGCGAGCACAACGAGGACAACGTTCTCCACCTGCGGGAGGTGCCGCTGTTCGCGGTCGCCGACGGTGTCGGCGGAGAGGCCGCGGGCGAGGTGGCCAGCCTGGTGGCCGTCGAGGTGCTCCAGGCCGCCGCCAACACGCTCCGCGTCCACTCCCGGGCCGTGGGCACCGAGTCCTCGCGAGAGAACCGGATCCGCCTGGCCCAGCTCCTGGAGTCCACCTACGTCGAGGCCCACCGGGAGGTCCACCGCGAGGCGAGCCACCGGGGCCGCACCGGCATGGCGACCACCCTGGTCTCGGCCATCGTGGCCGGCAACAACGCCTACATCGCCCACGTCGGCGACAGCCGTGCCTACCTGCTGCGCGGCGGCCGCCTGCGCCGCCTCACGGACGACCACTCCCTGGCGATGCTCCGCTACCGCAAGGGCGAGCTGGAGCTGGAGGACGTCGCCACCGCCCGGGACCGCAACACGCTCTACCAGGCGCTCGGCGTCGGGGCCCGCCTCGACGTCGACACCGCCGAGGTCCCCCTCGCCGACGGCGACGTCGTGCTGCTCTGCTCCGACGGGCTCACGGACCTCGTGGCCGAGCCGGTCATCGCCCGGACCCTGAACCACCCCAAGCTCGACGAGGTCTGCCAGCGCCTCATCGACCTCGCCAACGAGGCCGGCGGTCGGGACAACATCAGCGTGATCGCCTTCCGGGTCGGCTCCGATCGCGACGCCGCCTCGGTCGACGAGATCGCCCGGGTCCTGCGGGAGGTCTTCCTCTTCCGGGCGCTCACGGACGCCGAGCGGACCATCGTGGCCCCCTACCTCGACGAGAGGCGGCTCCAGAAGGGCACCTGCCTGTTCAAGGAGGGCGACACCTCCGACGAGTTCTACATCGTGCTCGAAGGCCGGATGCGCATCAGCCGGGGCCGCACCCGGCTGACCGACGTCGGCCCGGGAGGCGTGTTCGGCGAGCTCGCCCTGGCGCGCCCGACCCGCCGGTCCGCCTCGGTCCACGCCCTGGAGAACTCCCTGCTCTACATCCTCACGCGGGACGACTTCCACCGGATCCTGAAGCAGAAGCCCGACCTCGCAGCGCGGCTGTCGCTGGCCTTCGTGGAGACGGTCGGCGACCGCCTGCGCGACCTGACCGATCGCCTGGCGATGATCGAGCAGGTGGCGAGCGGGGAGATGTGGCTCCCGGTGGAGCCTCCGCGGGAGGAGGGCTAGCCTTCGCTCGCGAACGCCGCCTCGATCGCCTCGCCCAGCTCGCCGCTGGTGTGCATCTCGGCCACGATGTCGGACCCGCCGATCAGCTCACCGGCGACGTAGAGCTGGGGCAGGGTCGGCCAGCTCGACCAGGTCTTGACCTTCTCCCGGACCTCGGGGTCGAGGATCACGTCCACGTGGTGGAAGGGCTTGCCATAGGAGGACAGGATGCCCGCCGCGTTGGCGGAGAAGCCGCAGGCCGGGGCGTCGGGGCTGCCCTTCATGAACAGGACCAGCGTGTTCTCGGCCACCACCTGTTCGATGTAGGCCATCGGATCCTGGTCGCCCCGCGGGCTCTCCGGCCCCGGCTCCGGCTCCCACCTCGGGGTCGACGAGGGCTGGGGCGGCGGCTGGAAGGGCCGGGCCTGGCTGCCCTGGCCGACGATGGGTAGGCGCTTCTTGATGCGCTCGAGGATGCTCATGGGACCTCCGGTCGGGACTCCAGGCTAACCGCCACCGCGCTACCCTCGCCCTCCGGAACACATGCCCACCGCCTTGACGTTGTTGTCCGCGGCCTTCGCCGTGGTGCCATTGCTGGGTTTCCTGGCGCTGATGTGGTGGCTCGACCGCTACGACCGGGAGCCCCTCTGGCTCGTCGCGGGCACGTTCTTGTGGGGAGCCATCGGCGGCACGGCGATGGCGGTCGTGGGCTCGGACTTCGCGCTCGACTTCCTGGCCCTCGCCCTGCCGCCAGACCAGGTGCCCGTGGTCGCCTCGGTGGTGGTGGCGCCCCTGGTCGAGGAGCCGACCAAGGCCCTGGTGCTGGTGGCGGTCGCGCTCTCCCGCCACTTCGACAACACCACCGACGGCTTCCTCTACGGGGCGGCCGCAGGCCTCGGCTTCGGCATGACCGAGAACCTGCTCTACTTCCTCCAGGTCGCCGCGGCGGGCGACGTCACGGCCTGGATGGCCACCGTGGCCGTGCGCACGCTCTACTCCGCCCTCATGCACGCCTCGGCCAGCTCGGTGGCCGGAGCCGCCCTCGGCTGGGCGCGCTTCCGCGGTCCGCGGGCGATGTTCTGGGCGGCACCGGCCGGGCTGCTGGGCGCCATCGGCATCCACGCCCTCTGGAACGGCCTGCTGACCCTGGAGACCTGGGCCGGCGGTGGCGGTGTGCTGGCCGCCGCCAACCTGGTGATCTTCCCCCTGGAGTTCGCCGCCCTGTTCGTCGTCTTCCAGCTCTGCCTGCTGGAGGAGCGCCACATGCTGCGGCGGGAGCTCGGCGAGGAGGTCGCCCTGGGCGTGCTGCCGGAGCCCCACCTGCGACACCTCAGCTCCTACCTGGGGCGCATGCGCAAGGGCTGGCTGCCCCTGGGCATCGACCACGACCACTACGTCCAGACCGCCACGCGTCTCGCGTTCCGCAAGGCCCAGAGCCGCCTGAGCGGGCGCCCGCCGAGCGACGAGGTGGAGGCGTGCCGGGAGCGGCTGCGGGAGCTGCTGGAGGAGGCGGGGTACGGGTGAGGGGCTCCGGCTCAGACCACGCCCCTGTAGACCTCCTCCACCCACGCCCCCAGCTCCGCACCTCCCGGCCGAGCCCGCACGCGCTCCCACCCAGCCCGCCCCACCTCGGCTCCGAGCCTGGGCTCCGCCACGAGCCGGCGCAGGCACGCCGCCAGCCCGTCCACGTCACCGGGCGCCACCTCCAGGCAGCCCGGTCCGGCCCAGTCCGCCATGCCCCCGCGCCGCCAGCCGACCACCGGCGTGCCCTCGGCGAGGGCCTCCAGTCCCGCGATGCCGAAGGGCTCCTGCCAGCGCGGGGTGAGCACCAGGGCTCTCGCCCGCCGGAGCTGCGCTCGGAAGTCCGCCCGGGAGAGCCAGCCCAGCGGCGTGGCACCCGCCAGGTCCTCGCCGGCCCTCCCCTCTCCCACCAGCAGCAACTCCTCCGGCCGACCCGCGAGGTCCCAGGCCCGCCAGGCCTCCTGCACGCCCTTGTGGGACACCAGCCGCCCAGCGACCACGAAGCCCCGTCCCCCCTCCGCGGGCCTCGCCGCCGCCCGGACCGGCGGCGGGATGACCCGGGCACCGTCCAGGCCAACGCGGGCCAGCTCCCGGGCCATCCAGTGGGACAGCACGATGAGCCGAGCGCCGACCAGGGCCGCGCTGCGAGCCCGGGTCAGGGCGACCGTGCGGGTTCGGTAGGCTGTGTCGGGCAGGCAGGTCGCACAGGTCTCCGGCGACGCCTCGGCCTCGCAGGCCTCTCCCGTGGGCTGCGTCCTGCCCGGCCCCGGGCAGGAGACCCGGTGATCCTGCACCGTCGCCACCGCCCGGCCCGTGGCCACCGCGAGCGCGATGGCCGCGGGGTTCACGACGTTGTGGAGGTGGACGACCTCGGCCCGGTCCAACAGGGGCCGCAGCGCCGCCAGGCCGCGCCGGCTCGCGACCGCTGACCCGAGCCCGCGACAGACCACCGTGTCGACACCGCCAGGAGGCTCGACCCCGGCTTCGACCCGTCCCACGGCCAGCCGCACCGTGTGCCGCTGCACCTGGTGCGAGACGAGGTCCCGCAGGTGGTGGTCCGCGCCCCCCTTCAGGGAGAGCCGATCGACGAGGTGGAGGAGCCTCAGCTCACTCGCGCAGGTCGGCGACCGTGACCGTGCGCTCGGTGATCTCCACCCGGGTCACGCGAACCTCGACGGCGTGGGGGCCGGGCTGGACCTCGAAGGTGTGACCCGAGAGGGTGTACTCCCCGGCGGGCAGCATGCCGAGGAAGGCGCCGCTCTCCAGGACCTGGGCCTGGGCGTGCTCCACCGAAGCCCGCTGGTCGGGCATCAGCGGCATCGCCGCCACCACCAGCTCCGGCTTCTTGGCGTCGGTGAAGAGCTTCACGCGACCGAAGTTGGTGTCCAGGGTCCAGAGCCAGTCGACCACCTCGTGGGTGCCGTCGAGCTTGGCGGCCTCGGTCAGGCGCTCATAGGCCGCCTGGGTGTCGCCCAGGAAGCGGGCGGCCATGGCGCCGGCGAGCCACTGGTCGTAGGTCAGGGGCAGGCCGATCGCCTCGAGCTCAGCGAACTTGCGCGCAGCTCCGCCCCAGGCCTGGCGGGCGGCGAGCTTCTTGAGCTGGTCGGCGAGCTGGTGGAACTCGCCCACGGCGAGCTCGGAGACCTCGCCGGCTTCTTCGGTCGGGGCGGCCTGGGCGTCGTCTGCGAACAGAGGCGCCGCCACCAACAGAAAGAGAGTGATCACGCCCCTCTTCTAAACCAGGAGAGGGGCGCACGTCACTACATTCCTCGTCAGGGGATCGTCGAATCTGTCACGGTCACCGGACCGATCGTGACGGGAGCGGCCTCGCTGGTCGGCTCTTCGACGGCCTCGTCCTCCTCCAGCGGCTCGTCGTCCATGGCGACGGAGTCGCCGAGCATCGGCAGGCTGAGCTCCTGTCCGATGCGCAGGACGTCGAGGTTCTCCCCCCGGTTGAAGGACGCGAGGACCCAGAGCGGAAGCTCGCCGTGGTCCCGAGCGACCTGCCAGGCGGTCTCACCCGTGCCGACGGTGTGGGAGGTCACGCCGAGCAGGCCTCCCCGGCGAGCGAGGTAGCGGTCGAGCCGCGCGTCCTCGAAGTCGTCGCGAGCGCTCTGCATGCCGTCGAAGACCTCGCTGGTCACCGGGAGCTCCAGGAGCTGGCCCGGGTAGAGCGTGGCGGTGACGGCGATGCCGTTCTCCGCGGCGATGGCCTCGGCGGTCAGGCCGGACCAGGAGCCGAGCAGCACCAGGGACTCGCCCGGGCGGACCTCGATCTCGAGGAGCTGACCCCCCTCTCCGTCGATGAGCTCCTCGATGGGGACGGGCTCGCTGGAGGCGACCTCGACCTCCGCGACGGGCGGGGCGACGACCACCTCGGGCTCATGGATGCTCGCCTCCACGACCTCGGGCTCCCCGGGCGGGGCCGACCACTGCGAGGTGGCCGGACTCACGGACTCGACGGCGGCCGGAGCGGCCGACTCCTCGACGGAGCAGGCGGAGAGGATCAGGGCGAGGGCGGGCAGCAGAGTCATGCGGGACATGTCGTCCTCCGTGCTGGGTGCCGCTTCAGTGCGGTCGCTCCTCGGAAGAGCATGGGCCGTGCCACGAACGCAACCACCTGGAATCGTTGGATTCACTTCGGAGTGCTCCCCGCCGGACGACGCGGAACCCCCGGAATCGTAGCGGCGGCTCTCCGAATCGTGGACCGGTGGACGGCGAGGGCCGGTGGAGGGCGTGGTCGACCCGGGTGACGCCGAGTCCCCTCAGTTCGCCGCCCCGAAGCACCGAGTCCACTCAGATCGCCGCAAGGGGCCGTCCCAGCGGACACCACCCGCCGCAAGTACCTGGACTCTCGTCACGGCGGAGCACGGGCCGGCCGGAGAAGGACCCCAGGCGGCGAAGTGAAGGGACTCGGCGTACGGGGGTGCGGCCGTCGCGCCGGCCAACCCCCTACCGGAGCCGCCTCCGGTACCCGAAGTCCAGGCCCACCGACCAGGCCGGCACGTGTCCCCACCACGGCTGGGCATGGGCCGACGCCGAGAGCCCGACGAAGCCGCTGTCCCCCCAGCGCTCGAGGCGGGCCCCGCCGCCGACCAGCAGCTCGAGCTGCCCGAAGTCCCCCACGAAGCCGTTGGACTTGGACCGCCCGAAGGTGTCCCGAAGGATGGTGCCACCCTCCAGGGTCACGCTGCCCCGCTGCTGGGCTCCCAGGCTGCGCTGGGCCCGCACGGGCACGTGCAGGCTCATCGTGCCGAGCTGGTAGCTGGGAATCACCAGCCAGTAGCCCCCGAGCCCCGGGGCGATCGCCAGGTCCCACGCCTTCCAGCGACCGAAGCGGTAGCGGGCGTCGGTGTAGAGCCCCCACATGAAGAGCTTGAGCCCGATGTCGAGATCGGGGGCCACCCCCCAGCGCACACCCAGCTCCACCTGGGGCAGGGGCACGCCCAGACCGTCGGAGGCGGAGGTCGTGCCGCGCTGGAGGCTCATGCCGAACCCGACGGCCTTCTGGCCCGGCTCCAGGGTCCGGGCTCCGTCGATGACGGCGCTGGTGGAGCAGGCGCAGAGGGCGAGGGCCCCGGCGAGCAGGATCGGCCGGGTCACAGCCGCACCCCCACGCCGAGGGCCGTGTCGACGTCGGCCGACAGCCCACGGGTGCCGAAGCCGAAGTGCCAGCGCACGACCATGCGCTCACCGAGCGGCATGTCGACCCCGATCCGCGTGCGCAGGCCCGGGCGGACCTGCGCCACCACGGTGTTGAGCCCCCCCGCGTAGAGGTTCAGGCAGAGGCCCACATGGGCCGACACCAGGGTGCGCCGGCTGCCCGTGGACCAGGTCAGGCCCGCCGAGGGACGCACCAGGTGGGTGCGCATGTTCACGCCGATGAACTCCTCGTTCTGCGTCGCCCAGGTCAGCTCGGCCTCGACGTCGAAGGACCGCTCGGCCAGCGGGAAGCGGGCCCAGGCGCTGAGGCCCTTGTGGATCGGGCGGTGGCCGTTGGAGGCCCGGGCCCCCACCAGCGTGAGGGTGGCCCCGGCTTCGGAGGCCTGGGCCGGGGGTGTGCCCGCCAGGGCCAGCAGCAGCAGACCGGTCACTGGCAGTCCTCCACCGTCCAGACCTCGGGCTCGAAGCGGGCTGCGATGCTGTCGCAGAGGTCGTCGTAGACGCTGCGCTGCTCCCGCCAGACCACGTCGACCAGGCGGTCGAGGAAGACGTAGACGCGCAGGTCCTCGCCGTGGGACCAGTCGACCACGGCCTCGGCGGCCCAGGTGAGCACCTCGCCCGGGTCGCCGTGGGCCACGCGCAGGTCCCAGGTCACCGACGCGAACACCGTGCCCAACGGATAGGGGTCGTAGCTGCCCAGCAGGCCGCCGCCGCTGTACTCGCCCGGCAGCACGGCGACGCCCAGGGCTGACGTGGTCTCGTCGTCCACGTCGCGCTCCGGCAGCCACATCGACCGGCTGATGAAGTGGGGGTCGTCGGTCAGCAGGGTGCCGAGCATGTCGGCGAAGCCCTCGTCGAGGCTGCCGGCGCCGTCCTGGATCTCGGCGGGGTCGTCGAGGCTCACGAACTTCTCGCCGTAGACGTCATCGCCGGTGAGCAGGTGGAAGAGGCCGTGGCCGAACTCGTGGTAGACGACGCCGGCGTTGGCCGCCAGCGGCAGCTCCGAGGACAGGTCGGGCAGCACCACCATGGTGTTGGTGCCCGGCACATAGGCCTCGTTGTCCGCCGGGACGGCCCCCATGGTGGGGTCCGGCAGCGCCGGGCTGACCGCGATGTTCATCGGGAAGAGCGGCGAGACGTCGAGCCCGAGGTCGGTGAGGGCGTCCCGGGCGTCCTGGAGGTTGCCGTAGAGGCTGAACAGGATCAGGGCCTCCATGTCCAGGGGCTCGCCCACGCCGTCCTGGACGCTGTACTGGACCTTCAGCGGCTTGCCCTCGTCGTAGATGGCGCGGGTGGTGGACCAGTCGATGCCCACGGTGCCGCCGGCCTTGCCGGTTCCCAGCTCTCCGTCGAGGCGGTAGGGGTCCGTCAGCGAGCTGATCGACCGCGCCCGCGCCCCGAACTCCCCGTCGCCGAGGTGGACGAAGGCCCGGTACCGGTCGGCAGTGCCCGGGTCGCAGGCCAGCAACGTCCAGAGAGCGATCACGAGGTCCGCAGCATAGCGGAGAGGGTCGGTCGATCTCTGTCCCCTCCCCGGTGTAGGAAGCAGGCATGCTGGACACCCTGCTCTTCGTCGGCGACATCCACCTCGGGCGCCGCCCCGAGCGGCTCGCCGAGGCCGCCGCCGAGCTGGGACTGTCGAGCCGGACCCTGTCCCCGGTCGCGGCCTGGGACAGCACCGTGGCCCACGCCCTGGAGCACGGAGTCCGTGGACTGGTCCTCGCCGGCGACGTGGTGGACAGCAGCGAGGACCGCTTCGAGGCCTACGGCCACCTGGAGCGGGGCGTGAGACAGCTCCAGCAGGGCGACATCCCGGTCTATGGCGTCGCCGGCAACCACGACAGCCGGGTGCTGCCCCGGCTGGCGCGACAGCTCGGGGACGGCTTCCACCTCCTCGGCGCCGGAGGCCACTGGGAGCGGCTGGAGCTCGAAGGGCCCGGCCAGCCGGTCGACCTCGTCGGCTGGTCCTTCCCGAGCCCGCACCACGTCCAGGACCCCACCGCCGCCCCCGACTTCCGCGAGGTCATCGCGAACCGCCGGCCCGAGGCGCTGGCGCTCGGGGTGCTGCACGGCGACCTCGGCGCCACCACCTCGCGCTATGCCCCCCTGGACGCGGACACCCTGGCGCGGTCCGGTCTCGACGGGTGGCTGCTGGGCCACGTCCACCGTCCCCACGACCTCTCCGGTCCTCCGTTGCTCGGCTACCTCGGGTCCCTCGTCGGCCTGGACCCGGGGGAGACCGGCCTGCACGGGCCCTGGGAGATCGACGTGGGCTCGGGCCGGCCCCAGGCCCGCCAGGTCCCGCTGGCGCCCGTCCGGTGGGAGCAGCTCGACGTCGCCCTGGACGACGGCCTCGAGGACGCCGAAGCGGTCCAGGCCCGCATCCACAGCACCCTGGCCGCCGCGTCGGTGACCTGGGAGACCTCCCACCTGCGGCTGCTGGTGGCTCGGATCCGACTGAGCGGCACCACCACGGCCCACGCCGCCGCCCGGCGCTTCGCCGAGGCGCACCAGCCGGCGCGGGACCTGCTGCACCTGGGGTCGCTGCCCTGCGTCGTGGACCGGATCGAGGTGGCGACCCGCCCCGCCATCGACCTGGAGGCGCTCGCCCAGGAGCCCTCCCCCGCGGGCTGGCTGGCGGGCCGGCTGCTGGCCCTGGAGCGGGGCGAGCCGGATCCGCTGCGGTCCCGCGCCAGCACGCTCGCCGAACAGCTCTCCACCGGCCGCTGGCAGGTGCCGAGCCCGACGCCCCGCATCGACGAGGGCCTGGTGGCGGCGACCTGGCGCGCCCTGGAGACCCTGCTCGACCACCGCTCGGCGGCCACCGGGCAGGCCTGATGCACCTCGTCTCCCTCCGGCTCGAGCGGGCACCGGGACTCCCGGAGGGGCTGGGTGAGCTGCACCTCGCCCCCGGGCTGAACCTGGTCCTGGGGCCCAACGCCTCCGGCAAGTCCACCCTCGGGCGCGCCCTGCGGGCGACGCTGTGGCCGGGGCGGGCCTCGGGCGGAGTGACCGTCGCCTCGACCTGGTCCGACGGCGAGACCGTGCGCACGGCCAGCCTGGTCCACGGTCTCGTCGACTGGGTGGGAGGCGCCCCGTCGGTGCCGCCCATCGAGTCGGCGGACCGCTACGCCCTCGGGCTGGCGGACCTCCTCTCTCCCGGTCGCGCCGACGACGCCATCGCCCGCGAGGTGCGCCTGGCGCTGTCCCAGGGCTACGACCTGGAGGCGGCCCTCGCCGCCCACGCCGTCAGTGCGCACCTGCCGAATTCCCTCGGCAAGGCCCTGGGCGCCGCCCGAACCACCTACGATCACCAGCTCAAGGCCACCCGCGCCCTGGCCGCCCGGGAGCGGGAGCTGGCCGTCCTGCTCCGGCAGCGCAAGGAGGCCGCTCGCGACGCAGAGGCCCTCGGCGCCCTGGAGCAGCTCCAGCAGCTCTCGACCCAGCGGGCTGGCCTGGCCGCCCTCCGGGCCCAGCTCCAGGAGCACCCCGAGACCCTGGACAAGCTCGAGGGCACCGAGCTCCGTCGCCTCGAAGAGCTGGAGTCGGACCGGGATCGGGCGCTCCAGAGCCTGCGCACGGCCGGGGCCCGGCTGGAGGTGCTCGACGCGCGCCTCGTCGCGCTGGACTTCGACGGACCGCCGCCGACGGCCGAGGCGCTCGCCGTTGCCCACCGCCAGTCCCAGCACCTGGAGCGGGCGGCGGCCGAGCACAGCGCCGCGCTGAAGGCCCTCGGGAGCGACAAGGCCGCGCTCGTGGAGCACGCGAGTCGAGTGCTGGCCGAGCCCGGCGAGACCCGGCCGCCCGAGGGCGCCGCGGGGGCTCTGGAGCGCGAGCTGGCGAGGGTCCGGGAGGCGCGGCAGGCCCGGGACGCGGAGCGGGAGGTCGCCACGGCCTGGGCCGCCCACGGCCCCCGACTGTCCGCCGCGGAGATCGCCGACCTGGACGCCGCCATCGGCGCCCTGCGGGCCTGGCTGCGCTGCCCGGAGCCTCTCGAGGGCCAGCCCCGCCCCCGCGGCCTGCCGATCGCCCTGGTCGCCCTCGGTGCGGCGGCCGGGCTCGCTGGCTTCGCCCTCGACATGCCCGCTCTCGCTGCCGGTGGCGCCGCCCTGCTGGGCGCGGGGCTGGCCCGCCTGTTCCGGCCCGACCGGGACGCCACACCCCTCCCCGATCGCACCCCCCACCGGGCCACCGCTCGGAGGTCCGGCGTCGACCTGCCCGCCTGGACCCCCGAGGTCGTGACCCGAGCCCTGGAGGACCTGGAGCCCCGTCGCGCCGCGGCCCCCCGCGGCGCCGCCGCCCCCCCGCCCCCCCCCCGCCGGCCCGCCCCCCCCCCCCCCCCCCCCCCCGCCGCCCGGCGCCAGCGCGAGGCGGAGGGCCGCGCCGGCGACCGGGGTGAGGCCTTGGGAGACCTCGTGCGCCGGCTCGTCGCCCACACCCGGGCCCTGGGGCTGGCTCCGGGACTGGCGGAGATGGAGGCCGGCCAGCGCATCCACGCCCTGGCCGCGCTGGATCGCCTGGCCGCCCGGGCAGCGGGCGCCGAGGCCGAGGTCGCGACCCACGGCATCCGGGCCAGCGGCCTCCGCGCCGAGCTCGACGACCTGCTGACCGGGCACGGACTGCCCACCCCCCCCGACGACGACCACCGCCTCGTCGCCTTGGAGCACCTGGCCCAGCGCTGCAGGGAGCTGGCCGCGGCGCAGGCCGAGCGGCGCCGAGCGGCCGACGAGGCCGAGGCCCTGGGCCAGCAGGTCAGGGAGCGCGGGTCCCAGATCGACGCGATCTGGGCCGCCGCCGAGCTGGAGCCGGGCGACCGGCCCGGCCTGGTGGAACGCCTGGAGCAGCGGGCCGCTCGGGAGGCCCTGCGTGGGAAGTGCCAGGCCAGCCAGGAGCTCATCCGCGAGCACGAGTCCGACCTCGAGGTCGACCGGCTCGCGCACCTGCTCGGGGACAGCTCGCCGGACGAAGTCGACGACGAGCAGCTCGAGGCCCTGCTCGACCGGGTCCGCACGGCGCCCGAGCGCCACCAGACCCTGTCGAGGGACATCGCGACCATCGAGCAGGAGCTGCGCACGGCACGCGAGGGCACGACCCTCGCCGACGCCCGGGCCGCCCTCGACCGAGCCCGACAGGCCGTCCTGGAGACCCGCGAGGACCGGCTGGCCGATCGGCTGACCCACCTCGTGCTCGGGGAGGCCCGACAGGAGCACCGCCGCCACCGGGCCCCCCCGGTCCTCAAGCTGGCGCAGGCCTGGTTCGGGCGCTTCACCCACCACGGCTGGAGCCTGGAGGTCGATCCCGCCGGCACGGGCTGCTTCGTCGCCGTCGACAACCGGACCTCCCAGACCCGCCAGCTCTCCGAGCTGAGCGACGCCACCCGGATCCAGCTCCTGCTCGCCGCCCGCCTCGCGGCCATCGAGCAGCTCGAGGAGGGACGCTCTCCGGTGCCCCTGTGCCTGGACGAGGTGCTCACGAGCACCGATCCGGGCCGCTTCGCCGAGGTCGGTCGGGCCGTGCTGGAGCTGACCCGTGCTGGCCGCCAGGTCCTCTACTTCACGGCCTCCCCCGACGAGGTCGTCCAGTGGGAGACCCTGTGCGCCTCCTCGGCGCACCCCCCTCCCTCCGTCCACGTCCTGGGCGGGGAGCGGGCCCGGGCGGGGGACTTCGGCCAGGGCGTCTCGGTCGAGCCCCGTCCCCTGGCCGCAGTGCCCCCACCCGAGGGGAAGGACGCCGATGCCTACGCGCGACGCCTCGTGGTCCCGCCGACCGATGGCCACCGCCCCGTCGAGGACTGGCACCTCGTCCACGTCCTCTTCGACGACCTGCCCACCCTGCACCGCCTCCTCCAGCGACACATCGACCGCGTCGGCCCCTGGCGAACCGCCCGGGAGGCTGGCGTCCTCGACGGGACCGTCGAGGAGGCGGTGGCCGCCCGGATCGAAGCCCGCGCCTCCCTGCTCGCCGCCACCCTGGCCGCCTGGCGCGTGGGGCGGGGCCGACCGCCGACCTGGTCCGAGGTGCAGGCCAGCGAGGCGATCTCGACGACCTTCCGCGGACGGGTCCAGGACCTGCTGCGGGTGCACGGGCGCGACCCGGAGGCCTTCGTGACCGCCGTCGCCGAGCTGCCTCGCTTCCGCAGCGATCGCGCCGTCCAGCTCCGCGAGGCGCTCGAAGCCAGCGGCTGCCTCGACCCGGCCGACCCACTGGAGGGGACCGAGGTGCTCCGCCGCGCCCTGGTCGAGGTGCGGGCGCCCCTGGCGGCGGGGGTGCTGCAGGCCGACACCGCGAGCGCGCTCGTGGCGTCCTGGCTCGCCGCTCTCTCCCCGCAGGTGTAGCCTCCGGAGGCCCACCCATGAGTCCCACGCTGCCGCTGCTCGCCGCCGACGTCGGCGGGACCCACTGCCGCCTGGCGCTCTTCGAGGGCTCCGAGCCGGTCGAGCAGGTCTCCCTACCCACCGCGGGGGCCTCCTTCGCCGAAGCCGCGCGGGGGTGGCTCGACGGGCGCGCCCTGGCCGCCGCGGCCATCGCCGTCGCCGGGCCGGTGGCCGGTGGCCGGGCGGTCCTGACCAACCAGGGCCAGTCCTTCGACCAGCGGGCCCTCAGCGACGCCCTCCGCTGCCCCGTCGTCCTGGTCAACGACTTCCAGGCCGCCACCCGCGGCGTCGTGACCCTGGACGAGGGCGGCCACGTGGTCCTGGCGGGACCCCGTCCCGAGCTCCGGGCTCCGGTCGCCGCCCTGGGGCCGGGCACGGGCCTCGGAGTGGGCTGGATGGTGCCCCTGCCCGGGGGCGACTGGCACGTGGCGCCCACCGAGGGCGGCCACCAGGACCTGGCGCCCAACGACCCCTGGGAGGCCGCGCTGTGGGCGTGGTTGCGAGACCGCCACGGCCACGTGAGCTGGGAGCGGGTGCTGTCCGGAGCCGGGCTGGTCGCCCTTCACGACTTCGCCGTCCACCAGGGCCTCGACGGCGTGGCTCGGCCGACCCCCCCGCGGGTCGGCAGCGGCACCGAGCCCGCCTGCATCGAGGCCCGCGACCGCTTCGCCCACCTGCTCGGTCACTTCGCCGGCAACGTCGCCCTGGCGCTGCTGCCCCGGGGAGGGGTCTGGATCTGCGGCGGAGTGGTGCCGCGGATCCGCGACGCCGGCTTCGATCGCGCGGTCGCCGCCGCGTTCGTGGCCAAGGGGCGGTTCTCGGAGCTACTGGCCGGGATCCCGCTGCGGCGGGTCACCGACCCGGACCTCGGCCTGCGAGGAGCAGCGGCCTTCGCGGCTGGGTTACCCCCCCCTTCGTGAGCCGACCCTTTGCCCTGGCCTTCGCGGACGCCGGCCCGTTCGGGCTGCTCTCTGGAGTCCACCTCCCCACCGAGCCCGTCGAGGTCCCCAAGGCGGTCCTGGAGCGCCTCACGACCGAGGAGCGGGTCCACGCCCGCACCCTGAGCGGGCACCGGCAGGTGGAGTGGGTCGGCGGCCGCCTGGCCCTGCACCGGGCCATCCGTCAGCTCGGCATCGGCAGCGGGCCGATCCTGACGGGGCCGCGCGGCGAGCCCCTGCTGCCCCCGGGCGTGGCCGCCTCGGTGAGCCACAAGCGGGGTCTGGCGGTGGCGCTGGCCGCGAGGGGCGTGCACGGCACCCTGGGCATCGACATCGAGGACCTCGCGCCACCGCGCCCCACCATCGCCTCCAAGGTGCTGCGCCCCGAAGAGCTCGACATCGTCGATGCGCTCTCCCCGGACCGCCGCTGGATCGCCATCCTGCTGCGCTTCTCCCTCAAGGAGGCCCTCTACAAGGCCCTCCACCCCCACCTGAACCGCTACGTCGGCTTCATGGAGGCACGGGTGGACCTGGACCTCGACGGCACGGCCGACATCACGCTGCACCTCGAGGAGCCCCGGCCGGACCTGTCGGTGTCGGCCCGCTACCGGTGGCAGGAAGAACGCGTGCTCGCCGCCGTCCGTATACGACCAGCAGCACCAGCCCCACCACGCTGAGCCCCACGCCGAGCCGGAGTCCCGGCGGGCGGTAGCGGAAGGTGTAGAGGCCCGCGGGCAGCTCCGCGGCGATCAGGCCTTGGTGGGAGCCCGCCACGCGTCCGCCGACGCGCCAGCCGTCGAAGGCGTTCTGGTTGAGGACCACCGTGCCGGCCTCCGGGAGGCCGACCTGGATCGCCGCAGGGGACCAGTCCACGGGCAGCTCCGTGCCGTCCTCCAGCCGCCAGGCCTCGCCGCGGTAGCCCTCCTCGCCGACGGCCCTCAGGGCCTCGGACGGGTCCTCCAGCCAGGCCGTCGTCCAGCAGTCCAGCTTGCCCTTGCGAGCCTGGACCGCCTCGTAGTTGGTGAGCTCGGAGCGGGTCTGGACGAAGGCACCGGCCGCGACCTCCACCGACCGCCCCGGCCCCAGGCGCTGCGCCTGGGCCGCCTGGGGCGCCGCGACCGCGACCCACCAGCCCACCAGGGCGATGACGGGCAGGCCCCCCGCCCAGCGGAAGCGTCGCCAGGCCGCGTCGAGGGCCGCCCCGAGGCCCCACCCGAGGAACGGGGTCCACATCAGGCTGTAGCGCTCCACCACCCGGATCAGGTCGAACCCGGGCACCCGGTGGAGCCCGTCCAGGAGGTTCACCGGGGTCGCGCCACCCCAGCCGAGGCACCAGAAGCCCAGCCCCACGAGCCCGAAGGCCGGACGTCGCATCGCCAGCAGCCCCAGCCCCACCAGGCCCAGGACGACCGGGGCCGGGTGCCAGAACACGTTCTGCCCCTCGTGGCCCGAGAGCCGCTCGACGGCGCCCGTGAGCACCTGGAAGGCGCCGACGAGGTCGTAGTCGTCGGCCACCCGCAGCGAGGCCTGGGAGGCGAGGCGCTCCGCCCGGGCGAAGAGCGCCGGCGCCGTGGCCAGCTTGACGCCCAGCAGCAGGGCCGCGAGCGCGCCGGCGCCGACCATCGGCGGCAGCGTGTGGCGCAGGCCGGCCGGCCGCTGCCAGGCCAGCGCGAGCACGCCGCCGATCGCCAGGGGCCACCACGCCCAGGTGCAGCCGATCAGCACGGCGTTGAGGCCGAGCACCAGGCCGAGCCAGCGCAGCCGGTCCCGTCTCAGGCCCCGCAGCAGCGCGTCGAAGCCCAGCCACAGGGCGCCGTAGAGCAGCAGGTAGTGGCCCCCTCCGAGGAAGGACAGCGCCAGGCAGGCTCCCGCCAGGGGCCACCGCCCGCGCCGCTGGGCCACCCAGGCCAGCGGAAGCCACCCCAGGGGCAGGTACATCACGTGGCCCACCAGGATGAAGCCGGGCACGAACGCCGAGCACAGCCAGGCCAGGGCTGCCCCGTGGGCCGAGACCCGGGAGAGCCCCGCCTCCCGCCCGGCGACATAGCCACCCAGGATCACCAGGCCCTGGTGCAGGAGCAGCCAGGCCTTGAGCCCCGCGTCGGTCCCGAGCCAGACGATGAGCAGGAAGGGCGGGTAGAGCGCCGGGAACTCGGGGTTGGCGAGCAGCGGCACCCCTCCCTGGGTCCAGGGGTTCCAGAGGGGGAGCTGGCGGTACTCCACCAGCGCCACCCGGCAGGCCTCGTAGAGGGTGAGCTGCCAGTCCCAGTCCTCGTTGCGACCGTGGTTGATCGGGGAGAAGAGCTCCGCGCCGAGCCAGTCGAGCTGCCAGGCCGCCAGGGCGAAGAGCGCCAGCCCCAGCAGCAGACCGCTCCACCGGCCGAGCCCTTGCAGGCGATCGAGGAGGGCGGTCACTCGTCCGGCCGGTGCAGGTCGTCCAGGAAGCGCTGCACGGACCGTGTCTTGAAGTCCACGACCTCCCGGTCCAGGGCCCCGGCGTCGAGCACCGAGAGCACCCTCTCCACCCGCGGTGCTTCGGCGCGGGCGAGGGCCCGGAAGCTCTCCATGACGGGGCCGAGCAGCGGGTCCGTCGGGTGCCAGTCCAGCGTGCCGGGCCAGGTGGTGTAGACCCGTGCGGCGTGGGCCATCACCTGGCGCACCGGCCCCCGGAGGTGGGGCAACACGTCCTCTCCCGTGGCCTGGGACCAGTCGAGCCCGCCGAGGTCGGCCAGCCCCCGGTTGCGCCGGTCCAGGGCCAGGTTCACCGCCCGCGTCGTGGCCTCCGTCCAGCCCTCGGCGAGCTCGGCGTGGCGAGCGCGGAGGCGGAAGATGTGGCCGTACCAGGCCTCGTCGACGGCCATGTGGGAGAGGTAGCCGGCGAGGAAGGCCACGCGGGAGAGCGCGGTCGGTCGGGACACGCCGGCGTGGGCCAGGAACTGCTCGGGCTCGAAGTCGAGCCCCTCCCGCCCGTAGTGGCTGACCGCACGGGGCACGGGGGTGATCTTGTCCACGTCGCAGCACAGGCAGCCCCAGCAGGTCGCCAGGCGATCCAGCGGCACCGACAGCGACGCCAGCATCTCGTCCGCGTAGCGCAGGTGGCTGAACCACATCGCCATCAGGGCACCCAGCGCGGCGCGAGCAGGACCTGGTCGTCGACCAGCAGTGGCTGTGGGTCGCGACCGGGTCCGGCGATCCACCAGACCTTCGGCCGGCCGTCCACCACGAGCCCCAGCAGGACCTGGTGGCCCCCGTGGGGGCCCCTGCGGGCGTCGACGGTGGCCACGGCGCCCGCGGTCACCTCGACCGCGTCGGCGGCCCCGCCCACCAGGTGGATGACCTCGGCGTGGGTACCCAGGCGCCGGACGAACCAGACGTGGTCGCCCACACAGGCCGGGGACAGGTCGACCGCGGCCGGCGGGGTCAGGGAGAGCTGCTCGACCCGGGACCCACGCGAGCGGTAGACCCCGGGCAGGCGGTCGTGGAGCGGCTCTTCGGGGCTGGTCCACACCCAGCTCTCGCCGCTGCCGGGGCAGCGGTCGGGTCGGCCACGCTGACCGGGTCGGGAGCGCCAGACGGCGGGGAGCTCCGCTTCACCTTCCGGGACCGGGCGACCGAGACCCGTCTCCAGGTCGATGCGCCAGGTGCCGTCGGGTCGGGTCACCTCCAGGACGCCCTTCGCGGAGGGGGCGCGGACGGAGAAGGGGGCCGCCAGCTCCAGCCGACCGACCAGGACCGGGTCGAGGTTGTCCAGGGCCTGGGGCCCGCCTTCCCGCAGCGTGTCGGCCGCCGCGGCATCGTCGCCGGCCCGGGCCTGGAGCAGGCCCATCAGCGCAAGGACGGCCGCCCGGTCAGCGGTCCCGCGGACCTGCCCCACGATCTCCTCGAGCAGCGCCCGCGCCTGGGCGGTGTCCTCCAGCAGCACCAGCGCCGTGGCCTCCAGGACCCGGAAGCGCCAGGACGGCACGTTCTGCCCCGAGCGCCCGGCCAGGGCGCGCAGGGCGCCGTCGGCTTCCCCCTGGTCCAGCCGCGTCCGCGCCACCCACCAGGCGACGTCGTCGTCGAAGGGCCGCTCGGCGTGCAGGGTCTCGAAGCGCACAGCCGCCGCGCTCGGGGAGCCGTCGAAGTAGAGCCCCACCGCCTCGGCCAGGTCGCTCCTCGGCGACGCGGCGATCAGCAGGAGCAGCCACCAGCCCACGCCGTGAGCCTATTGGCTGCGGTGGCGATCGTCCGTGGTCCGGAGATCTGTCACCGCTCCGCCGGTGGCGGGAGTGTCAAGCGCCCAAGGGTCAGCCCACCGCCAGGAGCCCGCCATCCAGCGGGTGTTGGCACGGCGCCAACGCCGTCTGCGCGCGCTGGGGGTGCCACGGATCGGGTTGGCGCGGCGCCAACGCCGTCTGCGCGCGCTGGGGGTGCCACAGATCGGGTTGGCACGGCGCCGACGCCGTCTGCGCGCGCTGGGGGTGCCACGGATCGAGTTGGCACGGCGCCAACGCCGTCTGCGCGCGCTGGGGGTGCCACGGATCGGGTTGGCGCGGC
>CAZCVP010000022.1:49200-54771 GCA_964501915.1 uncultured Enterobacterales bacterium
CGGCGCCAACGCCGTCTGCGCGCGCTGGGGGTGCCACGGATCGGGTTGGCGCGGCGCCAACGCCGTCTGCGCGCGCTGGAGGTGCCACGGATCGGGTTGGCACGGCGCCAACGCCGTCTGCGCGCGCTGGGGGTGCCACAGATCGAGCTGGCGCGGCGCCAACGCCGTCTGCGCGCGCTGGGCGCACCCCAGAGCGACCGTTCATCGGTGCCCTGCTGGCGCCGTCAGTGCCGGAAGTGCCTCACCCCGGTGTGGACCATCACGGCGCCGCCCTCGGAGACCGCCGCCGTCACCACGTCGTCCTTGACCGAGCCGCCGGGCTGGACCACGGCCGTCACCCCGGCCTCCACGGCGATCTTCACGCCGTCCGGGAAGGGGAAGAAGGCGTCGCTGGAGAGCACGGAGCCGGCCACGGGGCGGGTGGCCTTGGAGATGGCGAGCTTGACCGAGTCCACCCGGCTCATCTGGCCGGCCCCCACCCCGTTGAGCACGGCGCCGCCCTCGATGGCGCGAGCGAGCACGATCGCGTTGGACTTCACGTTGCGCCCGATGGCCCAGGCGAAGCGCAGGGCACGGAGCTGATCGGCGTCGGGCCCGGTCTCGGTGGCTGTCTTCCAGGTCGACTCCTGGCCCAGGTCCCAGTCCTGGATGAGCCAGCCCCCCTGGACCCGCTTCGCGTCCTGCCCCGAAGGCCGCGCATCGGCCCAGTCAGCCGGCAGCTCCATGACCCGCAGGTTCTTGCGCACGGTCAGCAGCTCCAGGGCCTCCTCGGAGAAGCCGGGCGCGGCGAGGATCTCCATGAAGACCCGCGAGCGCCGGATGGCGCGCACGTCGTCGGCCTCGAGAGCCCTGTTGAAGGCCACGATGCTGCCGAAGGCCGAGACGGGGTCGCCGCTCAGGGCGAGCTCCCAGGCCCTGGCCGGGCCGTCCTCGTGGATGGCGGCGCCGCAGGGGTTGTGGTGCTTCACGACCACGCAGGCGGGCTCCACGAACTCGAAGACGGCCCGCAGGGCGGCGTCGAGGTCGGCGAGGTTGTTGAACGAGAGCTGCTTGCCCTGGTGCTGGTGCAGCCGGGCGAGGGCCCGGCCCGTCGCCCCGGGCTCGGCGTAGAAGCCGGCGTCCTGGTGGGGGTTCTCGCCGTAGCGGAGGTCCTGGACCTTGCGCAGCGGCAGCGCCCCCTCCTGGGCCGGTGCGGCGGCGTGGCGCTCGGCGAGCCAGGTCGAGATCAGCCCGTCGTAGGCCGCGGTGTGGCGAAAGGCCTTCACGGCCAGCAGGCCGCGCAGGGACTCGTCGGTGCCGCCGTTGGACAGGGCGTTGAGCACCCGGCCGTAGTCCGCAGGGTCGCAGACCACGGCGACGTGGGCGTGGTTCTTGGCCGCCGCCCTCACCATGCAGGGGCCGCCGATGTCGATCTGCTCCACCGCCTCCGCCAGCGTGACGCCCGGCTCGCGGATGGTGGCCTCGAAGGGGTAGAGGTTCACGGCGACGAGGTCGATCCAGCGGATTCCGTTGGCGGCCGCCTCGGTGTCGTCCTGGCCGCGACGACCGAGGATGCCCCCGTGGATCCGCGGATGCAGGGTCTTGACCCGACCGTCGAAGACCTCCGGAGCGCCGGTGTGGTCGCTGACCCGAGTGACGGCGACGCCGCCCGCCTCCAGGGCCCGGGCCGTGCCGCCGGTGGAGAGCACCTCGTAGCCGAGGGCGACGAGACCCCGGCCGAGATCGACGATGCCGGTCTTGTCGGAGACGGAGAGCAGGGCGAGGGGCTTGGACACGGCGACCTCCGGGTGAGGCCGGTCGATCTAAGCGCCCTCTGGGGCCTGTGGCGGGGATGTCACCCAACGGTCACGCCGTCGGGGACGCCCCCGGTCAGGGTGCCGCCGCGAGCCCCCGGAACCCCACCACCTGGATCCGGTGCGGGCCGATGACGTAGCCCACCACCATCACCGGCAGGTCGATCCACTGCTCGAGGCCCAGCTCCTGATCCGCCTGGAGCACCACGATCGAGCCGCTGTTGCGATCCTCCATCACCAGGTTGGAGCCCTGGCGCCGCAGGCGGCCGACGAAGGGCGCCGAGCCGTCGGCTGCCGTGATCACGGACCAGTCCTTCACGATCAGCCGCCGCCCGATGAGCGGCCCCTCCACGTCGACCACGCAGCCATCGAGGTAGCGCAGGGGCTGACCGGCATCGCCGAGGATCAGGCCGTAGCGCTGCCCTTCGAGATCCACCACCGCCGTGCCACGCCCTCCCCCCTGGACCACGCCGCGCACCGGCGCCACACAGGCGACGGTGAGCAGAGCGGTGAGCAGGGCGAGGGAGCGCAGCAGGCTCAGCGCAGCCACCGGAAGCCCTTGAACCGGAACACGCCCCGCAGCTCCACGGGTCGGTGGTCCAGCTCGACCTTCAGGGCCGGATCGCTCCGGGCGATGAGTCGCTCGCGCGCCTTCAGTGCGCCGTCGAGGGCCTCGAAGGCCCCCACCAGCGCGGCCGGATCCTCCAGCCCCTTCACGGCGCCACGGAGCTCTTCGCAGTAGCGCCAGACCGCCCAGCCGAGCTGTCGGGCGGCCTCGTCGGTCCAGTCGGTCTCCAGGCGCTGGAGGCTCTCCAGGGCCTGGGGATCCCGGTGGACCCCGGTGAACCAGAAGGCCGCCTCCCAGAGCTCGTCGGCGGGCACCACCCGACGCCAGGCGTCACGGAAGGCGTGCCCCACGTACATCGAGCGCACGAGCACGTCCTCCTCGACCCGTGAGAGCCGGTAGAGCGTCACGTCGTCGACGCCGGGCAGGTGGGGGTAGTGCTCGACCCGGAACAAGGTCACGACCTCCTGGTCCGAGAAGCCGAGGCTGTTGCGGAACCTCGGTCCGTCCTTCGGAAGCTCCTCGAGGACCAGCGTGTCCTCGTCCGCGAGCCTGAGCGGCCCCGTGGGTCGCTCCGTGTCGTCCACCTCCTCGAGCTGATCCGTGATGTCCGACCCGACGTCGGGGAATTCGACCGCCTCCCCCTCCCCGTCCGGGGCGCCCGCGGCGCGCGCCTCGATCGTGGGGTCGTCGGGGCCCACGACCGGGAGGTCCACCATGGTCACCTCCGGGTCTTCCGAGTCGGGGTCGAGGGTGTCCCCGTCGAGGGCCTCGTCGGCGGCCGGCCCGTCGAAGCCGTGCAGGTCGTCGACCCCTCCCTCCAGGATCCGCTCGCTGGGCTCCGTTGCGGCCTTCCGGGCGATCGCCGAAGGGTTGGCGTTGCGGACCTCCTCCTCCAGAGCGTCGATCCGCTCCACCACGCGTCGTCCGGCCTCCCCCAAGCGCCGAATGGAGTCCCAGAGGCTCATGCGTGGCACGATATCTCTCCGCCCCCCGAGCCCGTCAAGGCAGGGGATGCCGTCCTTGTCAATTGGCCGAAAACGAGCGGTTGCGCAGCTTGAAGCGGGGGGTGCTCGACGCTACGGTCGGAACCTCCAATCTGGGCACTGGTCCGCGGCCGGTCTGTGAGCAGGACCGACCAAGCACCCCGCGAGGTTCCCTCCCCATGATGCTCCTCCCGAAGAAGATCGGGCCGTTCACCCTCGTCCGGAAGTTGGGCACGGGGGGGGTCTCCGAGACCTATGCCGGCGTGCTGGACGGACCCGAGCGCAAGAAGATCGCCGTACGTCGCGTGCTGCCGTACATCCTCCACGACACCTCGCGCCTGGCCTCCGTGGAGGCCCGGGTCCGCGACCTGTTGGGGGTCCGCCACCCCTTCCTGGTCCAGATCCTGGACTGGATCGCCGAGGGTGATCAGCGGTTCATCGCCGAAGCCTGGGTCGAGGGCATCGACCTGGACCGGGTGATCACCTGGGCCCGCAAGCAGAACCGGACCCTGCCCCACAACGTCTTCCTGAACCTGGCGACCCAGGTGTGCAACGGCCTCGAAGCCCTGCACGGTCGGCCCGGCAAGGGCAGCGGTGCCGAGAACGTGCTCCACCTGGGGCTGAAGCCCGGCGCCCTCTTCGTGACACCGGACGGCAAGGTCGTGGTGGGCTCCTACGCGCTCACGCGGTCCCCGACCTCGCTGCCCCACGGCGGCGTGGCCGGTCCGATCCCGACCCGCATGGAGTACCTCTCCCCCGAGCAGACCCACCCGGACCAGAAGCTCACGCCAGCGTCGGACATCTTTGCGCTCGGCTCCGTGCTCTACGAGCTGCTCACCCTGGAGCCCCTCTTCCGCGCGGACTCCAACCTCCAGACCATCCACCGGGTCCGCAAGGCCGAGGTCACCCGCCAGCTCCTCCAGGTGAAGGAGATCATGCCCGGCCTGGACAAGGTGCTCTACCGGGCCCTGTCCCTGAACCCGCGCCACCGCTACCAGCGGGCCTTCGTGCTGCGCGAGGACCTGCGCGGCCTGATGGCCGGCTACAGCTTCTCGAGCATCGCCGAGGACACCCGCGCCTTCCTGCAGCCGCTCTTCCAGGCCTCCCGGGTCGACAGCACCGGCCCGGCACCCGAGCTCAGCAGCGTGGCCATGGCGCCCTCCGCGCCGGTCGACGCCAGCAAGTTCGAGGACGACGTCGCCACGCGCATCGACCCCGACCCGACCAACACCGCCGCCATGGCCCGCGAAGCGCTGGCTGCGCGTGCCGCCCAGGAGCGCGAGGGGGACGGTCCCTCTCCCGTCGAGCCCCCCAGCCGCCGCGACCTGGCCATCGCCTCGGGCCCCGCACCCCGCTCGGCCGGCCAGACCATCGTGCCGATGGCCGAGCTCGACGCGCCCCCGCCCAGCGAGGAGAAGGAGCTCACCGGTGAGCTCATCGCCCGGGCCCGCGAAGGCGCCGATGACCTCCCTCGGGAGTTCACCGACGAGCGTCCCACCGAGCTGTCCCCCTCCGAGGGCCCCCCCGAGGACGTGCCGTCCTTCGGTGCACCGGCGCTGACCGAGGACAGGCCCACGGAGTCGGCCCCCGGTGTCGAGCCGGCGCCGCCCGTCGAGGCGCCCGCCGGCTTCGCGCTGGACTTCCACCAGCCCGGCGAAGAGCCCGCCGAGGAAGAGGTGGAGGCCGCCCCCCCCGCTCCGGCGTCGGTGGCGGTGCCGGTGACCGCCGAGGAGACCTCCGACGAGCCGGAGGCCGACCTCCCCGCCGAGCCCGACCCGCGCGACGGCATCGCGGCCGTGCGCATCCCGGACCTCCCGCTGCCGACCGAGTCGGCACCGACCGAGGAAGCGGGCCGCGGCCCGCCCCCCCCGCCCCCCCCCGCCCCCCGCGCCGGGCGGGGCCCCCCCCCGCCCGCGCCGGCCCCGGCCGCCCCGCGGTCGGGGCGCACGGCCCCGGTGCCGGACGAGGCCCCACCCCCGCCCCAGGCCGCGAGCGCCGCGCCGCCGCCGCCGCCCAAGGTCTCCGCTGCGCCGCCCCCGCCGCCGCTGAAGGCCTCGCCGCCGCCGCCGCCCAAGGCCGCGCCCGCCGCACCGCCCGCGCCGGCTGCCGCGGCACCGCCGCCGCCCGCCGGCCCGCCTCCGGTCGCTGCTGCACCCGTGCCGCCGCCCAAGGCCAGGCCCCCCCCCCCCCCCCCCCCCCCCCCCCCCCCCCCCCCCCCCCCCCCCCC
>CAZCVP010000023.1:0-23806 GCA_964501915.1 uncultured Enterobacterales bacterium
GCGCGGCGCCAACCCGATCTGTGGCACCCCAGGCGCGCGCAGATCGAGGTGGCGCGGCGCCAACCCGATCTGTGGCACCCCAGGCGCGCGCAGATCGAGGTGGCGCGGCGCCAACCCGATCTGTGGCACCCCAGGCGCGCGCAGATCGAGGTGGCGCGGCGCCAACCCGATCTGTGGCACCCCAGGCGCGCGCAGATCGAGGTGGCGCAGCGCGTGGGGCGCCAGGGTCATGCTCCCCCCTGAGCGCCACCCGCACCACAACCTGGATGACCAGGGCGGAAGTCGTGTGCCGGTGCGCGAGGCAACTTCCGTCCCTGTCGGTCTGGGGTCGCCGCCGGCATGGCAGAGTCACGCTGAGTGCGACCCGGGCCGACAGGGGCGGAAGGGGTCCGCGCAACGGTGCGCTGCTTGTGCTGGGGGCCCCTATGGACCACCTTCCGGCCCGCGCTCCCCGCCCTCGGCGAACCAGGCACCGAGGCCACCCACCAGGCTCCACGCGTCGTCGAAGCCCCGGTCTCGCAGCCAGTGGGTGACCCCGAAGGACCGGGCGCCCGCCGCACAGTAGACGATCAGGGTCCCGTCCCGGGGGATCTCGTCGAGGCGGTCCGGCACGCTGTTCATCGGGATCCACCGGGCTCCGGCGACCACACCGGCCCCCACCTCGAAGGCCTCCCGGATGTCGAGGAAGTGCACCGTGCGCCCCTCGTCGACCCACTCCCGGAGCCGGCTGGCCCCGATCTCGAAGTCCGGCTCCGGCGTCATGGGCTCCGGTGTCGGCGAGGGCTCCCGCGGCACGGGGCGCTCCGGCGAGGCTCCGCCGCCACGCAGGACTCTCTTGGCCAGGCGTCTCAACATCTCGATGCCTCCGTGCTGGAGCCACGGAGATGCCGGCCCCGCCCGGGGGTCACAGACCCTCCCCTACTCCCCCCGCCACCGCGACAGGGTCTGCCAGCACCTCACCGCGCCCTCCCCCTCCATGTCCGGACAGGCCCCCTCCAGCAGCGCCAGGGCCTCCACGTCCCGATCGGCCTCGCGCAGGGCCACCGCCAGGTTCGCCCGGCTCGCCGCCGAGGCCCGCCCGTCGTCGGCGACCTCCAGGGCCTCGTCGAGCTGCCCGGCCTCCCGGTGGATCACCACCCGCCCCGTCGCCTGCAGCATGAGCTGCTCACCCGTCACCGGCACCACCCCCTCGAAGAGCACCAGGGCCTCCGCGGTCCGCCCCGCCCGACGCAGCAGCTCGGCCTGCCGCAGCACGGCGCTCGGATCCGCGGCCTCGACCCCGCCGGCCTCGGCCAGCAGCGCCGCCGCCCGCTCCAGCTCACCGGCCTGCGCCGCGCACTGGTGCCCCAGCCGCGCCTGGAGGGGACGCTCCACCGACCCCACCAGCCCCTCGGCCTCGGCCAGGATCACCAGGCAGCCGGCGCCATCGCCGACGTTGAGCCGCTGCACGGCCCGGTTGTACTGCTGGGCGAAGCGCTCCGGGCGCTCCAGGGCCGCCGCCGCGGCCGGAGTCAGGCCGTCCGGGTCCAGCGCCGCCACCTCCCCCGCCAGCCGCAGCACCTCGGGGTCCGTCGGCCAGCGCACCAGGGCGGCATCCACCGCCCCCCAAGCCCCCCCGAGGTCTCCTCCCGCCGCCAGCACCACCCCCTCCGCACGAGACCGCCCGGGCGTGTCCGCCGGCAGACGACGCAGCCCCCGCCGCGCCTCCCCGAGCCGCCCGCCACGCGACAGGAGCACCACGTGGAGCACCCGCGCCTCGACGGACTCCTCCACCGCCAGGACCCGCTCCACGTCCTCGAGGGCCCAGGCGAGCCGGCCGACCTGGTAGCGGCAGTCCGCCCGTCGCAGTCGCGCCTCCAGGTCTTCAGGGTGGACCGCGAGCCGGGCGTCCAGCGCCGGGATCGCGTCGTCGCAGGCGTGCTTGTTGGCCGTCAGCGCGTGGAGCTGGGCCTGGAGGTCGTCCGAAGCCAGGGCCACCGAGAGCCAGAGCCCGATCACTGGGGCCGGGCCGCCTCTCCCAGCATGAAGCGCTCCAGCGGGAACACGCAGAAGCCCCAGGCCGTGGCCTCGGCCCAGGTCACCCGGAAGGCGTCGAGCCCCCGGCTCATGTCGTCGGTGTCCCGGGTGTAGCCGCAGCCGGTGAAGGCCCGACCGCCGGTCTGGAGGTGCTCGGCACAGGCCGGAACTCCCACCAGCAGCTTGCCGGGCTCGGCGCCACCCACCGGCCGACAGAGCACCTCCGCGTCGACGTCGAACAGGGTCACCTGCCAGGCCTTGGCCGAGCCGCGTCCGCTCTTGGGCACCAGGCCGAGCTGCTGCAGGAACTCCTCCTGGTCGGGTCGCTCGGCGTCCATGAAGGTGCGCAGGTCCGCCACCCGCACCACCTCCAGGACCCGATCCGAGCCCACCCGGGTCCCAGCCTCGGAGACCCAGGCCACCTGGAAGCGGGACGGCACCGGCTCCAGGGCCTGGCAGGTGGGCCCCGGCTCCTGGGCGAGGGCGACGGTGCTCAGGAGCAAGGTGATCATGTCTCTCCTCCCCGGGCCCGCACCAGCAAGGCGAGGTCCTTGTGAAGCTGGCGACCCACCACCGACAGGTCGGGGATCCGGGGCCGATCCTTCAGGAAGCGCTCCCGTGCAGCCAGCAGGCGACGGGCGGAGTCCCGCGCCAGGGTGTCGTGGGTGGGCTCCCGCTCCTGGATCCGGACGAGGGCCTCGTAGGCCTCGACCTGTAGCGCCTGGTCCTCGCAGAAGAGGAACAGGTCCATGCCCGCCGCACAGGACCTCGCCAGGGTGTCCTCCAGCGGGAAGCGCCCGTGCACGGCCTTCATCTCCATGTCGTCGGAGACCACCAGGCCGCGGTGGCCGAGGTCCCCCCGCAAGACACCGCTCAGCAGCGCCGGGTTCATGGTGGCCGGCGCCTCGCCGTAGTCGGGAAAGACCACGTGGGAGCTCATCACGGCGCCGACCCCGGCATGAACGGCGGCCGCGAAGGGCGGCAGCTCCACCGCCTCGACGTCCGGGCGCTCCTTCTCCACCACGGGCAGGGTCTCGTGGCTGTCGGTCCGGGTGTCGCCGTGGCCGGGGAAGTGCTTGACGCAGGCCATCACCCCCCGGCCCTGGAAGGCCCGCACGAAGGTCACCACCTGCTCGGCGACGCGATTCGGATCCCGCCCGAAGGACCGATCGCCGATGACGGGATTGGCCGGGTTGGAGTCGACGTCGGCGACCGGGGCCCAGTCCACGTTGAAGCCCAGCGCCGCCACCTCGTCGGCCAGCGCCGCCGCGAGTCGACCGGTGAGCTCCAGGTCGTCGCAATTGCCCACGTGACGCATCGGCGGCCAGAGCGTGGCCCCGTCGCGGATCCGCTGGACGCGCCCCCCCTCCTGGTCGACGGTCAGCCACGGAGGAAGCTCGGGGGGCAAGAGACTCGCCAGCTCCCGGTTGAGCTCCCGCACCTGGGCCGGCTCCTCGACGTTGCGGGCGAAGAGGATGAAGCCCGCCGGCCGCAGCTCCCGGGCCAGGCGCCGGGTGACCGGGTCGACGCTGGGGCCGGGCAGGCCCAGGACGAGCCGCTGGCCAGCCCGCCGCTTGCGCTCCCAGAGCGAGGTGGTCTCCCCCTGGGCCGACACCCGCCAGGTCAAGCGGTCTCCGCCGGGTGCTGGGAGAGCTCGATGAGCACCCCACCGGTCGACTTCGGGTGGATGAAGGCCACCCGCGTGCCGTGTGCACCGGGGCGCGGGCGGTCGCTGAGGAAGCGGTAGCCCTTGGCGACGAGGCGCTCCATGTCTCCCTCGAGGTCGTCGGTCCGGAAGCAGAGGTGGTGGAGGCCGGGACCGCGCTTCTCGAGGAACCCCTGGATGGGCCCCGCACCGTCCATCGGGTGGACCAGCTCGATGCGCGTCCCGGGCAGCGGGAAGAAGGCGGTGGAGGTGCTCTCGGTGGGCACGTCCTCGGTGCCGGTGCAGGTCAGGCCGAAGTCCTCGGCGAAGCGGGCGATGGCCTCGCCGAGGTCGGACACGGCCAGGGCGATGTGGTCGAGGTGGGTGATCACGGCACGCTCTGCTGGATGTGGACGTCGAGCTGCGGGTAGGCGATGGTCACGCCGGCTTCCTGGAGCCGCCGCCAGATCGCGCGGTTCAGGTTGGACCGGGTCCGCGGGACGTTCCACGGGTCCCGGGACCACACGGACACCTCCCAGATCACGGCGTTGGCGCCGAACTCGTCGAGGAAGACCACCGGGTCGACGGCGGGGTCCCGCCCGGGCACGTCGCGTCCGGCCCGGTCCAGGGCCGCGGCCACGACCTCCATGTCGGAGGTGTAGTGGACCCCCACCGTGCCGCGGACCCGGATCACCGGGTCCGTCAGGGTGAAGTTCTTGACCGTGTTCTGCACCAGGGTGCCGTTGGGCACGATGAGCTGCTCGTCGTCGAGGCTGCGGACCTGGGTGGACCGCAGCCCGATGAGCTCCACCCGGACGACCCGCCCCTCCAGCTCCAGCACGTCCTGGGTGGTGATGCTGCGCTCGACGAGCAGGATGATGCCGCTGACGAAGTTCTGGGCGATGTCCTGCAGCGCGAAGCCGACCCCGACGGCGAACACCGCGCCGGCGGCGAAGAGCGCCCCGAGGTGGATGCCGGCCGTCTGCAGGGCCACACCCAGGCCGACGGCCATCACCACGTAGTGGACCAGGCGCTTGATGGCGTCGAGGGTGCCCTGCTCCTCGACCTCCCGGCGGGCGAAGGACCCCTCGACGGCGGTCTGGACCAGCCGGCTGAACCACCAGCTCAAGACGACGATGACCGCCGCGGTCAGCAGCGTGGCCGGGGTCAGCTCCACGGAGCCAAGGGTGGTGATGCGTCGTCCGAAGAAGACGCCGACGGGGAGCCCAGCGACGCTGAAGGCCACCAGCGTGCAGACGACCAGCGTGGTCCGGTGGACCCACCTCCGGACGCGCTCGTGGTCCCCGACCGTGCCCTCGGTCTTGCGGTCGTAGTACCGCCGGGCTCGCCGGGCGAGCAGGATGCCCCCGTAGAAGAGCAGGACCGCCAGCAGCCCCCGCCAGGGCACGAGACCTCCGAAGACCGGGGTCGTCAGCACGTCACGGAGCGGCAGGTCGGCGAACACGGGCTGTCTCTAACGAGGACCAGGACGGCAGGGAGCAGGTACACTCCACTCCCCGCCGGGATCGAGCCATGACCTTCCTGATCTTCTCCCTGATGGCCTGCAACGGGGACGATGACGGCTTCGCGCCCTTCGTCACCCTGGAGTCCCCCACCCTCTACTCGGTCCTTCGCGACGACATCCCCGAGCTGCTCTCCGGCACGGCGATCGACGGCGACAGCGACGAGACCGCGCTGAAGGCCCGCTTCGTCTGGAGCGGGGAGGTGATCTGCGACGACCTCGACGTCGACGCCGACGGCTTCACCTCCTGCGAGACCCTGATGACCGAGGGGGAGGGGGACCTGGTCTTCGAAGCGTGGGACCCCGAGGAGCACACGGGCTCCGACTCCCTGTCGCTGGCCGTGCTCCACGACTACGAGCCCGTGGTCGAGATCACCTCGCCCGAGGACGGCGCCGAGCTCTACTCCGGGCAGCCCATCGACCTGGCCGGGGTGGTGTCCGACGACTTCGACCTGCCCAACCTGCTCGACACCCGCTGGGAGAGCGACCAGGACGGCGGCCTGGGCGTGACCGGCGCCCCCGACGGGGAGGGCAACGTCTCCACCACCGTGACCCTCACCGAGGGGAGCCACACGCTCACGCTCTACGCCATCGACTCCAACGGGGGAGAGGGCTCGGACTCCCTCGACGTGGAGGTCGGACCGGAGAACTCCGACCCCACCTGCGAGATCACGGCCCCCGAGGACGGCGACTGGAGCGCCGAGGGCGAGACCGCGACCTTCACGGGCTCCGTCGACGACAGCGAGCAGGACCCGGCCGAGCTGGAGGCGACCTGGTCCAGCGACGTCGACGGCGTGCTGAGCACCAGTCCCGCGACCGCGGCCGGCGTGGCCACGCTGACCTCGAGCACCCTGACCCAGGGCCTGCACCTGGTCAGCCTGGAGGTCACCGACGAGGCCGGCGGCACCTGCCTGGCGTCCGTGAGCTACGTGGTCGGCACGCCGCCCACCCTGGAGGTCACCCGCCCGACGGCTGGCGGCGTGCTCTACGACGTCGGAGGCGTCACCTTCTCGGCCACCGTGGCCGACGAGGAGTCCGACCCCGACGAGCTGACCCTGAGCTGGACCAGCGACGTCGACGGCGAGTTCAACACCGACTCCCCGCCCCAGGACGGTCTCGTGGCGTTCACCGACGACACGCTCTCGCCCGGCGACCAGACCCTGACCGTCGTGCTCACCGATCCCGACGGCCTCACGGCCACCTCCGAGATCCCCTTCAGCATCGACGTCGGCCCCAGCGAGCCCACCGTCGAGATCACCCCCGACCCGGCCTACACCGACGACGACCTGGTCGCGGTGGTCACCTCCGACAGCGTCGACCCGGAGGGCAACCCCGTCACCTACGCCTACGCCTGGTCCAAGGACGGGGGCTCGACCCTGGGCACCGCCGACACCCTCCCCTCCTCGCTCACCGCCAAGGACGAGGTCTGGGAGGTCATCGTCACCCCCAACGACGGCGCCACCGACGGCACGCCGGCCAGCGCCACTGTCACCATCCTCAACTCCAAGCCCGTCATTCCGGCCGCAACCCTCGCTCCCGACCCGGGCTACACGGGCGCCACCCTGGCCTGCACCTTCGACGACGCCACCGACGCCGACGACGACGTGGTGCAGGCCACCGTGTCCTGGACGGTGTCCGGCAGTGCCCTCGGGCTCACCGACCACGAGCTCACCGACGACTTCTTCGAGATCGGCGACACCGTCCAGTGCCTGGTCACGCCCAACGACGGCTACCAGGACGGAGACGTCGCGTACAGCAACGAGGTGGCGATCGAGAACACGCCTCCCGAGATCACCAACGTGACCATCACCCCCGCCTCCCCCACGGTGATGGACACCCTCACCTGTGCCTACGAGGGCTACTCCGACCTGGACGGTGACGCCGACGAGTCCACGTACTCCTGGACCGTCGACGGCACGGAGGTCGGCACCAGCGAGACCCTGAGCGAGTCCTTCGAGAAGGGCGACGAGGTGGTCTGCACGGTCACCCCCTACGACGGCAACAGCGAAGGGACGCCGCTGAGCGACAGCGTCACCGTGGGCAACACCGCACCGGCGATCACCGGCGTCACCATCTCGCCGGATCCGGCCACCATCGCCGACACCCTGACCTGCTCGGCCCTGGACTACGAGGACGAGGACGGAGACAGCGACCAGTCCGAGGTGGTCTGGATGATGGACGGCAACACCGTCGGCAGCGACACCACCCTGAGCGGCGTCTTCTCCGGTGGTGACACCGTCTTCTGCGAGCTCACGGCCTACGACGGCGAGGACTACGGCGCCATGGTGTCGACGAGCCTCCGGATCTCCAACACCGTCCCCACCGTCAGCTCGGTGTCGATCACGCCGAACCCTGCCACAGCCGAGGACGAGCTGCGCTGCTCCTGGTCCGACTTCGTCGACCCCGACCTGGACGACAGCGACCAGTCCCACGTGAGCTGGTCCGTCAACGGCATCGACGTCTCCACCGACCTCACCCTCAGCGCCCTGTTCACCGGCGGCGACACCGTCACCTGCACCGTGACCCCCTACGACGGCGAAGACGAAGGCACGCCCGTGTCGGAGTCGCTGGTCATCGACAACTCCGCGCCTTCGATCACCTCCGTCGGCATCGACCCCGAGCCGGCCTATGCTTCGGACACGCTCACCTGCGTCTACGGCGGCTTCGTCGACGAGGACGGAGACGCGGACCAGTCGACCTACGAGTGGACCGTCAACGGCAACCTCGAGGGCACCTCCAGCACCCTCGCCGGCGTCTTCGTCGGCGGGGACCTCGTCTCCTGCGAGGTCACCCCGTCGGACGGCTCGGCCACGGGCACCCCGCTCAGCGCCGCCATCCTCATCGAGAACAGCCCCCCGGAGCTGGACTCGGTCACCATCTCCCCCGACCCGGCCTACACCGACGACGAGCTGACCTGTACCGAGGGCACGGCCACCGACGCCGACGGCACCACCAGCTTCACCTACCTCTACACCTGGGAGATCCGCGGCGTCAGCGTGGGCAGCGGAGACACCCTCGCCAGCACGGAGTTCAACCGGGACGACGAGATCGTCTGCATGGTCAGCGTGTCCGACGGGACCGATCTCAGCGATCCGTTCTCCTCCGACACCCTGACCATCTCCAATTCGCCACCGGAGGTGATCTCCGTCGAGCTCACGCCGTCCGACCCGAGCACCAACTCGACGCTCAGCGCCACGGTCTCCACCACCGACGAGGACGGCGACAGCATCGCGCTGACCTACGACTGGGAGGTCGATGGTTCCGACCCGGGCTCGACCTCCAGCAGCCTCAACGGCGCCAGCTACTTCGACAAGGGCCAGCAGATCACCGTCACCGTCACCCCCGACGACGGCCGGGACCAGGGCGACTCCCTGACCTCGTCCACCGTGACCGTCGTCAACACGCCTCCGGGGGAGCCCACGATCACCATCACCCCCAGCAACCCCTACGCCGGCCGGGACGACCTGGTCTGCGAGGTCGACAACCACGCCGAGGACGTCGACGCCGACACGGTCACCTACACCATGACCTGGACCGTCGACAGCAGCAGCTACTCCGGCGCCACGACCACCACCTGGACCGACGACACCGTGCCCGGCAGCGACACCCTGGGCGGCGAGATCTGGGAGTGCACCGCCACCCCCAACGACGGCGAGGCCGACGGCACCGCGGCGACCGACCTGGCCGGCGTCGACAACTGCTCCAGCCTCGACTTCAACGGCTCCAGCTCCTACGTCACGGTCACCGACGGCTCGCAGCTCGACCTGAACAGCGGCAACTTCACGGTCGAGGCCTGGTTCAGGCTGGACAGCATCCCGTCGAGCGACATGCACCTGATGTCCAAGCGCGACGCCACCAGCGGCTGGGACGGCTGGCTGCTGGGCGTGACCGGCACCAGCAGCTCACACGGGGGCGGGCTGGTCTACTTCGCCCACTCCGACGCCACCGAGCTGGTCGGCACCACCACCCTGAGCACCGACGTCTGGTACCACGTGGCCTACGTCAACCCGCCGCCGGGCGGCACCGAGCGCCTCTTCCTCGACGGCACCGAGGAGAGCTCGGGGCCCGACTCGACCCCCGTGGCGTCCGCCGCCGACCTGATCCTCGGCCGCGACAGCGCCTCCTCCAGCTACTGGTTCGACGGACAGCTCGCCGAGGTCGCCCTCGCCCCGACCGAGCTCTACACCTCGAGCTTCACACCGGACGACGAGTTCGACGTGGCCCAGGAGCGCTGGCTGCTCCTCGGCTTCGACGAGGCGAGCGGCTCCACCCTGGAGGACCTCTCCGCCTGGGGCAACGACGGCACGGTGCACGGAGCGAGCTGGGTCTACGACTGCAACTACTACTGATCCGCGGCCTCCTGCGCGGCGATCTGCCGCCGGATCTCGTCCATGTCCAGCGCCTTGCAGCGGCTGATGACCTGCTCCAGGGCATCGGGTGGCAGGGCTCCGGGCTGCTGGAAGAGCAGCACGCCGTCCCGGAACACCATCAGGGTGGGAATGCTGCGCACGTCGAAGTGCTGGGCCAGCGCCTGCTGCGCCTCGGTGTCGACCTTGCCGAAGACGGCGTCGGGGTGCTTGTCGGAGGCCGCCTCGTAGGTGGGTGCGAAGGTCTTGCAGGGGCCGCACCAGGAGGCCCAGAAGTCGACCAGCAGCATGCCTTCGGACTCCGCGCGCAGCTTGAAGGACTCGTAGTCGAGGTCGACGGTGGCCATCGGGCGTCTCCGGGCTGGCGATGGCGCTCACCTAACCACGTCGGGCGAGGGGTCGGCCACCCGGGGGGCTGTCGCCGGCAACGAGGCTGGCCGAGCAGTTCCGTGCCGCCGGCTACGACACCGCAGCGCTGCTCAAGACCCCGATCCTGGTGCCGGAGCGGGGCTTCGACCAGGGCTTCGACTCCTGGGACCGCGTGCCCGGCCCGAGCTCCAGCGGTGTGTCCGGCGCGCAGCTCACCGACGCCGTGCTGCACCGGCTCGAGCAGCAGGCCGCCGACCAGACCACGGCGAGCAGTTCAACGAGCACGGTCGCTGGCTTCACGGCGACCTCTGGCAGGAGAACCTCCACGTGCCGCTGATGTTCCGGGTGCCGGGCGTCGAGCCGGCCCGGGTCGGGACCCGGGTGCAGCAGATGGACGTGGCACCGACCCTGGCCGGGCTGGGGCTCATCGCCCAGGGCCAGCACTGGGAGGGACGGGACCTGTCGGGCGCCGCGCGAGGCGAGCCGGTGCCCGCTGGGGACGTCTACTCCGAGTACGCCCACAACATGCGCACGTTGATCTCGGCGGACGGCTGGAAGGTGCTGCAGGTGGATGGGACCTTCCGGCTCTATGACCTCACGAGCGACCCGCTGGAGAAGACCGACCTGGCGGAGGTCCACCCGGAGCGGCTCGCTGAGCTGACCGAGCGGCTCCAGGCCACGAGGGCCACGAGCAAGGCGCTGGGCCAGTCGCTCACGCGGAGGCTGCTGCCGGAAGCGCCCAGTGGGGAGACGGAGGGGCTGCGGGCGTTGGGGTACATCGAGTAGTCCGCTACCTGCACGCCCACGGGCACTGTCACACCCCGAGCGCAGCGAGCGGGTTGACAGGCACGGTAGGTGGGAGTGCGTCAGAGCGCGTCGTACAGCGTCTCCGTCACCGGCGCCGTCGGCGGCACGAAGGGCCTGCCCAGGAGCTTCTCGTGGAGCCGGCCGTAGACCTCGGCCAGGTCCAGCCGCACGTCGTCGGGAATGTCCGGGATCGGGCCGTCGCCCATGTAGCCCTGGCCGATGAGCCACTGGCGGATGTTCTCCTTGTCGAGCATCGCCTGGGGCTGGCCCGCGGCGAACCGGGCCTCGAACTCGTCCGCCAGCCAGTAGCGACTGGAGTCGGCGGTGTGGATCTCGTCGATCACCACCAGCTCACCGTCGATGGTGCCCATCTCGTACTTGGTGTCCACCAGGATCAGTCCGTGCTCGGCCGCCAGCTCCTCGCCTCGGGTGAAGAGCTTCAGGGCCACGTCGAAGGCCTGGTCCAGCAGCGCCTCCTCCACCAGCCCCTCCTCGAGGATCGCTCTACGGGAAATCGGCTCGTCGTGCACGCCCTTCTCCGCCTTGGTGGAGGGGGTGATGATCAGCTCCTCGAGTCTCTGGTCCTTCCTCAGGTCCGCGGGCAGGTCCAGCTCGTAGACGCCGTGGCGGTCGGCCTCGATGTCCCGCCACAGCGACCCGGTGACGTGGCGCCGCACGATGATCTCGATCGGCAGGGCCTGGGCACGCCTCACCCGGAGCACGTTGGGGTGGGGGGCGTCGATGAGGTGGTTGGGACAGATGTCCTCGGTGGCCTCGAAGGCGTGCAGGGCGATGGCGTTGAGGATGGCGCCCTTGCAGGGGATCGAGGTGAGCACCACGTCGAAGGCCGAGAGCCGGTCGGTGGTGATCATGACGATCTCCTCCTCACCGATGAACAGGTCCCGGACCTTGCCGTTGTAGTGCCGGCCGAGGTGGCTGAGACGGTCGACGTCGACCTCGATGAAGTCGGTGGAGAGGTGGGGGACGAGGTCATCGCGGAAGGTCATGGACGTCTCCTGGCGGGTAGGAGGAGCTATCGGGGGGGCGGCGCTCGGTGCGTGACAGCTCGGAGAATTCTCACCGGGGGTCCGTCATGGAGCCCAACACCGAGTCCGTTCAGACTTCCGCCTCCGGCCCCCTGGGCGCTGGATCGCCCCGCGAGCCGACGAGATCTCAACCACTTGGGCGCACGTGGAAGGAGCGGAAGCCACCGAGGCGGCAGTTCGAGGGGACTCGGTGTCGCCAGGCGGCGAAGTGAGGGGACTCGGTGCGGCCCGGGGGTTCAGGACGCGCTGTCTGCAGGCCCGCCCGAGTCGGCCGGCTCGTCGCTGTGGATCGTCTCCTCGATGACGATTCGGAACAACCTCTGGCGCATCTCGGTCATGGCGCCCGAGGGCGACCACGGTCCATGATGGAGGCGCAGCCCGTCGCCCAGGGCGCAGGAGGAGCCGTGCCGAAGCCCATCGCCGTGCGCCTGGCGCGCAGCGTCCTGTGGGCCACCGCCGCCGCGGTGCCGCTCCTCGCCGGGTGCCCCGGCGAGGGCGTGACCCCCATCGTCATCGACAGCGATCCGTTGGTGGACAGCAGCACCGACACCGACGACGACGTCGAGGTCGTCCCGTCCGAGCAGGCCCCCTGGCTGCGCCGTCAGGTGACCGCACCCGGCTCGATCGCCTTCGCCGAGCTCCACTACCACCCGCCCTCCGGCGACGACCTGGAGTGGATCGAGCTCTACAACCCGATGGTCTTCGACATGGACCTCTCGGGCTGGTCCCTCGACGAGGGCGTGAGCTTCACCTTCGAGGAGGGCACCCTCCTGCCCGCCGGCTCCTTCCTGGTCGTGGCCGCCGACCCGGGACTGCTGGAGACCGAGACCGGCTTCGCCGGCGCCCTGGGGCCCTACGAGGGCCGCCTCGCCAACGGCGGCGAGCGCATCGAGCTGCACAACAACAGCGGCCGGCTGATCGACACGGTCGAGTACGGCGACGACGACCCCTGGCCCGTCGGAGCCGACGGCTCGGGGTTCACCCTGGCAAAGCTCGACCCCGACGCCGCCAGCGACCACGCCGAGCACTGGACGGTCAGCACCGAGCTCGGCGGCACGCCCGGCGGGTCCAACCTCCTCGATCCCCTGGAGCCCCCGACCACCCAGGTGCTCGTGCCCGACGGCGCCACCTGGAGCTACGACACCTCCGGGACCTACCCCGCCGACGACTGGGCCGAGCCGGACCACGACGACAGCGGATGGGACAGCGGCCAGGCCACCTTCTTCGCTGGCGAGGCCGAGCTGGAGACCCCGGCGACGGTCTGGGTCACGGCGGACAACTACTACGCGCTGTTTGTGGGCCAAGCCGACGGCGACGAGCTCCGTCTCGTCGGCGAGGACCCCGACGGCGACTGGACGACGGTGGACGCGTTCGACTTCGAGGCGACGCCCCAGGACCACCTCTACCTCGCCGCCTGGGAGGCGCCCGGGGACTCCTGGAGCCCCCAGATGACCATCGCCGAGGTCGAGCTGCCCGACGAGGTCGTGGGCACGGACGCGGCGACCTTCGAGTGGGTCCTCGGGCCGACCGATGACAACCCCGGCGCCACCCCTCCCGGTCCCGTGCCCACCGCCGAGGCCCTCACCCTGCTCGTCGAGGACGCCAACACCGACGGCCTCTGGGAGCTCCCAGCCGTCGAGGCCGACCGCAGCTCGAGTCCCTGGGGCTCGTCCGTCAGCGGCTCCTTCAGCAGCGCCGCGAAGTTCATCTGGGGCGACACCTTCGACAACGACTCGGTGACCAATTCCGAGAACACCTACGCGCTCTTCCGCTCCCAGGACCCCCTGGTCGGCTCTTCCGGGAACACCGAGCTGTCGCCGATCCCCACCACGATCACCTTCCGAACGCCCTTCTCCTTCGAGGGCGACCGGGCCTCGACCGAGCTGAGGCTGGAGTGCCTGCTCGACGACGGCGCGATCTTCTACCTCAACGGCGCCGAAGTGCTACGGCAGAACATGCCGGACGGCCCGGTGGACGACACGACCCTGGCCACGGCCCCGGTCACCGACCCAGCCGACCTCTCCGCCGACCTCTCCGCCGAAGCGCTGGTGCGGGGGCACAACGTGCTGGCCGTCGAGGTCCACCAGGCCGAGCCCGACGACTTGGACATGGCCTTTGGCTGTTCGCTGACCGCCGAGACCTGGCCGGCGACCACCGAGCCCACGATCCTCCTCAACGAGGTCGCGCCCGCCTCCGACACGCCCTTCTGGGTCGAGCTGCTCGATGGGAGCCCGAGCACCCAGGACACCAGCGGCCTGCTGCTGGCCTCGTCGGCGGGCGGGGAGCACGTGCTGCCCGACGGGGAGCTCGGGCCATCCGAGCTGCTCCTGCTGGACGACGTCGGCTTCGACCCGGACGCGGGCGACGTGCTCTTCCTCACCTCGGCCGATGGGAGCAGGCTGCACGACGCCGTGAGGGTGCAGGGCAGGCCCCGGGCGCGTGCCCGCGACGGCGGCCCCTGGCGCTTCCCGAGCGCCGCCACGCCCGGCGAGCCCAACCTCATCGACCTCAGCGAAGACCTGGTGATCCACGAGATCCAGTACCACCGCGCCGCACGGACCGAGGAGTGGATCGAGCTCACCAACCGCGGTGAGACCGAGGTCGACCTCGGCGGCTGGCAGCTCGTCGACGCCGTGGCCTACGAATTCCCGGTGGGCACGCTGCTGGCGCCGGACGACTACGTGGTGGTCGCGGGCGATGCCGAGTCCCTGCAGCGCGACCACCCGGACATCACCGTGGTCGGCGACTTCGAGGGCCGCCTGGACAACGGCGGCGACCGGATCCTGCTGCTCGACGCCGCCGGCAACCCGGCGGACGAGGTGCGCTACTTCGACGGCGGGCGCTGGCCCACGGCGGCCGATGGCGGGGGGTCGAGCCTGGAGCTGCGCGACGCCTGGTCCGACAACGCCGTCGCCGGGGCCTGGGCGGCCAGCGACGAGAGCGGCCGCACCGACTGGATCCACACCAGCATCCGCGGCGTGGCCGAGCGCAGCGCTGTGGGCCCCGACGGCGCCTGGGAGGAGCTGGTGCTGGGCCTGCTCGACGCCGGGGAGGTGCTGATCGACGACCTCAGCGTGATCCAGGACCCGGACACAGCCCCGGTGGAGCTGCTCCAGGATGGCACCTTCGACGCTGCAGACGACCCCTGGCGGCTGCTGGGCAACCACCGCCACAGCGAGATCGTGGCCGATCCAGACGACGCCTCGAACTCCGTGCTGCGCCTGGTGGCCACCGGGCCCACCGGACACATGCACAACCACGCCGAGACCACCCTGCTCTCCGCCATCGGCACCCGGGAGTACGAGGTCTCCTTCCGGGCCCGCTGGGTCTCGGGCAGCAACCAGCTCAACACCCGGCTCTACTTCAACCGCCTGCCGCGGACCACGCTCGTGGAGCAGCCCGAGTTCTCCGGAACACCCGGCGAGCCGAACTCGACGAGGGTCGACAACCTGGGCCCGACCCTGGACGACCTCGACCAGGAGGTGGCCGTGCCGGCGCCGCACGAGCCCGTGCGCATCACCGTCTCGGTGGACGATCCCGACGGCGTCGAGGAGGTGACCCTGTGGTCCTCGGTCGCCGGGGCGACCTTCACCGACCAGGCCATGGTCGAGACCGACCCGGGGAGCTGGGAGGCGGAGCTCGACGGACAGGCGGCCGGCACGATCGTGCAGGTCTACGTCGAGGCGGAAGACACCCTCGGCGCCACCTCCACCCTGCCCGCCGAGGGGCCCGGCTCCCGCGCCCTGGTCATCTTCGACGACGGCCAGGCGGAGACCAACGGCCTGCACAACCTCCGGATCCTCATGACCCGGGCCGACTCGGACTGGCTGCACGACGAGGTCAACCTCATGAGCAACGACCTCGTCGGGGCCACGGTGGTCTACGACGAGGCCGAGGTGTTCTACGACGTGGGCGTGCGGGCCAAGGGCAGCGAGCGGGGCCGACCCCAGACCCTGCGCCTGGGCTATGGCGTCGGCTTCCACGACGAGCAGCCCTTCCGGGGCAGCCACACCAGCGTGCTCATCGACCGGTCCGAAGGCGTGGGCTTCGGCCAGCGCGAGGTGCTGCTGAACCTGGTGATGACCCGCGCCGGCTCGGTCTCCGGCGAGTACAACGACCTGATCCAGCTCGTGGCCCCGCTCTCGGAGATCACCGGGCCGGCGGAGCTGCAGCTCGACCGCTTCACCGACCTGGTGCTGGCCTCCCAGTTCGAGGAGGGGAGCAGCGGGCGGCTCTTCGAGTACGAGCTGATCTACTACCCGCTGACGACCGACGACGGCACCGCCGAGGGCCTGAAGCTGCCCCTGCCCGACAGCGTGGTCGGCACAGCCCTCACCGATCTCGGCGACGACAAGGAGGCCTATCGCTGGAACTTCCTGGTCAAGAACAACGAGCGCGAGGACGACTTCGACGGCCTCATCGGGCTCTGCCAGACCCTCGGGCTCTCCAGCGCGGCGCTGCTGGCCGCGGCGGACGAGGTGATCGACGTCGACCAGTGGCTGCGCGGCTTCGCCTTCGCCACCCTGAGCGGCGCCACGGACCAGTACGGCGGCGCCGGAAGCCAGCACAACGCCCAGTTCTACCTCCGGCCCTCCGACCAGCGGTTGTTGTTCTTCCCCCACGACCTGGACTACTTCAGCAGCTCCTCGATGGCGGTGGTGGGCAACGCCGACCTGTCACAGCTCATCGAGGACCCGGCCAACCTCCGGTCCTACTACGGCCACCTGCACGACATCATCGAGCGGGCCTACAACGGGGACTACCTGGCGCCCTGGTGCGACCAGCTCGGTGAGCTGCTGCCCGGGCAGGACTTCGACGGCAATTGCCGCTTCGTCGCCGATCGGGCGGACTGGGTGCTGCACGGCTCCTCGGATGCCGTGATGTCGCGCTTTCCGGAGCTGGACTTCCGCATCACCACAGCAGGGGGCGCCGACTTCACGGTCGCGACGACGGAGGTCGCGCTCGAAGGAGAGGCCTGGATCGACGTCCGCCAGGTCGCGCTGGAGGGGGCCGAGGAGCCCCTGGAGCTGAGCTGGATCGACGAGCGGACCTGGCAGGTGACCGTGCCCCTGGAGAGCGGCCCCAACGACGTGGGTCTCGTCGCCACGGACCTGCACGGCCGGGTGGTCGGCACCGACGCCGTGGTCGTGACCTCCACCGCGGGGGGGTGAGTCGGTAGGCTATGAGGGTGTGGGGCATTGTGGACCGAGCATGGCGCCGCGACGTGGTTTCATGTGCTTACGTGACGATGGAGGGTGCTGTAGCACCCGACTGAGGAGCGGAAGCGCCTGAAATCACGTGAGCAAGCCAGGCGAAGGGAGCAATGCCCCACACCCTCCTAGGCGACAACAAGCCCGTGCCCATCACCCTCACCCACCGTCTCGTCCACCACGCGGACCCGATCAAGGGCAGCCGCTTCCGCGCCACGGTCGTGCCCGTCGAGACGGCGCCCGAGGCCCTGCAGCAGGTGGCCGCGATCAAGGCCGCGGACCCCGACGCCACCCACCACTGCTGGGCCTACCGCCTCGGAGACGGCTCCTCCCGGAGCGCCGACGAGGGGGAGCCTGGTGGCTCCGCGGGCAAGCCGATCCTGGCCCGGCTGGAGGGCCGGGACTGGGTGGGCGTGCTGGTGGTCGTGAGCCGCTGGTACGGGGGCACCAGGTTGGGCGTCGGCGGGCTGATCCGCGCCTATGGCCGCACCGCCGCCGAAGCCCTGGCCCGAGCCGTGTCGGTGCCCTTCGTGGCCACCACCACCCTCACGCTGCGCTTCGACTACGGCGACCAGGGCGCGGTGACCGGCGTGCTCGAAGCCGGCGGGGCCACGGTCCTGGACACCGTCTACACGACCGACGTCGTGGCCAGGGTGCGGGTGCCCGAGTCCGGACGCCCCGAGCTGCTCCAGGCCCTGGCGGACGCCACCTCGGGACGCCTGCGGGAGGTGTGACGACGCCCTCAGCCTGCCGACGCCGTGTCGACCCGAACGCTCGCCTTGGTACCTCCCCCCGGCCCGGGGCCCAGGGTGAGGGTCCAGCCGAGCTCGCGGGCGGCCCGAAGCGCTCGCGGGAGTCCCAGCCCCAGCCGACCCGGTCGCGTGGAGGTGAAGGGTCGCAGGGCCTCCTCGACATCGTCCACGCCCGGCCCGGCGTCGACCACGTCGATGCAGCCGGGCTCCACCACCACCCGCACGAGGCCTCCTTCGGGCTGGGCCTCCACCGCGTTGGCCACCAGGGCCGCGACGAGGCCGAGCACCCGCTCGCGGCAGCCCCGGACGGCCCAGGGCGCGAGCTCCCGCTCGACGACGAGGTCGTCGCTGTCCAGGCGGTCGAGCACCTCGCCCGCCGCCTCGGCGACGTCGAACAGGACCGGAGGACCGGCCGGCCCACCTTCGCGCCGCTCCAGGACCTCCAGGGCGCCGCGCGCGACCAGGGCATCCCGGGCCTCGGCGAGCCCGTCCGCGACGGCCCGGAGGTCTCCGTCCGCCAGGTCCAGGTCCGGCAGGTCGCGACCGGCGGCGAGGCCCCGCACGGCCCCGGCCAGCTCCGTGAGCTGGAGGCCGAAGCGACGCGTCGCGCCCAACACCCCCAGCCCGAGCAACCCCCCGAGCAACAGCAGGACCCCGACCGCCTCCCGGGCCTCGCGCTCCAGCCCGCGGACATAGGGCGCCAGGTCGACCGCTCCACCGAGGACCCAGCCCGTCGCCGGATGCTCCCGCTCTCCCCGGACGGTGAGGCCGTCCGAGCCGGTCGGTCGGTCGGCGGCCGACAGCCCCACCCGCGCCGGGTCCGTGTGGGCCACGAAGTGACCCTCACCGATCACCCAGGTCGTCGTGGAGGCGCCCCGGGTCTCGAGGGTCCGCAGCAGGGCCAGCGCAGAGAGCTCCACCACCACCGCTTCGACCTCCTGGAGAGGTCGGTGGAGGGGCACCGCCAGGACCGCCCCCGTCGGGGTCCAGGTCGTGCGGGCCTGCTCGGGGACAGGGGCCACCGGCCGTTGCGGACCTCGACGGCCCAGCTCCCAGGTCTCCCCGTCGGCCCCAACACCGGAGATCCGCAGGACGTGGCCGGGTCGCTCCTCGAGGGCCGAACGGATCGCGCCCTGCTGCCCCAGCCAGGCCGGCAGGGGCAGGTCGAGGTCCAGTCGCCGGTTGGATCCGTGGGAGAGGGCGTGCCCCACCCGACCCCGCTCCACCACGAGCCTGCGCTCCAGGGCCTCGGTGCGGGCGTCCAGGTGGGCATCGAGGTCCTCGGCGGCCCGCGTCGCCGCCATCGACTGCCGCAGGGCGAGGCCCGCCCCGACCAGCAGCAGGCCGGGCAGCACCCCGAGGCCGAGCACCAGTCCGAGGAGGCGGGTGCGCAGGGTCATCGCAGCCTCCCCACCCGCTCGAAGTGGGGGCGGTTCAGGGGATTGGCGCAGGCCGGGCTCCAGCCCATCAGCCGCGCCGAGACCCACTGATCCTGGTTCTCGTGGCGAAGGAAGATCGCGGCGACGTCATCGAGCAGGCGGCCCTCCAGTCCCCGCACGAGAGCCCGGACCTCGCCGGCCTCCGGGCCGGCGGCGAGCCGGGCGAGGTCCTCGTCGTAGGCCGGGTCCTCCCAGCCTCCCCAGTTGTTGCCCGAGCCGCTGCCGAAGAGCTCCAGGAAGTTGTAGGGGTCCGGGTAGTCGGCCAGCCATCCGCTCCGGAAGAGGTCGGCCTCCCCCGAGGCGACGGCTGTTCGCACGTCACCGACTCCCCCGTGGAAGGTCAGCTCGACGGTCCAGCCGAGGTCCTCGAGGGCCTGGCCCAACAGCACCCCCGTCACCCGGTCCCGCTCCAGCCAGGCGATGCGCACCGGAGGCAGGGGCCCCAGGTCGAGCCGAGTGAGCAGGCGAGCGGCGGCCTCGGGATCGGTCCGCTGCCCGCGCAGGCGCCCGGGGGCGGCCAGGGACGGGGGCAGCAGACCGGCGGCGGCGGCGTGGATGTTCGCCGACGCCGCGTCCGGCCGGACCACAGCGAGGCTCACGACCCGACGCAGCTCCCGGTCCTGCACGACCGGGTGATCGGAGCGGCGATCGAAGCCGGCGAAGATCGTGTTGAACCAGGGGACCCGGTGGTGGACCGTGCCGCCCGGCAGCGGCGGCGGGTCGGCCCAGTAGCCGAAGATCGCGTCCAGGAGCCCCTGTGAGTAGAGCGGGCTGGACGCATCGGCGACGGCCAGCTCGACCGCGTCGACCAGGGGCAGCGGCCTGCCGCCCGCAGACCGGCCCCAGTAGTCGGGATTCCGCACCAGGAGGAGGTCGGAGTCCGGCACCCAGCTCGCCAGGCGGAAGGGACCGGTGCCGGCGGGGCGCAGGGTCAGGTCACCGGTCTCGGCGACCACCTCCTCGTCGACGACCACCATCCGGACGTGGGCCAGCAGGTGGAGGAGCGCGTGGCTCGGCTGGCCCAGCACCACCCGCACGGTGTGGTCGTCTGCGGCCTCCAGGTGGAGGGCGGGCGGGATCCCCGGGAACTCCCCGGTCCGCTCCAGGACCGCCAGCCCCCGTCGCAGGCTCGCCACGACGTCGTGGCTCGTGAGCGGTCGGCCGCTGTCCGTGAAGCGCACCCCGGGCCTCAGGGGGAAGGTCCAGGTGCGGCGATCCTCGGAGACCGTCCAGCCGGAGGCCAGCCGGGCCACCGGCTGCAGCGTCTCCGGGTCGTAGTCCACCAGCCCCTCGTAGAGCTGGAGCAGCACCTGCCCGGTCGTGATGGTCAGCCGCTCGGGCGCCTGGGGATCGAGCCCCTGGATGTCCCGCTCCAGCGGGATGCCGATGCGGGTGGGCTCCGGATCACGCTCGTCCGGCGGCGTGCAGGCCAGCAGAGTCAAGAGGCCCAGCGACACCGCGAAGCGCACAGGCGATGCTCCTCGCAGGGGGAGAGGGAGGCTGGGAGACGGCCGCTGCGGACCAGCCCAGTGTACTGCGCCGCCCGGGCCGAAGGTACCCTCGGACCGCGCGCACCCTCGTCCTCCTCCTCTTCGTGGCCGGGGTCTCAGGCTGCCACTCCAAGGCGTGACCGCATGAAGGCCGGATGGGCCCGAGCCGAGCTGCCCCGTCCCGATCCGGGCACGTTGCTGTTCGCCCTCGCACTGTGCGCCCTCGCCGGCTGGAACACGTGGGACCACGTCGCCTGGGTGATGGCCGACCGCAGCTCCCTGCTGTTCAACGACAGCCCGATGCACCTGCTGGGAGCCGCCGAGTCCTGGCGCACGTGGCAGTCCTCGCCGTCCTGGGTGCCCTCCATTCCCTACGGCACCTACCCCCCCGGGGTCTACGTCGTCGCCCTGCCCTTCCTGGAGGTGCTCGGGGTCAGCGAGCAGGTCCTGCGCATCTCGGGCGCCGTCTTCACCGGCCTCCTGGTGCTCGGCGCGGGCATCTTCTCGGCCCGGGTCGCGGGTCGCTTCGCCGGACTCGCCGCGGCGGCCCTGGTCGTCACCTACCCGGAGGTCTGGGTCCAGCGGACGGAGATCCACATGGACCTTCCCCTGGCGGGCATGGTCATCCTGGCCTTCTCCCTGTTGCCCAGCCCCCACAAGCCCGGCACGCCCTGGCTGGCCCTCGCAGGGGGACTGGCGATGACCGGGGCCCTGTTCACCAAGCAGGCCATGCTGCCCATCGGCGGGCTCGGCATGGCCTGGCTGGTGTCGGAGGCGCTGGTCCGCGTCGGGCTCGGCCACCGTCGCGGCGAGGTGCGGCCAGCCCTGGTGCACCTGCGCGACGTCGCGCTGTGTGCGGCCCCGATCCTGGCCCTCGCCGGTCCCTACTACTACCGGGCCTATCCCAAGCTCGTGGACGCGCTGTCCCACACCTGGAACGTCGCCGACGTCCCGCAGGGCAGCGACTGGATCCTCGCCAAGCTCAGCATGCTGGCCTGGCTCAAGAACGTCTTCCTTCCCGCCCCCCACTGCTGGGCGCTGGGCGTCGGGTTGCTGTGCCTGCCCTGGATCTGGCGCCGCCGCCCGCTGATGGGCCCCCTGCTCGCCGGCTTGCTGGGCGGCATGTACCAGTATCTCACCTACGTCGATCCCCACGAGCGCCACTTCGTGCCGCTCATTCCGATCTTCCTCGTCCTCGGCGTAGCGCCCCTGGGCCTGCTCCGCGGCTCGGTGGTGAGGCGAGCGCTCCAGGTCCCCGTCGTCCTCGCGGCCATCGCCTACGGCCTGATCTTCACCTGGAGCTGGCGGGACCCGGAGCTCGAGCCCGAGCACCTGCGCATGGCTCTGGACGGCCACGAATTCGGCCGCTTCCAGGAGCCGAAGAGCTTCGCCTGGGTGGTCGACTACCTGGTGGCCCGTCCGACAGCGTGGTGGGCCTGGGCCCCCCTACCCTCGGAGGCGACCTGGGCTTCGGGCGAGGTCATCGAGGTCCTGGCGGCGGACTGGCACGTCGAGACGAAGCCCAGCCCCCTCTGGTACGCCTACCCTCACGCCGCGGGCTACCGCGCCCTCGTCCTGGGAGAGCGGTACCCGGCCGATCGGAGCCTGGCGGCCGCCGCCGCCATCCGCGGGGAGTACCGGTACGACTTCTACGGCCTCCAGCCCGGAGAGCTTCCCGGTCACCTGGCGCGGCTGAGGACGGAAGGGCTGCCGCAGGCCGGCCTCTACCTGATCACAGCCGGCACCGAGGAAGACGCCGAAGCGATCGCACAGACCGATGCCTGGGTGAAGGACGAGGGCTTCGTCGAGCTTCATCGGTGGAAGTGGACCATGACGACGACCGGCCTGCCCCACGACGTGGTCCTCTACGCACACCGGGAGGACTGACCGCGGCGATCAGCGGGACGCCCGATGGGCCTCCAGGCGCAGCGACAGGAAGTGGTGCCACCGCAGCCGGCTCTGTCCTCGCGGATCGAGCTGGATGTTCGCCCCCTCCACGCGGACCTGCAGGGCGTTGCGGAACTGGAGCAGGGCGACGTGCATGTCCTCATAGGGCAAGGACCAGATCACCTCGTCGCCTCGAAGGACCTCGACGCCCCGTTCCGTCAGGCGACCCGCCCCGCTGGCGACAGGTTCCTGGCGGATGTGCCCTCGCCAAACGGTGGTGACGTCCATGACCTCGCAGGACAGCGCCTCGCTCCGAGGGAAGTGGGCGACGAGCCGGTCGTGGGCCCGGGCCACGGTCAGGTCCTCGGTGTCCGGAGTCTCGGCCGTCAGCTCGCTCCGCAAGCCCACCCGCCAGCGGCGGGCGCAGTCCGTGCAGACCACGCAGTCCCGGTCGGCTCCGACTTCGAGGGCCTCGGCGGCGAAGCAGGCCGGGCAGGCCCAGAGGAAGTTCGGAAGGCCCTCCGCGAGTCGGAAGCCCCAGGAGCGCCCCTTCAGCTCCACGGTGTCCGGGTCGATGGCCAGCCCCCGGGCGATGGCGGCGTTGATGTCGTCCGCGGTGGCCTCGGGTGGGAAGACCTCCGGCTCGGAGTACTCCATGCGCCAGGCGATCCAGCGGGGCCAGGTGGCCCAGCGGGGGTGCTGGAGGAAGCCCGTCGTGATGCGGCAGTAGATGACCGGACACCCGAGGCTCTTCACGAGGCGGCCGGTGCCGCGCTTGATCTGCACCGGTCGGCCGGTCCAGGAGCGCTCTCCCTCGGGGAACATGCCGATGATGCTGTCCTGCTCGTAGGCCGCGACCAGGCGACGAACGGCCTCGCCGTCCTTGGCGCCCTTGGAGAAGGGGATGCCGCCGAGCCCGACCAGCATGCGGCCGAGCACCGGCAGGCGGAAGACCTGCTCGCTGCCGATGGCGCGGGCCGTCCGGTAGATGCCCCAGAAGACCAGCAAGAAGTCCCAGAAGGTCGTGTGGTTGGCGAGCAGCATGGCACCGCCCCTCACCGGGATGCGCTCCCGGCCCACCACCTCCACCCGGAGCACCACGCACAGGGTCCAGCGGATGAGCAGCCAGGCAGACCGCCAGATCAGCCACCGCGCAAAGGTCTCCTGCTGCGGTCCCATCAGCAAGCCGTCGTCAGGCCAAAAAAAAAAATAAAAAAAAAACCCCAAAAAAAAAAAAAAAAAAAAAAAGCCCGGGA
>CAZCVP010000023.1:23816-54019 GCA_964501915.1 uncultured Enterobacterales bacterium
CCGCCCCCCCGCGCATAATATATTTTATACTCGCCCCCCTCAAAAAAAAAAATAACTTCAGCCCCCCACGCCTGTACGTCCCGCGCCGGCCTGGATACTCCCTGGCCATGAGCCTCGCCACCCTGTCCCCCTCCGATCTCTGCGGGTTCCTCGGCCAGAACGGGATCCGCCGCGCCTTCCTGGTTCCCGACGCCGACGGACGGCTGCGGGCGTCCCACCCGGCTCTCGACGAGCTGGCGGACTTCCTCGGTGGAACCTCGGACTTCGACGACCACGAGGGCTTCTTCCTCCAGGTCGCGCCGGAGACCGGCGTGCTCCAAGGGGCCTGCGTCCACCGCACCTGCCGCGGCCAGGGTGCCGGCGGCCTGCGCTACTGGACCTACGACACGGTAGCCGACTTCCTGCTGGACGGCCTGCGCCTGGCGCGCGGCATGACCCACAAGAACGCCCTCGCCAGCATCTGGTGGGGCGGCGGCAAGGGCGTGATGGCCCGCGGAACCGGCGGCGGCGACCGGGCTGAGATCTACGCCGAGTACGGTCGCTTCGTCACCTCGCTCAACGGCTGCTACGTCACCGCCGAGGACGTCGGCACCGGCCCCGTGGACATGGCGGCGGTGTTCTCGACCACCCGCTTCGCCACCTGCATCCCGCCCGAGGTGGGCGGCAGCGGCAACCCCTCGGAGCCGACCGCCCGCGGCGTGGTCTGCGGCATGGAGGCCGGCCTGGACCACCTGGGCATGGGCACCCTGGAGGGCAAGTCGGTGGCGGTCCAGGGCCTGGGCCACGTGGGCGGCCCGCTGGTCTCGATGCTGGCCGAGCGCGGCGTGGCCCGGGTCGTGGGCACGGACATCGATCCCGCCAACCTGGAGGCCCTGCGTCGCGGCATCCGCGGTGTCGAGCTGGATCTCTCGCGGGTGGAACGCGGCGACAACCGCGTGCTGTGCGCCGAGGTCGACGTGGTCTCCCCGAACGCCACGGGCCGCGTGCTGAACGCCGACACCATCCCCCACCTGCGCGCCCCGCTGGTCTGCGGAGCCGCCAACAACCAGCTCGGCGACGACACCATCGACGACCGCCGCCTCGCGGACGCCGGCGTGCTGTACCTGCCCGACTTCCTGGTCAACCGGATGGGCATCGTCACCTGCGCCGACGAGCAGGCCGGCTATGTCCACCCCGACCCCGCCATCGAGCGCCACCTGGGCCGCGACTGGGAGCAGGGCATCTACCCGCTCACGGGCCGGATCCTGGCCGAGGCCGCCCGCTCCGACCGCACGCCGGCGGCGGTGGCCCTGGCCTGGGCGGAGGAGGCCTCCCGGGAGGTCCACCCGGTCCATGGTCACCGCGGCCAGCGCATCGTCCAGGGACTGGTCGACGGCGGCTGGGCCGACTGACAGCGACACCCCGGTCAGAAGCCCGTCACGAAGAGGAAGATGCCGAGGGTGCCGAGGGCGTAGAGCACCACGCCCCAGGTCAGCACCAGGCCACCGATCCGGCCCCACTTGCGGGCGGGGGCGTCACCGGCCTCCACCTTGTGCAGACCCACGGCCGCCGGGGCGCCGAAGAGCACCACGCCGAGCAGACCCGCGGGCACGAAGAGGTAGTTCTCCGTCGCCGCCGCCCAGGGGACGATGAGCACCGAGATCAGCGTGAGCACGTAGAGAATCGAGAGGAGGTGGTCCCGCATGCGACGAGTGTAGTGCACCCCCGCCCCGAGTGGTCCGCTCCGGACGCTCCGTGGTCTCCAGGGTGTTCGACGAGGACTCGCTGCAATAAGCTCAGCCAGCCCCCGTCTCCGGCTCCTGCATGCGTCTCCTCCTGATCCTGTTGACCGCCGCCCTGGGCATCGGCGTGGCGGCATGTGACCAGGACGAGTCCGACGAGGCGGGCGAGGAGGCCGACGAGGACGAGGACAAGGGCCCCCAGTCGGACCCCCGCACCCTCGTGGAGCTGGCTCCGGTGGTGGTCGGCTCGGTGGGAGACCACCTGGTGACCAGCGGCACCGTCGAGGCCGAGGCCCAGGCCGACCTGGTGCCGGAGATCTCGGGAACGGTGGTGCGCCTGGCCGTGGAGGAGGGAGACCCCGTCCGCCGAGGCCAGCTCCTGGCGACCCTGTCCAGTCCCAACCTGGAGGCCAACAAGGTCCGCGCCGAGGCCGAGCTGGCCCGGGCCAAGAAAGACCACGCCGAGGTCGACCGCCTCTTCGCCCAGGGTGTCATCAGCCAGCGCGAGCTGGACGAGTCCCAGTACCGCCTGGAGTCCGCCCGCACGGCCCACGAAGAGGCGCTGCTGATGTTCGCCCGCACGCGGATCACCAGCCCCATCGCCGGCACGGTGTCCATCCGGGACCTGCGCCTCGGCGAAGTGGCAGGTGGGCGCCGCGCCTTCCAGGTGGTGGACCTCTCCCGGATGCGAGTCGTGGTCAAGGTGCCGGAGAAAGACCTCTCGCGCCTGGGGACCGGGCAGAAGGCCACCCTGCGCAGCGCCTACGACGAGGAGACCACCGTGGCCGGCGAGGTGGTGCGCATCGCCCCCACCGTCGATCCGAAGACCGGCACGGTCCGGGTCACGGTCGAGCTGGACCGCGACCAGTCCGTGCTGCGGCCGGGCCAGTTCGTCGGCGTCCGCATCGAGGTCGGCCGCCACGACGACGTGCTGATCATCCCCCGCCGGGCCCTGACCTGGCAGGACGGCAAGCCCCTCGCCTACCGGGTGCGCATCGAGGAGCCCCCACCCCCCGAGGAGCCCGAAGAGGACGACGAGGACGAAGACGGCGACGACGAGGAGGTCGAGATCCCGGGCCCCTACCGCATCGCCCGCCAGGTCGACCTCGTGCTGGGCTTCCAGGACGACCTCGTGGTGGAGATCGCCGAAGGGCTGGATCTGGCCGACGAGGTGGTCGTCAACGGTGGTGCCTCCCTGAGAGACGAAGCCCGGGTCCGCACCCCCGAAGACCCGACGATCGGCGAGGAGGACCCCGAGGAAGCGGCGGTCGAAGCCGAGGCGCCCGAAGCCGAGGCCGAGGGCTGATCCCGGGTGGACCGACCCAGCAGCTCGTTGTTCCAGCTCGTCGTGGACCGCCCCGTGGCGGTGCTGATGATCTTCTGCGCCGTGGCGGTGTTCGGCGGCGTGTCGCTGCTCCAGCTCCCGGTCAACCTGATGCCGGACCTGAGCTACCCCACGCTCACGGTGCGCACCGAGTACCCGGGCGCGGCCCCCGAGGAGGTCGAAGCCCAGGTCTCCCGACCCGTCGAGGAGGCGCTGTCGACCGCCGACGGCCTGGTGAGGCTCGAGTCCCGGTCGAGGGCCGAGACGAGCGACGTGGTCCTGGAGTTCGCCTGGGGCGCCGACATGGACCAGGCCTCCCAGTCGGTCCGCGAGCGCATGCAGCAGACGCTGCTGCCCGACGAGGCCCGCCGTCCGCTGCTGCTGCGCTACGACCCGAGCCTGGACCCGATCCTGCGGGTGGCCCTGGCCCTGGACCCCGACGCCGAAGGTGCTCCCGAAGGCGACCGGGCCCTGCTCATGCTGCGAGAGGTCGCCGAGGAGGAGCTCAAGCCCAAGCTCGAGGCCATGGACGGGGTGGCCGCCGTGCGGGTGCGCGGGGGGCTGGAGCGGCAGGTCCTGGTGGAGGTCCGCGAGGACTGGCTGGCGGCTCGGCGGCTCACCCTGACCCAGGTCCGCATCGCCCTGAGCGCGGAGAACGTCAACATCGCCGGCGGCGCCATCCGGGAGGGCGACACCGAGTACCTGATCCGCACGCTGAACGAATTCTCCCGCCTCGACGAGCTGCGGGAGCTGCGCATCCGCCGCAGCGACGGCGAGCTGGTGCGACTGGACGAGGTCGCGATCGTGCGGGAGGCCCACAAGGACCGCGAGGTCGTGAGCCACCTGGACGGCCAGGAGTCCGTCGAGCTGGAGGTGCACAAGGAGGCCGACGCCAACATCGTGGCCGTGGCCCGGGCGGTGAAGGACCGGCTGGGGACCGGCCCGCAGCAGGCGCAGGACCCCCAGCCGGGGGAAGGCACACGAGGTCCCCCCCGCCAGCAGACCCTGTCGGAGCAGCTCCCGGAGTACCTGACCCTGCGGGTGCTGGACGACCAGGCCGCGTTCATCGAGGCCGCGGTGTCGAACCTGGGGGTCACGGCGGCCTTCGGCGGCCTGCTCGCCATCTCGGTGCTCTTCCTCTTCCTGCGGGACCTGCGGGCCACGGCGATCATCGGCACCGCGATCCCGATCTCGATCGTGTGCACCTTCGCGCCGCTCTATCTCTCCGACGTGTCGCTGAACCTGATGTCGCTCGGCGGCCTGGCCCTCGGCATCGGCATGCTGGTGGACAACGCCGTGGTGGTGCTGGAGTCGATCCACGTCAAGGGGGAGACCGGGCTCGGCCGCCGCGACGCGGCCATCGCCGGCGTGAAGGACGTCGCCGCCGCGGTCACGGCCAGCACCCTGACCACGGTGGCCGTCTTCCTGCCCATCGCCTTCGTCGAGGGCATCGCCGGCCAGCTCTTCGGCGACCTCGCCCTGGCCGTGGTCTGCTCGCTGCTGGCCAGCCTGGGGGTGGCCCTGATCTTCGTGCCGATGCTGGCCGCCCGCCGGCTGCCGCTGCCCCAGGTGGGCCCCGAGACGCGCCGGCGCTGGCCCCTGCGCTTCGGCTCGCCCAGCCAGCTCGCTGCGAGCTGGCGCTGGAACCGGGAGCGGCGGTGGCGGTGGGTGCTGCTGCCCTACCAGCTCGTCCGCTTCGGGATCCGCTTCGTGCTGGAGCTCGTCGCCTTCCTGCTGCTGGGGCCGCTGCTCTACGTGGGCCGCCTGGTGCTCTGGCTGCTGGGCCACGCGCTCCCGGCCGCTCATCGGCTGAGCCTGGCGATCGCCGAGACCTTCGGACGGCTCTACGACCGGCTGGACGCCCGCTACCCCGCCCTGCTCGGCTGGTCCCTGGACCACCCCGGCACCGTGCTCGGCTGGTCCGCTGTGCTGCTCGTCGCCGCGGTCTACGGCCTCGGCGCCGCCGGCTCGGAGCTGATCCCCGAGGTCCACCAGGGCCGCTTCACGGTCGACGCCGCCCTGCCCGTGGGCACACCGCTGGACCGCACGGTGGCTGTCGCCACCGAGGCCGAGGCGCTGCTGCGCGGCCACCCCGAGGTCGCCTCCGTCTACAGCGCCATCGGCTCCGAGCGCCGGGCCGACGCCCGCCCCGACGAAGGGGAGCACACCGCCCGGATGCTGGTGGAGCTGTCCCCGGGAGGGGACCTGGAAGAGCGCCAGGAGCGGGTCATGGTCGAGGTCCGGGCGCTGCTCGAGGACATCCCGCGGCTCGACACCCGCCTGAGAGCGCCGGCGCTCTTCTCCTTCCGGACTCCGGTGGAGGTGGTGGTCTACGGCCAGGACCTGGAGGCCCTCCGCGCCGTCTCCGGCCAGGTCGTCGAGACCATCTCCGACCAGCCCGGCCTCAGCGACGTGCGCTCGTCGCTGGTGCGGGGCTTCCCGGAGATCCGCGTCCGCTACACACGGGCCCTGCTCGATCGCTTCGGCCTCGACGCCTCCTCGGTCGCCGAGTCCGTGCGCGACAAGGTCCAGGGCGCCGAGGCGACCCGCGTGCGCCGAGGGGACCGCAAGGTCGACCTGGTCGTGCGGCTGGTGGAACAGGACCGCGAGTCCGTGGCCCGGCTGGGCCGGATCAACGTGAACCCGTCACTCGACCCGCCGATCCCGCTGGACGCGGTGGCGGTCCTCGACGAGGGCATCGGCCCCTCCGAGATCCGGCGCATCGACCAGCAGCGGGCGGCCGTGGTCTCTGCCAACGTCGTCGGCTTCGACCTCGGCACCATGGGCGTCGCCCTGGGGGACACCCTGGACGGGCTCGCCCTGCCCGAGGGGGTGAGCGTGGAGGTGGCCGGCCAGAGCCGCGAGATGGAGCGGTCGCTGGGGTCGCTCACCTTCGCCCTGGGGCTGGCGATCTTCCTGGTCTACGTGATCATGGCCAGCACCTTCGAGCACCTGCTCCACCCCCTGGTCATCCTGTTCTCGCTGCCCCTGGCGGTGGTGGGGGTGGTGCTGGGGTTGTTGGCCACGGGCACGCCGCTGAGCGTGGTGGTCTTCATCGGGCTGATCGTGCTGGCCGGGGTGGTGGTGAACAACGCCATCGTGCTGGTCGACACCATCAACCGCCAGCGGGAGCACCTGGCCGCCCCGGAGGCGATCGAGCGGGCGGCGCAGCTTCGCCTGCGTCCGATCCTGATCACCACCGTGACCACGGTGCTGGGGCTCTTGCCGCTGGCCTTGGGCTTCGGCGAGGGGGCCGAGATCCAGCAGCCCCTGGCCCTGACCCTCATCGCCGGTCTGACCTCGGCCACGTTGCTGACCCTGGTCGTGATTCCCGTCGCCTACCGGCTCATCGAGGTCAGACCGCGACAACCGTCACCAAGCTGACCCACGCAGACCCCCCCAGAGGGACGCAGCGGGCCCCGGAATCGAATACTCCAGCCGTGCCGCGCACCACCGACAGGGGGACACCATGTCCGAGTCCGGTTCGCCGTCCGTCGCTGCGATGGATCGCTTCGTCCTCAACAGTCCCGGCCTCCGCGAGGCCCGCATCGCCAAGAAGGTGCCGGGTCTGCCGACCCTGCCGGACCTCAAGAAGCTGGCCCGGGACCGTCGCGCCGCCGGCCACGAGGTCATCGACCAGAGCGCCGGCGACATCGCCGACGTCGGCGAGCCCCTCTCCGAGGACCTCCTGGCCTGGCTGCCCGAGGCCCGCGAGCAGCTCCTCGCCGCCGGCTGCACCGGCGTCCGCAGCACCACCGGAGACGCCTACGGCTACCCGGGCAACTACCAGCAGCAGTACCCCGAGGTCATCGCCACCCTCGCCCGCTCCTGGGGCCTGGTGGACACCCCGTTCGGCGGCGTGCAGACCCTGTCCGGCCGCACCGTGCTCGACATCACCTTCCGCGGCCTGCTCGCCCGCGCCGCCGACCGCGGCCGTCCCGGGCGCCCGGCGCTGATCCTCGATCCGCTGGCCTGGTCCGGCTACCGGCCCCTGGCCGCGGACCTGGGCATCACCCTGGTCCACGCTCCCGCCGTGGCGGGCCGGGGCCTGGCGGCCTCGCGCGAAGGCATCCAGGCCGCGCTGGCCTACGCCCGCGAGCGGGAGCTGGACCCGATCGCCGTGCTGCCGATCCTGCCGAGCAACCCGACCGGGGTCGGCGTGGCCCGCGAGGAGCTGCGCGACGTCGTCGAGCTCGCGGCCGGGGTCGACGTCCCGGTCCTGGTGGATGCCTTCTACTCGCCGCTGGCTCCCGAGGGCCACGCCCAGGCCGTGCCCCTCGGCTGGCTGGAGCAGGTCATGGCGCCCGAGGCCCTGGCGTACCTGGGCGTGATCGTGGGCGAGACCAAGGTGACCTCGTCCCAGAACAAGACCGGCACCCTGCTCTGGCTGAAGCCCGAAGGTGGCCCAGGCCTGGCCGACCGCATCCTCGCCGTCGCCGCGACCCGGATGCGGACCACCAACGCCTACCCGCGGCCCCAGGAAGCTCTCGTCTCCTACGCCCTCCACACCTTCGCTGGTGGCGTGCACGCGGCGATGGGTCCCCGCTACGTGGCCCTGGACCGGGCCCGCAAGGCGATGCGCCAGACCGCCGACGAGCTGGGCCTGCCCCTGTCGATCGGCGGCTCCTTCTACGGCACGGTCGGCCTCGTCGATCCCGATGGCCAGGGCCTGATCCGGGGCGAGGACGGGGCGCCGGCCACGGACCCCAAGGACGTCATCGAAGCGCTCATCGGCCGCTTCGGCCTCGTCGGGGCCCCTGGCGCGATGTTCTCCTCGGCGCCCGAGGCGGGCAAGCTGGTGCGCCTCACGGCGGCCGTGACCCTCGACGACGTCCAGCGCGTGCGCGGCCTCCTCGAAGGCATGCTCGACGCCGCTCGCTGAACCGCTCCCCCGGCCAACGGTCCCCATGCTCGAAGCCCAGCGAATCGACCAGATCCGTCGCTCGATCGAGGACGGCACCGGCCACATGGGCTCCGAGACCGAGGGCATCCTCACCGACCCCGTCGACCTGACCGTGGTCCACCGGGTCGGGGGGCGGCAGCCGACCCAGGCGGTCAAGGCGTGGGTGGCCGCCCGCTCCGAGACCTGTGCGGCCGCGGTGGCCTCCAAGATCACCCCCGACATCCCCGAGACCACCATCGAGGCCAACCCGCCGCCCCTGCACGCACCGCGGAGCACGGCGGCGGCCCAGCGGTTGATGGCGATCCTCGTGGACGCCTCCCTGCGGGCCCTGCACCCGGACAGCGACCAGCCGCCCCAGCTCCTGCACGGCGCGGCCTGGAGACCCCCCGCGATCACGGTCGCCGACACCTCGGAGGCCGCCGATCCCTTCAAGCGCCTCTACTACGAGTTCCAGGTCGCCGAGCACGGCGACAAGGTCGGTGCCGCCGCCGGGGATCACCTGAACCTCTCGGCCCCCTGGCTGGGCCACCCGGGCGCCGGCGAGATCTCCCGCAAGATGGTCGAGATGACCGCTCGGATGCGGCTGATCGGCGGGGCCCTGTCGATCGCCCTGTCGGCGTCCTCGCCGCTGTACTTCGGCGCCGAGCGGGGCGGGGGCGAGGGGCGCTACCGGACCGCCCTGACCCCCTGGGAGAGCGCCAGGCTGGGCCACGTCTGGCCCGGCCGCACGATCATGGACGTCTCGGGCATGTTCCGGGACCCGGTGAGCTTCCGCCGGACCATGTCCCGCTTCGCCCGCAACGGCACGCTCCTGTCCGGTCGCGACGTCTGGCTGATGGTGCGGGCCCAGCCCGGCCCCCACGACGCCGGGCCCCCCTTCGCCGAGCTCTGCCTCTCCATGGGCATCGACGTCGAGCAGCCCGGGGGGCTGGCCAAGGCCCGGGGGCTGCTGCACGCCGCCTTCCACCACGGCCCCTACGACGAGCAGAACGCGCTCCATCCCGACCCGGCCTGGCGCCTCGTCGAGGCCTGGCGCCAGGCCCGCCTGGAGCGCATCATCCGGGCCCCGCGCAACCGCATGGAGCTGCGCACCCTGGAGACCCCGCCCGCCTTCGCCCCCAGCAGCCCGGGTGGGACCTGGCAGACCCCCTACGCCTACATCCGCTCGCTCCACACCTTCTTCGAGCTGCTCTTCATCTACCTGTCCGAGACGCCGGTGATGGTGGAGGACCTGGAGTACAAGGAGGTGGAGCTCCAGGCGGCCAAGAGCAACGAGCAGGCGGCGCTCCATGCCGGCATGGACGCCCGGCTGCGCTGGATCCCGGCCAACCTGCACGGCGTCCCGGCCCGCGAGGCCCTCCAGCAGCTCCTGGACGCCGTGCGGCCCCTGGCCGAGGGCATGGACCGGGCCCAGGACCTCGAGCTCATCGAGCAGGTGGCCCGGGGCGAGTCGAAGCCGCCCGCCGCCCGCATCCGGGCCGAGCTCAGCGAGTGGTACGGCATCGACGCCCAGCTCCGCCACAACGCCCGCATCCTGCCCCACGACGGCTACCCCCAGATGCTGCTCCGGCGGTCCCGGGCCGCGATGGAGACCGAGCTGGAGCAGATCGCCGCCGACCTGCCCACGGTCCCGTCGTCGGACCGGCCCTACCTGGAGGACCTGCTCTCGCTGGTCCGGGCCGCTCGCCAGGACCTCCCCCCCGCTACCAGCCAGGAGAGGCGATGAGCCTCCGACCCCGCCTCGGCCAGCCGGCCTTCGACGCTGCCCTGAAGAACCGCTTCGACGAAGACGTCGCCGACGTCCTCCGCCTGTCCGCCGAGCTCTGCGCTCTGCCGGGCATCACCGTGCCCGCCGATGCCACGGCCTTCGAGCCTCTGCGGGACACGTGGCGGCTGACGGTGGACCGGGCCCGCGAAGCCGGCCTTCGGGTCCTGGAGCTGGAGCCCACCGAGGAGGCGCCCTACCCCTTCGCCGTGATCGGCTTCGCCGAGCACGACCTCGACGACCCCGACCTCACCGAGGTCGTCGGCCTGGTCGGTCACCTGGACGTGGTGCCCCCCCGCGACGAGGACCAGTTCGAGCCGGCCATCGAGGGCATCGATCTCTACGCCCGCGGCGCCGCCGACATGAAGACCGTGGTGGCCACCTGGCTGGTCTGGATGTCTCGCCGGCAGGCCGGCGAGGGTCCCAAGCCCCCGATCCTGCTGCTGCTGTCCTGTTGCGAAGAGAACGGTAGCGCGGCGCCGCACCACACGGCCTCGGTCCTCGACCTGCTGCGCGACCGCCACGGCATCGAGGTCCGCTTCGCCCTGGTGGGGGAGCGGACCGGCGAGCTGGAGTGGATGAAGCCGGAGCCGATGATCGGCCCGATCTGCAAGGAGAACCGCTCCTGGCGCTGGGTCCGCTCGGCCAGCGCCGGGGCCACGGGGCTCGCCACCCTGCACCAGGTCGCCGAGGTCATCCGCGCCGGTCGCACGGAGGTCCACCGCCTCAACACCGAGGAGGTGCCCGAGGACAAGGCCGCGCGGCAGCCCGGCGTGCGCAGCGGCTTCGTGAACCCCTTCGTCTTCGTGGCCGGCGAGCCGGTCGAGGGCGAGGTGTCCTGGGTCCAGCTCCGGCGGGCCCCGGGGGCGGCGATCCACTCCGCTGCTGCCGGGGTGGGCCAGCCGGCCCTGGTGGAGCGCTTCGCCGAGGTGGCGCGGACCCTGGAGGAGTCCTTCACGGGCCAGGTCCACCTCGGCGGTGTGCAGATCGGCCGTGACGGCAACTTCAACTCCTACGACGGCTCGGGCACCGCCTGGCTGGGGGTGGCCGGCGCCGACTCCGACGCCCTGGCGGACTGGGCGAGAGGCCACGCCAGCAACGGCCTGGAGGTCTCCCAGGTGAGCGAGGAGCCCCCAGCGATCGCCGAGACCCTGGTCGGCATCGACATCCGCGAGCTCCTCGACCACCGCGACGCCGTGGCGCACCTGCTCGGCTCGCTGCGGGGTGGCCTCTGGGAGGAGGACTTCCAGATGGTGAGCGGCCGGCCCCCGTGGCGATGCCCGGCGGACCACCCGGACCTGGTGCGGCTGGAGGCGGCCTATGCCTCCGTGGTGGGCACCCCGAGCCCCGACCTGGTCAAGCTCCACGGCAACGACGGCGGCAGCCTGGCCGAGCGCCAGCAGACCGAGGACCCGGCCGCCCAGGCGGCAGGCATCGGCCACGCCGTGGTCTTCGGCCAGGTCGGCATGCGGCCCCATGGCTCCGGCGAGTTCCACCGGGGCACCAGCGTACGCCCCTACTGGCAGGTCCTGGATCGCTGGGCCGACTCCTGGCCGACAGACTGACGGGGAGGATGGAACCCGATCCTGTCCTCGTGCGAAGTCCAGACGAGAGGCAGCGCACGCGCCGACACCTCGAGGACGCGCTCCTCGTCCTCTGCGTCCCTGAGGCCGATCGCGACGCCTTCGAGACCCTGGTCGCACGCTGACAGACCAGCTCTGGCGGCAGGCCCCGTCCATCGTTCGGGACCAGGAGGCGGCCTGGGACGTGGTCCACGAGAGCCGGCTGGCGGTCCCCGGGGGCGACGCGCCCGACACCGAGCCGCTTCAGATTGCCGCCTGGAGGTGTCTGGGGGCCGATTCCAGCGGCCGGCCGACCAGATCTCAACCACTTGGAGAGCTCGATGTCCTCGCCAGAGGCTCCAGGCGGTGATCTCGGGGCACTCGGTGCTCTGGGGCGGCGATCCGAGGGGACTCGGTGCTTCCCCGGAAGGCCCTCGTGCGAGCCTCGCCCTGCTCGGCTGACCCTCAGCAGGCTCGCTCACCTCCGCCGGCCGAAGGGCCCGGCTCCCACCACCCGCCGCAGCACCACCTCCGCCATGCCATGACACTCCGGCTCCCCGTCCCCGTGGCGGTGCCAGGGTCCCAGGCCTTCCCGGTGGTGCAGCACCTCGAAGTCGTCCGAGAACAGCGCCACCAGCTCGTCCGGAGCCATCCAGGTCCAGGTGAGACCGCTGGGGCTGCGGTGGGAGCGCACGCCCACGCGGGGCCAGGCGTCCGAGCGCTCCCCGAAGCGCGGATCCTCGGTGGTGAAGGCCGTCACCAGCGCCACGCCGCCGGGGGCCACGAGGTCGCCGAGGGCGGTGACGAGCATCGCGATCTGGTCGCGGGAGAGGATGGGCACCAGCCCGAAGACGAGGACCGTGCCGTAGCCGTTGGGGGGCCGCTGGACCGCCTCGAAGCCGCCGACCTCGGTGGTCAATGGGAGGCCCTCGGCGATCGCGCCCTGCTGGAGCTGTCCCATGGCCTCGGCCGAGAGATCCACGGCGTGCACGCGGAAGCCCTGGCGCCCGAGCCACAGGGCGTGACGGCCCTGGCCGGCGCCGAGGTCGAGCACGGGCCGGCCGGGATCGAGGAGCTGGACGTGGTCGATGAGGAGCTGATCCGGACCGACGCCGAAGAGGGCCGGCGTGGTGGCGTAGGCGCTGTCGAAGTTCATGGGCCCCTCACTATTGCGCGAACCGACCGCGACGCTCGATTGCGGTCCTTCTACGAAGCGTGTCTCGCGAGTCGCTCTCGCCTCATCACCCACATCGGGCGCCCCATGCAGCGACCCCGTCGCCAGCGGTGGAAGCCGATGCGCCGGGACACCGCGAAGGACCCGCTGTTGTCCTCGTGGATCACCGACACCAGGCGGGGGAGCCCCCGCTCTTCGAGCAGGTGCCAGGCCAAGGCTCCGGCGGCCTCCGAGGCGTAGCCCTGGCGCCAGGCGCTGCGCCGCAGGGTGTAGCCGAGCTCCGCGACCCGCTCCCAGCCGGGACCCGCGAGGTGCTCCTCGAAGACGATCTCGCACTCCGGTCCGGGGCTCAGCCAGCAGGGCGTGGCCCCCGAGCGCCCGATGGGCACACCGTCGGAGAGGCGCTCCAGGACACACTGGCCGAGACCGCTCCGGGCGGCTCGCAGGTTGCGCGCCAGCCAGCGCTCGTTGGCCCTGCGGTCCCGCACGCGGCCATCGCCGAGGAAGCGCACGACCTGGGGATCGCCGTGGAGCCGATCGAGGAACGGCAGGTCGCCGGGGGTGAAGGGGCGCAGGGCGAGACGGCGGGTGGTGAGCATGGAGGCCTCCTGGACCCCTGGGATGCAAGGGGCCTGCCAGCCGATCGATCAGACCCGCCGGCTCCGGTAGGGCCCGTGCGTGTAGTACTTGGGCCGACGGTCCAGCCGCACGTGGAGCCAGTACACCCCCAGGCCCGAAGTGCTCAGCCAGACGGGCTCGGTCCGTTCCTGCCACCAGCGAGCCATCGCTTCGCCTGTCGCCACCCAGAAGGCGTCGACCAGCGAGGGGGGTGCTGAGCGCAGGAAGCGGGCCAGGTGGGCGAAGTCCCCGGTGTCTTCGGGAGCGACCAGCCAGGCGTCGCCCCCCAGGTTGGGAAAGGTGTTCACCGGCGACCCCAGCCGACCGGCGAAGGCCCCGGGCCGAGGTCGCACTCGCGCCAGGGTCGGGCTGTCGACCAGCACGAACTCGAACGCTTCCCCGGTCCGCTCCCGGGCCGTTGGCGGCGTCTCCCAGAACACCGCCTCGAAGGGACAGGTCGCGATCGCCTCGGTCAGCGCCGACCGGAAGACCGCGTCACGACGGAGCGCTTCGACGGCCCCCGCGAAGGACAGCGCCGTCTCGTGGCGCAGCGTCCGGGCGTCCAGTCGCTGGAGGGGGGCGATCATGTCCTATGTGACCACGGCGGAGGTAGTGTGCCGGTGCGCGAGGCAACTTCCGTCCCTGTCGGTCTGGCGGAGTCCTGGAATGACCTGAATGGGAGACTGAGCAGGGGGACCGACCTGGGCCAGGAGCGGCCGGGAGAGAGGTCCCGTGCGGCAAGTGGGTGTCGAGGATGTCGAGCACCACCCTCACAGGGAGGCCGGGGCAGGACCTCGCGTTCATCTACACCCCCACCGAGGTCAACAGGCGGACGCCCGCTGTCGCCGACCTCCAGCGCGAGCCTCGGCCCGCCGTCCCCTGGGGACTGCGGCCCCTGGTGCTCGAACGGCACTTCGACCCTGCAGCCCCCGGAGCCCCACGTCCACGTCCACGTCCCCGCTCATCACGACGATCGACCGCCTGGGGCGACGGCTCAGCGAGGGCCGCCCAGGATCAGGTTGCTGTAGCTGGCGAGCTTGGCGCCGATGATCAGGTCCTCGTAGCCGTCCTCGTTGATGTCGCCCGGGGAGTACACCGCGTCGCCGGCGTCACCCCATGTCTCGTCGCTGACCAGCAGGATGTCGGCGTCCTCGCGGGTGACCCGGCCCTCGGGGACGGGGCTCAGCCAGATCATCGCCCCGCCGCGCCGTGCCGAGCCAGGGACAAAGTAGGACATCGGAGCGCTCACCGCGATCTCGGCGAGCCCGTCGCCGTCGAGGTCCTGCTCCAGGGAGACCCCGTTGCCGAGCATCGAGTCGTTCCCCATCGGCACCACCTCCATCGCCGCCACCTGGTCCAGACGGCCCGACTCCGTGAGGGGCCCGTGCACCAGGAAGGCGGCACCGGACATGTTGCTGTAGTTGCCTCCGATCAGCAGGTCGGCGTAGCCGTCGCCGTTGGCGTCGCGCCCGAAGGACAGCTCGTAGCCGACGCCCTGGTAGGCCGTGTGGCCGAAGACCAGGGTGTCGGCCTCCGACCAGTCGTACTCGCCGGAGAGGGGTCCGTGGAAGAGCCCGACGGAGCCGGCGTGGCTGACGGACCAGCTATAGCCCACGAAGAGGTCGTCGATGCCGTCCCCGTCGACGTCGCCCCAGGAGCGCATGTTGTCGATGATGCTGGTCGGCTCGCCGTGGATGGTGGCGAAGCCCCCCTCGGCGACATCGACGAGGCCGGAGACGGGGCCGGGGAAGACGGTGCTCGGTGTGAGGTCCTCGTCCGAGGAGGTGCCGTGCTGGATGACGTAGTCCAGCACGCCGTCCGCGTCGGCGTCGAGGATCGCCGTCTCGTGCCACACCTTCTCGCTGCCGTGCACGAAGGTGGCGTGGGCGGCGGAGGCGGGTGGCACGTCCTGACCCTCGGTGTCGTGGGGCCCGAGGAAGAGGTGCTGCTCCCCCTCCAGGCCGTCCTCGCGCTTGTACCCTCCCTGTCCCGTCATGAGGTCCAGGATGCCGTCCCCGTCCACGTCCACCGCCTCGAAGTCGTACATCCCGAAGCCGATCCCTCCCCGCTCGTAGGAGTACCAGATCTGCGGGTCCTCCCAGGTATCGAACTCATGGCAGACTGGGCCTCGGTTGCCGTTCAGGAAGGACCCACCGGCCCAGACCAGGTCCAGGCGTCCATCTCCGTCGATGTCGCCTCGCCGACCGTGCTTCAATGACTTGAGCGTGTGGATCTTCTCCTCCAGATCCTCCAAGAGGTAGATCCCCGGCGCCAGCAGGTTCGGGCCCCAGCAGGGCGCCCCCGTGTCCGCCGTGTCCCCGGTGTCCGCCGTGTCAGCGGTCCCGGTCGAACCCGTCTCGACCGTGTCCGCCGTGTCCCCCGTCTCTTCCCGGCCGCTGTCGGTCTCTCCCGTGTCGGCCACCGGCGGGGCTGCGGAGTCTCCGCCGTCGTCCGAGCAGCCCCCCAGCAGGCTCCACAGCCCCACCAGGAACCAGGCTGCGAGCGACCTCAAGAGAGTCCCACGTGGAACCTCAGCCGCTCCCTCGACACCAGCAGCAGCGGCCAGTCCGTGGCGTCGAGCACCTCGACCCGGGGGACCGACTTGCGGATCGTGAGGGGGAACGGGGCCTCCTGGTAGGGCAGGGCGCTGGGGTGCGTCTTGACGTCCGACCAGCTCCGGGGCGCCTGCGCGGGACGAAGCGGGATCTCGACCACGGTGCCAGCGCTCCCGTGCCGGAGCCCGTAGTGCACCGCGACGCGGCGGCCCGACGCCAGCAGACCAGCCGAAGGGTCCACCAGGACCAGGTAGGCGCGCCTGGGGGGACCGGTCAGGAAGTACTCGAACACGACCAGGCGGCTGGCCGGGCCCCCGGCCTCCAGCAGCGCCGAGAGCTGCCCGCGGTCCTTCGCCTCGGGCAGCAGCAGGTGACCGTAGCGCAGGCGGCCTCCCCCCAGGATCTCCGAGAGGCGCCGGTAGACGAACCAGGACCAGAGCTGGGTGGAGTCGGCCACGTCGACCACGGCCGGGTCGGTCCCGTCGGGGCCCGAGTCGTCCCGGAGCCCCGTGCCGGCGAAGGAGCCGGTCTGCATGTCCATCCAGGCGTGCCAGCCGGCGACCTCGGCCCCGGAGGCCAGGGCGCCGCCGATGCGGCGCACGAGGTCCCGGGCCTGGGGCGCCGCCCCAGACTCCCAGGACACCGAGACCGTACCGGCGCTCGACCAGGAGCTGGTGGGGAAGAGGTCCGACACCGAGGCGCCCGTCTCGTGATGGGGCTCCCCACGGCGTCGGAGAGGCTCAGTTGGGCCGGCCGATGCCGCCAGCCATGAACTTCGCCGTGCCGTTCATCGAGGTGGTCTTCCACCGAATGAAGGGCGGCGGATCGACCAGGACCTTGGTCTCGGGCGTGGTACCCGTCGCGGTGGAGAGGTCGAAGGTGACCGTGGTGTCCTCGAAGGCGTCGTCGTCCCGGGTGAGGGCTTGCTGGAGCGTGAGGACGCCGTCCTGGGCGAGCTGGGGCTTCTGGACCTGGATGGTGAGCCGACCGAAGGCGCTGACATCCACCGCATCCTGGGCGGCCTGGGCGATGTTGGCGCTGACCGCGGTGAGGTTCTGGAGGATGAACGTGCCCATGCGGAACTGCTGGTTGCAGGCCGGTTTCCACTTGGGCTATCCACTCCGCGCCCCCCCCCGCAACATGACGTGAATCATGGAGCCGAGGCGTGGACCGCGCCCCAGTGCGCTCTCGGCCGTCTGCCGCCCAGCACGCCGCGCCCGGCCGGGCGTCGGGGGCCGCGGGCGCCGCCGATGGCGTGCCATCCCGTGCGTACGCGGCTCTGGGGGCCGCTCACCCTGACCGGTGCCGCCCGGAGCGCGATCTTGACGGTTTGAGGAGGAGCTTCGTCAGTACATCTTCTCCGTCACGAACCCCGTCGCCCTCCCCACCTCCTGCAGATCGTGGCGGCGGTAGCGGCCGTCCTGGAGCATCGACTCGTAGGTCCCGCTGGCGGTCTGGACCTCGGCCAGCTCCAGGCTGACCTTGGCCCAGTCGAAGTCCGGGCCCTCCGACGGCAGGGTGATGACCCCGGTGGTCGGCGGGAAGTAGTAGTCCCGCTCGTCCTTCTTCTTGGTCCGCACGTAGAGGTGCACGATGTGGGCGTCGGGGTCGACCGAGACCTCGGCCTGGAGCAGCTCCCCGTCCCAGGCGGGAAGGCTCGGCGCGTCGAGGAAGTCCGGCAAGACGGCCACCCCGTCGACGATCGGTGCCGCGCTGAGCACCTTGGCCCCCAGGGTCCCCACCCCGCCGACCTCCAGGTAGCCCACGGCCTGGCTGGTGCTGCCGTCCCAGCCGTAGAAGGAGCCGGGCACGCGGGTGCTGTGGGCCGTGCCCGTGAAGCCCCGCCCGAAGCCGACCACCGCCGGACCCTCGGGCCCGTCGCCGTCGGTGATCACGATCATCGCGGCATCGGCCTCGGTGAAGGGCTCCGGCCAGGCGGGGAACTCCACCTCGACGACCTCGGACAGCGACGTCGTCGGGCGCACCTCCATCTCCAGGGCGGCGTCCTCGGGCACCACCAGGGCCCCCTCGTAGCCGAACAGGAAGCCGTCCACGTTCTCCAGCAGGAAGTCCAGCGCGCTGGAGAGGTCCGCCAGCCCGAGGACGGCGTCGGCCAGCGGCACGGGGCCGGCGAGGCTCCAGACCCCCACGTCGCCCGACCACGACGGCGTGGTCCAGTCCTCGACCTCGTCGAGCACCGCCAGGTTGCCGGGCACGCGCACGTCGAAGCCGTACAGCGTGACGTCGCGGTTGGGTGCCAGGACCTCGTCGGCCCGCCAGAACAGCGGACCCCAGCGCAGGGTGGCGCTGGCGATGCCCATGATCACGTAGCCAGCGGCCTTCTCGTCGTCGCTCAGCGGTGGCAGGGCGCCGAAGTCGAAGGTGCCGTCGATGTCGCTGTCGGGCTTGTGCTGGTCGCGGGTGCGCAGGGGCAGCACCACGTCGCGCCCCGCGACCTCCATCAGGGTGCCGGGAATGCGCGACGCGTCCTCCGCCCAGCCGGTGAGCCAGAGGGTCTCGCCTGCCGGCACCTCGTCGAAGACCGCCACCCCGGTCGTGCCGTCCACCGCCACGGTGACTCCGTTGCAGAGCACGCTGCCGGCTGTCAGCGGGGCTCCGTCCTCGGCCTGCACGAGCTGCACCCGCAGGGTCGGGCTGGCCTGGACGGTGACGGCGGAGGTCGCGCTGAGGGTCTCATACGACGCGCTGAGCGTGGCCTCCCCAGCCCCGATCGCCGTGGCCACCCCTTCGGCCGAGACCCCCACGACCGCCTCGTCGGAGCTGGACCAGGCGACCGCCACGTCCTGGCGCCGACCGTCGAGGGTGTGGACCGCCCGCAGGGTCCACGAAGCCCCCGGGTCGACCACCAGCTCCAGCGGCGACACCCCCAGGGTGCCCGGATCGACCCAGACGGTGCCCGTGTCGCCGGTCTCCGTGGCCGTCTCGGCCGTGTCCCCGGAGTCGGGCAGGGTGTCGGCGGAGTCGACCTGGGTGTCGGCCGCGCCGCTGTCCAGCGCAGACGAAGTCCCGGTCTCCTCGGGGTCCGGGTCGTCGCCGCTGCAGCCGAGCGCCGCGAAGAGCAGGAGGGGAGTCATGAACCGGGAGCCTAACGCCGGTCTCGGGGGGTCCGGTCTACGAAGAGGTCAGGGCGTCTCTCACGGCCGCCAGGCACTGGTCCTCGGTGGGGAAGTCCGCGGTGGTCTTCTCCGCGACCACTTCGCCGTCCACCCACACGGTGAACTCGCCGCGGTTGCCGGGAGTGATGGCGACGGCGATGTCGAGCTGCTCGGTGATGTAGGCCGCCACCCGGGCGGCACGAGGCTTGTAGTTTCAGGGGATGCAGTAGCGAATCAAGATGCGATCCATCAGGCCCTCCGTCCGATCCGTATCATGCAGCAACCCATGTGGACCCTCTGGCCAGCCCTGCTGATGACCGCCTGCCGTGGCGGCGACGTGGAGCCGGATCGCCCCGGACCGGCACCGCTCATCGACCTGTCCCAGGGTCCCGTGGAGAACGTCCTGGTGTTGACCTTCGACACGATGCGCAAGGACGTGCTCCGCCGGCACGGCGGTGACGGCCTCACCCCCGTGCTCGACGAGCTCTTCGAGCTGGCGCTGGTCCTGGACGACCACCGGAGCTGCAGCAACTGGACCCTGCCGGCGATCATCGCGCTCTGGGCCGGCCAGACACCGCTGGAGCTCGGTGTGGAGCCGATCTCGGTCAACCCCGACGCCCCGCGCTACACCGACGAGATGGCCTGGTTCCCCAGCGCCCTGGCGGAGCGGGGTGTCCAGAGCTGGCTGGTGAACGCCAACGAGCCCATCCACCACTGGCTGACCGGACCCGAGGCCGTGGCCGCAGGCCTGGAGCCCGGCTTCGACCCCTACGTCTACGAGGACGACGCCCCCGCCGCGCGCATGGTGGATCTCACCCTCCAGCTCCTCGACGAGCAGCTCGACCGTCCCTGGTGGGGCCACGTCCAGCTCTTCGACCCCCACTCCCCCTTCGACGCCCCCGAGGAGTACCTCGGAGCGCTGGAGGGGCTGGACCCGATCCCCTTCGACGTGACGGACGAAGAGGAGATCTGGCAGCTCCACGGCGCCTACGACGAGCTCGATCCCGAGCTGCAGGCCGACGTGCTGGCCTGGACCCGCGCCGCCTACGACGCCGAGGTCACCTACATGGACCACGAGGTGGGCCGGCTCTGGGATGGCCTCCAGGAGCGGGGCGTGCTCGACGACACCCTGGTGGTCTTGTGGTCCGACCACGGCGAGCAGTTCTGGGAGCACGGCCGCTTCATGCACGACATGAGCATGAACCGCGAGGAGGTCGACCTGGCGGTGGCCTTCGTCGCCCCCGGCCTGGAGCCGGGGACCTGGAGCGGTCCCACCACCCAGGCCGACCTGCTGCCCACCCTCACCTGCGCCCTGGGTTGGCAGACCGCCCCCCACCACAGCGGCACCCCGGTCGGCCTGGCCTCCGACGACCGGGAACGGGTCGCCTTCCGCTACAAGGGCCAGGAGGACGAAGCCCGCCTGATGGTCGAGCAGGACGGCGGGCGCCTGCTCTACGCCTTCGTGAGCGGCGAGCGGTCCTACTACCGATCCGACGAGGACCCCCAGGAGCTGGTCGACCTCTACGACCCCGAGGACCCGGACGTGATCGCGCTCTGGGAGCGGATGACGCCCCACATCGCGCGGGTCCAGGAGTTCCTCCCCTTCCTCGAGACCACCGCCGAGGGTCCATGAACCTCCGCGAGGCCCTCCCGGCGCTGGCGGTCCGCCGACCGGTCACCATCGGCATGCTGTTCGTGGCGATCTGCGTGCTGGGGGCCCTGGCGGTGCGCTCGATCCCGCTGCAGATGATGCCCTCGGGCTTCACGGCCCCCTACATCTGGATCTGGGTGCCCTACTACGGCTCGACACCCCTGGAGACCGAGCGCTCCGTCGTCCAGCCCATCGAGGAGCAGCTCGCCACGATGTCCGGGGTCAAGGAGATGAACTCCCGGGCCTCGGAGAACTACGCCAACTTCGGCCTCGAGTTCTACCAGTCCGTCGACCTCGACGAGGCCTACAACACCGTCGTGGATCGCCTGGAGCGGGCCCGGGCCGAGATGCCCGACGACGTGGACTGGTATGGCGTCTACCGCTTCAACCCCGACGACGAGCCCATCCAATGGGTCGGCATCTCGCTGCCGGAGCACATCGAGGACCCCCACGTCCTGATGACCACGGTGGTCCAGAAGCGCCTGGAGCGGGTCGAGGGGGTGGGCAAGGTGGAGGTGTGGGGCACCGACCCCAAGCGCCTGTTCATCGACTTCGATCGCGACGCGCTCTCCGCCCACGGGGTCAACCTCTACGAGCTGATGCCGAAGCTCCAGGGGGACAACTTCCAGCTCGCCTCGGGACGCATCACCGAGCGGGGACAGCGCTTCTACGTGAGGTCACTGGGCCGCTACGAGGACGTCGATGACCTGCGCGACACCCGGGTCGCCGAGGGGGTGCGCCTGGCCGACGTGGCCCAGGTGGGCTTCCGCAAGGAGCTGTCGACCTCCATCAACCACATCGACGGCAAGGACGGCGTCTTCGTCGGGGTCTACAAGGAGTCCTCGGCCAACACGGTCGCCGTGGCCGAGCAGGTCCGCGGGGCCTTCGACGAGCTGGCGCTGGACCCCCGCACCGGCATGATGAAGACGGCCTACCTGTTCGACCAGGGCCAGCTCATCGTCGACAGCATCGAGAACCTGGTCATCACCGCCCTGCAGGGCGGCGTGTTCGCCGTGGTGATCCTGTTCCTCTTCCTGCGGGAGGTGCGGATGACGGTGCTCATCGCCGCCTGCATCCCCTTCTCGCTGCTGCTCACGGTCACGACCATCTACTACACGGGCGGGACCCTGAACCTGCTCTCGCTGCTGGGCCTGATGATCGCCGTCGGCATGGTGGTGGACAACGCCATCGTGGTGGTGGAGACCATCTACCGCAGACGCCAGGAGGGGGCATCGCGGCGGGACGGCGCCGTCTGGGGGACCGGCGAGGTCAACCTCGCCATCACCCTGTCCACCCTCACCACCATGGTGGTCTTCCTGCCCGTCATCCTGATGAGCGAGGACGCCATGTTCTCGTTCTTCTTCGGGGCGATGGGCTTCCCGGTGGTCTTCGCCCTGGGCGCGAGCCTGCTGGCGGCCCTGGTGTTCACGCCCCTGGGCACGCTGCTCTTGCCCGAGCGCTCGGTGGCCGAGGACCCCAAGGTCATCCAGTGGCTCGCCGTCCACTACCGGCGGTGGCTGGAGCGGGTCCTGCGCAGGCCGCTGGACACCTTCCTCGGGATCAGCTTCACCATCGCCGTGACGCTGCTGATCCCGGGCAACGTGGTGTCCTGCTCCGAGGAGGCCGACACCAACTTCAACGACTTCACGATCTCCTTCGAGGTGCCGTCGAGCTTCACCTACTACGAGCGCGTGGACACAGTCGGCGCGATCGAGGACATGGTCGAGGAGCACCGCGAGGCCTGGGGGGTGAAGGTCCACCGGGCCCGGATCAGCTCCAGCAGCACGCGGGGCTTCGTCAACGTGCGCCTGGACGAGGACGCCGAGGCACCGGATCGGGACGAGATCGTGGAGACGGTCGAGGGCCTGATCCCCGAGCGGGCCGGGGTGCGGACCTGGCTGGGCTGGGGGCGTGCCGGCATGGGCCAGCGCAACACCAACATCTCGCTGCACGTCGAGGGGCGCGAGTCGGAGACCCTGCTCGCGCTGGCGGAGGACATGCTCGACCGCCTGCGGCAGCAGCCGGTGTTCCTCAACGCCGAGCACACCCTGGAGTCCTCCGGCAACGCCGAGCTACGCCTGCACGTCGATCGCGAGGCCGCCACCCGCTACGGCCTCTCCGCGGCCGCTGTGGGCCAGACCCTCGCCTTCGCGATGCGGGGCCGGCAGCTCCCCGAGTACTACGAGGGTTCCCGGGAGGTCGAGGTCTACGCCCGCTTCCGGCTCGAGGACCGGGCCGACTTCGACCGCCTGCTGGACTTCCCCCTGTGGAGCGGCGTGACCCGCGAAGCCGTGCCCATCCGCGCCCTGACCCGCCAGGAGGTGGCCAAGGGCTTCGGCAACATCGAGCGCACCGACCGCAAGACGGGCATGACGCTCAACCTGGAGCTGACCCCGGGCGCCGAGATGGAGACCGCCTGGACCGCCGTCGACGACGCCCTCGCAGGCCTGTCCTTCCCCCGGGGCTACGGCTGGAGCCAGGGCCGGGAGGCGATGCAGCAGGCCGAGGACGACTCGGCCCAGAAGCAGGCCCTCGCCCTGTCGGTGGTCCTGGTGTTCCTGATCATGGGGGTGCTGCTGGAGTCCTTCCTGCTGCCCCTGGCGATCCTGACGACCATCCCGATGGCCCTGCTCGGCGTCTGGTGGACGCTGTACTTCACCGGCACCAGCGTCGACCTGATGGCCGGGGTCGGGCTGGTGATCCTCATCGGGGTGGTGGTGAACAACGGCATCGTGCTGCTGGACCTCGTCACCCAGCTTCGACGAGAAGGGGTGGACCGGACCGAGGCCCTGCTCACGGCCGGGACCCGCCGGCTGCGGCCGATCCTGATGACGGCGCTGACCACCATCTGCGGCCTGCTGCCGATGGCGCTCGGCGACCGCACCTTCATCGGCATCCCCTACGCGCCGCTGGGCCGGGTGGTGGCCGGCGGGCTGGCCACGGCCACGGTCCTGACGCTCTTCGTGCTGCCCTTCCTCTATGCGCTGCTCGACGACCTGCGCAGCGGGTCCTGGCGGGCGCTGGAGTTCTCGTGGCCGCGGCGTCGTCGGGGCGTGACCGCGAAGTAGTCCCCAGCCGGAGCGAGCGGACCGAGTCGGGGTTAGGGAGACACCGACCGGTCACCCCAGGCAGCAACCCATGCGCCCCCGCCCCTTCGCAGCCATCGACTTCGAGACGGCGAACAACGCTCGGGACAGCGCCTGCGCCGTGGCTCTGGTCCGCGTCGAAGGACGGGCGGTGGTCGCTGCGGAGCACCGGCTCATCCGCCCGCCCTCCCGCACCTTCCTGCACACCGGGATCCACGGCATCACCTGGAACGACGTGCGCCACGAGCCCCCCTTCGCCGACGTGTGGCCCGACCTGGAGGGCCTGCTGGACGGCGTCGCCTTCCTGGCCGCCCACAACGCACCCTTCGACCGCTCCGTGCTCCGCGCCTGCTGCAGGGGCTCGGACCTGCCGGAACCGGAGGTGGAGTGGATCGACACGGTGAAGGTCGCCCGGGGGGCCTGGGACCTCCGGCCGACCCGCCTGCCCGACGTCTGCCGGTACCTGGACATCCCCCTCGACCACCACGACGCGCTGTCGGACGCCACGGCCTGCGCCCAGATCATCCTGCACGCGGACGGCTGACCGTTCCGGCGCCTCGCCCTCCACAGGGGCAGACCCCCTGACCGAAGAAGGAGATCGATGGTGATCTGCGTCAGTTGACAGGTGGCGCGGGGGGGGGGTACAGTTCCCACCTCCAACCCACGCGGGCTCGGTCCGAGCGAAAGGAGCGCCGCATGAAGCGCCTCTTCGAGGTCTACGGACGCGACACCTACTTCTCCGGTCCCGGTGGTGGCATCCGGGCCTACCACCACCGCCTGGATCTCTGCGACGTGCTCGGCCAGCCCAAGAGCCACCGGCTCCAGGTGCTCGGGCACCGGAGGACCGCCAACGCACGCCTGACCCTGCTGATCTTCGAGACTTCGGTGCCCCGGCGCAGGCCCGAGCTGGAGGGCCAGCAGGTCCCCAGGTCCAGTACGGGAACGACGGCGACCCGCTCGAGGACTCGGGCAGCAACCTCGGAGCCCGCGTCGTGCGTCACATCGGCGGCCTGGACCTGTTGTGGTCCTCGCTCGCCCCCCGTGGCTCGATCTCGTCGAACGAGGAGCTGCTGCTCGGCGCGTCGGTGCCCGCGAGTGGCTCCACACCGAGCCTGGCGGACCTGGTCCACGACCGCCCCAACGCCCTGCGTGGGGCCTACAACGCCGACCTGTTCGCGGCGATGCTCACCGACGCCCACGACGCCGGGCTGAAGGTGATCCTGACCTTGTTGACCTACGGTGGCGGCTCCAGCCAGACCTCGGCCTACGCGGCGGGCAGCGCGTGGGAGCTCTGCCGGGATGGGGGGGACCCGGCCTCGGCCCTGGCCCCACCGGACCTGGATGTCGACGGGACCCTGGCCCAGATCCTGAAGCTCGACTGGAAGGACGACCACCGGGGCGCAACGCTCGACGGCCACCCCTTCCCCACCGACGGCACGGTCGCGGGCGCCGCCTGTGACTTCCACGAGCAGCACCTGGACGTCTCGTCGAGCTACAAGCGGTCGTTCGTCGCCGAGTACGCTCGGCACGTGGGCACCCTGCTGAGCCGGGTGAACGGCCTGCTGCCGGTGCCGCTCTCGGATATCCTGGAGGCCGTGGAGCTGTTCAACGAGGTCGACACGCGCAACTACTACGAGACCGACGGCCGGCGCGCGGCGGCAGAGGAGGCCTTCGGTGCGGCGGTGCGTTGGGGGGATGTCGACGGTGACGGCACCTCCGAGGTAGTCACGGGTGCGCGAGGCGGTCCACCTCGCACGCTCGGTGCGGTTCGCATCATCGACCTGTGGGAGTCCAGTACCGTGGGCAGCTCCGATGCCTGGGCGGTGCTCACCGGCACAGGTGCCCTGACGGGGACCTACCTCGACCTCGGCGACACGGACGGCGATGGCCACCTCGACCTCGCCGTCTTGGACAACGCAACGGACACGATGCCGAACCCGGACGGCGTGGCCGTCTACCTCCACAGGGGCCCGATCACGGCCTCGGGAGACCTTGCCGACGCCGAGGCCACCATCTACCAGTCAGAGGGTGACTTCTACTCGGGACACCTGGGTGCCTCGCTGCACGCCTCCGTAGACCTGGATGGAGACGGTGCGACCGAGCTGGTCATGGGCCAGTGGGACACGCCCCACATGGACGAGTCTGGCCGCGCCCACATCTTCGACGGCTCCATCACCGGGCTGGTCTCCGAGGAGGCGGCCGAGCTGACCCTCTTCGGCGAGCGGCCGTTCTCCCACCTGGGATTCTCACTCTCTGCGGGGGGCGACGTCGACGGCGACGGTCACCCCGAGCTGTTGGTCTCCGCGCCTCACGAGACCACAGGCAGCCATGGCGGCAAGATCTACCTCTTCTACGGGCCCCCGGACGAGACCTGGTCCACCGAGACCCCGGGGGCGACCATCGCCACCTACGAGGAGTTCGCCGAGATGGGCGACTCCGTCTCCATGGACGCCGACCTCGACGGGGACGGCCGCGCCGACATCGTCGTGGGGGCGTCCCACTCGCTGGCCTACTCCCCCGAGCCCGGCGCGGTCTTCCTCTTCTACGAGGCGCTGTCCGGTGTGGTCATGGTCCACCCGGACGCCGACGCGGTGATCTTCGCCCACGACCCGGAGGCCTCCGAGCTCGCGACCTAAGGCCTTGGCGCGTTGGTCAGCGGAGTCGGCGACCTCGACGGCGACGGCCACGACGAGCTCCTCGTGAGCGGTTTCTGGGACGACACCGCCTACATCTTCTACGGCGGCCCCTGACCTCCGTGCCGTCGAGCCCCCCTCACCGACGAGCGCCCCCGGGTCCCCTGACCCTGCTCGCCACCACGTGGCTGCTCGCCTGCGACGGCGACCAGCAGGACCGCTCCCACACCTCTTCCGTCCGGCTCCGCCCCTGCTGGGAGGCGCTCCGCATCCCCCGGACCCCGACGCCGGCACCGCGAGGTGTGCTCTCGGCCGAGGAGGCCGCGCTCACCATCGAAGCCGGGGCCACGCTGCACGGCGCGGCGGCCGCGGACCTCGACCAGGACGGCTGCGGCGACCTCCTGCTCTGGAGCTACCTCTGGAGCACCGACCCCGACGGCACGGAGTTCCCGGGAGCGGCCTGGGCCCTGGCCGGCCCCCTCGTGGGAGAGGTCGAGCTCGACGAAGGCGCCTGGACCGCCAGGGTCTCCGGCGCTGATCCGGAGGACGCGCTCGGTGCCCAGGCCCGCTGGGGAGATCTCTCTGGAGATGGAGTGCCGGAGCTGGTCGTCTCGGACATCGGCCTGGAGGGGACCGTCGGTGCCGTCCACCTCTTCGAGCTGCCCCCCGGAGGCACCGGGACCGTGGCCGACGCCAAGGCGTCCGTGACCGGCGTGGGCCGTCACGCGGGCTGGGCCATGGACCTGGGCGACCTCGACGGGGACGGGACCCTCGACCTCGCCCTCGCCGACGACGCCCCCGGCGACGCACCCAACCCGGACGGTCACGCCATCTACCTCCACCTGGGCCCGATCACCGGGTCGATCGGCCCTGACTCCGCCGCCGCGATCATCTACGAGCCGGAGGAGGAGAGACAGGGCCTCGGCAGCTCGGTGTCGGCCTCCGTCGACCTCGACGGGGACGGCGTGTCCGAGCTGGTGATCGGGCAGCCGAAGGGCGGGAGGTACTGGGCGGGCCGCGTCTACGTCTACGAGGGTCCCCCGGCCGGCGTGGTGTCCGAGGACGCCGCGGACGTCGTGGTGGAGGGCCTCGACGACGACGGACAGCTCGGCGGGTCGGTCTCGGTCGGCGGCGACCTCGACGGCGACGGACACCCGGACGTCGCCGCAGGGGCTCACACGGCCGACGTGGGGACCCGCGGTGGCGCCGTCTACCTCTTCTATGGCCCCCCAGGCGAGCAGTGGTCGATCGACACCCCCGGCGCGGTCGTGGCGACCTGGGAGGAGCGGGCCCGGCTGGGCATCTCCGTCTCCATCGACCAGGACCTCGACGGGGACGGCTGCGCCGATCTCGCGGCCGGCGCGACGGAGTCCCAGGCCTACGCCCCCCGAACGGGCGCGGTCTACCTCTTCTACGGCGCGCTCTCGGGGAGCTACGACGCCTACCCGGACGCCGACGCCATCCTCCACTCGCCGATGTCCCACCCGGAGACGAGCAGCAGTGGGATCGGGGACCGGGTCTTCGGGATCGGCGACCTGGACGGCGACGGGTTCGACGAGCTCTTCGTCGGCGGCGTGGAGGCCGCCGACGGCTACGTCTTGTTCGGGGGACTGTGACCACCACACCGCAGCCCCTCACCGCCGGCGAGCCAGCAGCACCTCCCCGAAGACCTCGAAGGGTGGCGCCCGCTTCGGCACGACGAGGTCAAGTCCGACCTCGTCGATGAGGCGCCACCAGGTGGGCCGATCGAAGAGCCCGCAGACGTGGCGGTCGTGCTCGCAGCGCACGCTGCCGTCCCGGTCCTTCAGCAGGAAGGCGTAGTCGACCTCGAAGGTCGTGCCGGACCGGGAGTGGCACCACTCCAGGAGCCGGGCCGAGCGCCCCTCCCACTCGCCGCCAGAGGCCAGGGCGCGGTCCTCGTAGTCCTCGGCCACCAGGTCGGGGATCACCAGGGCCGCCCCTCCGGGTCGCAGGTGGGCCACGATCGTGGTCAAGGCCGCCCGCAGGTCCGCCTCGGAGGTGAGGTACATCACCGCGTCGTGCAGCAGGACGGCGTCGAAGCGCCGCTCCAGGCGCACGCTGCGCAGGTCGGCCTGCACGTGCTCCCGGTCCGGGTTGTGCTGGCGGCTCACGGTGAGCATCGCCTCGGAGCGGTCGACCAGGACCACCTCGAGCTCCGGCCCGAGCCACGACGCCAGGTGCCCACCGCCGCTGCCCAGCTCCAGGAGGCTCGTGATCGACCCACCGGCCGCGTCGGCCAGCAGGTCGAGCGCATAGGCCGCCTCTTCGACGTACTCCTCGGGGGGTGACAGGGCGGGCCACCAGGGCGCGAGATCCGCGTAGAGGCGCTCGTTCAAGGAGGACACCGGGGCCGTGAGGGGTTGACCGATCGCGAAACGGCCTTCAATTGGTAACAGTGCAAGCCCAGGAGCATGCGCCACACACGACTCGACAGGGGCTTCGAAGGAGTCGAAGTCCACAAAGCAAGGTCGAAACCTTCCTCCAAGCGCTGCATCGCGTGTCCGATAGGGAGGAGAGAGACATGGAACGCATCGACAGAGACATGCCCTCCGGGATCTACCGATACCAGAACACCCCCAAGGGCCGGGTCCCTCTCGCCGGGCGCAGCAAGGCTCGCGAGGACATCGTCGCCCTGGCCAATGTGACCCGGAACCTCCTGTGGAGCCTCCCGCTGGCCGCGCTGCTCGCGGTCGCCCTGCTCTCGCTGCCGCTGCTGCCGACGCCCGTGCAGCACCCCCTCGTGATCTACGCCGTCGCCGCGCTGGGCTTCGTGCCGGCGATCGTGCACCTCGCGCGGTGGTCGAGGCTGCGGAGTTCGCTGTCGTCCTGAGGACGGGGCGAATCCTCATCGCCCGATCGTCATCCAGGAGTCGTGGCGATCGCGCTCCTGCTGCTGACAGCCTGCGAAGTGGTCCACACCACCGAGTGCGTCCCCCCGCCCCCGGGCCAGCCCGGCTGCGCCGACGTCGACCCGTCGACCTCCACCGACTCCGACCCGCCCCGCGACACCGGCGACCCCAGCGAGGTGATCGACACCGGCTGGCCCCCCGGGGAGTGGGCGGCGGCGCTCCAGCACAAGGACCGCGCCTACGCCACCATCCAGGACGCGATCGTCGACGCCACGGACGGCGACACGGTGCTGGTGGCCCCGGGCACCCACTACGAGAACATCGACTTCCACGGCAAGGCCATCCGCGTGCGCTCGACCCACGGCGCCGCGGCCACCGTGCTCGACGGCGGCGACGACGGGTCGGTGGTCTCCCTGCGGGCCCAGGAGCCGAGCACGGCGATCCTCGAAGGCTTCACCATCACCAACGGCAAGGGCACCGAGGACCACGGCGGCGGGATCTTCGTCGAGAACGCCGACCCCCTCATCCTGCACAACGTGGTCATCGGCAACCGGGCCAACATCGGCGGCGGCATCTACCTGCGCCACGGCTACGCGACGGTCACCAACAACCTCATCCTGGGCAACGAAGCGGCCCAGGGGGGTGGCGGCCTGACCTGCACCAACTGCAAGGGCGTGGTCCGCTTCAACACCTTCTACGAGAACGAGGCCGATCTCGGGCCGGCGGCCGAGTGGTACTACGAGCCCGAGGCCGACCTGACGGGCAACGTGCTGGTGCTCCGGACCGACGCCACCCACGCGATCCGCTTCCTGGAGCCGATCCTCGAAGGCGCCTTCGACAACACCTACAACCTGCTGTGGCCCCACGTGCCCTGGGTCCTGGAGGGGGCGCCGGACTTTCCCGAGGGGGAGGGCCTGGTCTACGAGGAGCCGATCTTCCTGGACGCCGCGGCCGGCGACTGGCGCCTCGCACCGGGAAGCCCCGGCGTCGACCAGGGGCCGCCGCAGGTCCTCGATCCGGACGGGACGCGCGCGGACATGGGGGCCTTTGGCGGCGAGCACGGCGGGTGGAGTCCCGAGTCGGCGCAGTAGATGACCTCGGCACGATTGGCAAGCCGTTGCGCGGTCGGCTTCAGGTCGCGGTCGGTTCCCAGGTCCAGCCGGACCGGAGGACCTTCAGGATGTTGTGGCAGGTCGCCTCCAGCGACCAGTCCTGGCGAACCGCG
>CAZCVP010000024.1:0-53842 GCA_964501915.1 uncultured Enterobacterales bacterium
CAGGTAGCTCGCCGCGACCACGACGAGGTCGACGGTGCAGCTCAGGTAGGGCAGCCAGCGGCCGTGGGGTCGTGCCAGTCGACGCGTGTAGACGTGGTGCCACACCGCGTAGCCGACCCAGGGGGCCACGGTGATCAGCATGATCCGGTTGGCGGCGGGCGTGTTCGCTCCGCCCGCCGTGAGCAGCATCAGCACGAACAGACTGGCCAGGGCCAGCCGGATGCGATTGGTGCCGATCTCGCCCCGAAGCTCCGCCGCGAGCAAGGTCTCCCTGACCGTCGTGGCCTCGGGGGAGGCCACGAGGACGTCGACGGCGTGGGGGCCGGTCAGATCCAGTAGGGCGCCGGGGAGTAGGTGTTCTTCCCGAGCGCCTCGATCAGCAGCTCGGCGAGATCATCGTTCGCTTCACTCGAGCGCGCGGATCAGGTCGTCGTCGTCGGCGAGCGCCGGGTAGTCGTCCTTGAGCACGCCGCGCGGGTTCTTCAGGAGCTTCTTGCGGAACAACTTGTCCGTGATCGCCCTGCCCACCACCTCGGGCGGGAGCTTCAGGTTGCGTGCCTTCTTGTCAGCCATTGGAGACCTCCTGCGGCGAGCATACTGAAGACCCGCTCCCATCACCAGCGAGCCGGGCAAAGCAGACCGTCCAGGCCCTCTCTCGGTGGTCCTCCACCGCGGCCGAGCGCGCCTCGAGGAAGACGTCGATCTCCAGGCCCAGGACCGCCGCCTGGCGACGCGCCGTCTCGAGCTCCGCAGCGATCTCGTCGCACACGTCGTCGAGGCCGCACCCCTGGATCAGGCCGCGCCACATGGCATCGGACCCCTCGAGACCGCCGAGGCGACGGAGCAGCCAGGTGTGGTTGCCCGCCTCCAGGTCCACGTCCAGGTCCACCAGGTCGTCCCAGAGCTGGGCCGAGGTCACCAGCGCCCGCACCAGGGCCCGCAGGTCCGGCAGCAGGTCCCAGCGGTCCGCCAGGCTCAAGACGGCCGCTCCCGGCAGCAGCAGCGGCATCGAGCGGTCCAACACGCGCTCGAACTCCGCGCGGCCATAGTCGGCCTCTGGCGCGCGCAGGCGTCGCTCGAGCAGCATCGCCCGGCCGTAGTCCGCCCACACCCGCTCGTGCAGCTCCCAGTACCGTGGCGTGAGGCCCACGGCGGACCGCATGAGCCCGGTGTGGCGCTCCCGGAGCCGGTCGGAGAGGAACATCGTGACCGCCGGATCCCCGAGGCCCTCGTCGACGAGCGCGTCCTGCACGCTGACGTGGAGGTAGCCATGGGCCGCACCGAGGGCGATCCGGTCCAGGATGGCCTGGGAGGGGGGCACCTCCATGGCCGCCGCCACCCAGTGCGCCAGCAGCAGGACCGGGTGTCCCAGCGGGGCGAACACGTCGCTACCCCCCGCCTCCCGCCGGGACAGCAGCTCCTCGAAGGCCCGGGTGAGCTCGGGCCCCAGCCCTGTCGCGAGCTCGGTCAGGGCCTGCTGGAGCTGGGACCGGAGCCGCTGCTGGAACTCGGGGGGCTGAGCCATGACGCACCCTGGAAGAGGGCCGATGTTCCCACGGACCCCATCCGCCGTGCCGGACAGGCGAGAGATCGGAGTCCACCACTGATGGGATGGTGGGCGCCCGGGCGACGACGGAACGCCCCGTCCCCCCCAGACGTTAGACCTGAGACACCGCCACTCCCCGCGTCGTGTGCGACACCGGAGACCCCATGGCCGACCGTGAACCGAACGACCTGCTCGAGAGGCTGGCCCTCACCCTCGACCCCGCCAAGCTCGACGAGAGCATCCGCGAGGTCGCCGGCAAGCTGGCACAGACGGCGAGCGTGCACCGCTACTCCAAGGTGCGCCTGAGCTACAAGGGCAAGCCGCTGATGCCCGACATCCCGCTGGCGCTGTTCCTGGCCGGCGAAGCCGCGTCGCTCTGGTGGGCGGGTCCGCTGCGGGTGATCCTGGTGAACCTGGGCATGGGGGCCCTGGTCAACGTGGAGCTCGTCCACGACGCCGACGAGCAGCTCCGCATGGGCCAGGACCTCTTCCTGCGAGGCGAGGTCGACGAAGCCGAAGAGGCCTACCAGCGGGCGCTCAAGATGAGGCCCGACGACACCGCCGCGACCTACGCCCTGGGGGTGCTCTACCGGGTCACGGGCCGACGCAACGAAGCCATCGAGACCTTCGAGAAGGCCGCCGAGGACAAGCAGCACCCCGACGGAGAGCGGGCTCGGGTCGCCCTGGCCAAGATGAAGCGCGGCGGCAAGACCCTCTGATCGGGACCGGCGCCTGCTACTCGAAGGCCCGCACCATCCGGAAGCCGACCTGGTTGCTGCGCAGGGTGGTCGATGTCGCGAAGCGGCTGGCGACCCGGGCCTGGCGCAGGCCCCCGAGGAAGTGGCCTCCACGGGTGACGTGCCGCGCCTTGCCCGCCCGTCCCCGGGACATGGTGGCCAGGGCCACGTCGTGCCCGGAGAGGTCGTCCCGGTCCTTGACGAAGATGTCCTCGCACCAGTCCCGGGTGTTTCCGCCCATGCCTCGGACGCCGTAGACGCTCTCGTCGACGGACCAGGAGTCCACCGGTGAGGGTGAGGGGCGCCCCTGGTGGCTGTCGCGCATCAGGCACCAGGCCGGATCGAGCACGTCGCCCCAGGGGTAGAAGCGCCCGTCCACACCCCGGGCCGCCTTCTCCCACTCCAGCTCCCAGGGCAGGCGCCAGGGCTGCTCCTTGCGGGCCGCGTACCAGCGGCAGTAGGCGGCGGCGCTGTGGCGATCGACCATCAGCACCGGCCAGGAGAGCCCCCACAGCGAGCCATCGGCGTCGGGCTTGACGTGGTAGCGGCCCTTGGGGTTGCGGGCGAGGATCGGCTCACCGACCTTGCCCTTGCTGTGGGAGCGATCGCGGATGGCCCAGCGCTCGGCCTCCTCGGTCCGGCCCGAGCGGACCAGGTCGTTGAGGAAGGCGATGTAGCTCTTCACGGTCACGGGGAAGCGTCGCACGACCAGCGGAGGACACCACAGGCGTCGCCGCGCCAGGGCCTCGGAGGCGTCGTCGTCGCCGCCGCAGAGGAACCAGCCCCCCGGCACGTAGCAGTCGCGGACGCCCAGCTCGCCGTCGGCCGGCAGCCGGATCACCGCGGTCTCCCGGGTGCCCGGGGCCACCCCGTCCCAGTGCTCCTGCCGGCCGAGGAGCACCGGATAGCGGACCTCGGCGTGGCCCTCGCGGCGGATCAGCAGCAGGTAGCTGCCCATCGGCAGGCTCACCCGCGTCACCGGTGTCGGGCCGAGCCTTCGCACGAAGACGGGGACGAGCCGGCGGTGGTGGAGCTGGTAGCGGTGGACGAGCACGTCTGCGCCGGGCGGGTCGGTCACCAACGTCAGCGCACCATGACCCCGGAGATAGGCGAAGTGAGCCACCCGCGCGGGGTGGGTCTCGGGCAACGCCTCGGCGTGCTGTCGCAGGAGCTGCTCCATCGCCAGCGCCCGCTCGTGCTCCCGCGCCTCCTCCGAGCGCTGGTGGGAGCGTCGGTAGCGCTCGGCGAGGGCCTCGTGGGCCTCGGGCAGGTCGGGGAAGTGGGTGAAGGCGGCGTGGAAGAGCCGGGTGGACTCCAGCTCCTTGACCGCGGCGGTGCGCTCCAGGCGTGCGGCCTGGTCTTCCAGCTCCCAGCCCGGGGCCTTCTGCTCCTCCCCCTCCCAGGCCTCGATGAGGGCAAGGGTCTCCGCGGCGTCCTCCCGCATGTAGGCCGCCTGCTCGCGCAGCTCCTCGACCTCCGGGCCCAGCTCTGCCGCCCGCTCGACGATCTCCAGCGCCAGGGCCCGCTTGCGCGCCCCGTCGAGCCAGGCGGTGAGCTCGGCGGCCATCTCGCCTGCGTGCTCGTAGCGATCCTGGGCCTCTCGGGCCATGGCCCGGCGGCAGATGCCCACCAGCTCCTCCGGTAGCGAACGGCCTCGGGGCAGCTCCCGAGGTGGGCCCTGGATCACCTTGGCGAGCACGTCGGAGTGGTCGGTGCCCTCGAAGGGCGGGTAGCCCGCCAGGACCTCGAACAGGATCGCCCCGATCGAGTAGACGTCCGACCGCGGCTCGATGTCCTCTCCTCGGGCCTGCTCCGGTGGCATGTAGGCCGGCGTGCCTGCCACCAGGGCGCCGGCCTTGCCCCCGCCCTCCAGCCTGCGGGCCAGCCCCCAGTCCACCACCAGGACCTCACCGTACTCCCCCACCATCACGTTGTCGGGCTTCAGGTCCCGGTGGACGACGGACCCGCTGTGGGCGGCGGCCATGGCGGAGGAGACCTTGTGGACGGCGTCCACCAGCCGGCGAAGGGTCCAGCCACTCGCCGTGCTGCGCCAGCCCTCGGAGGAGACCCCGTGGACCTCCCGGATCACCGAGGCCAGGGTGCGTCCCTTGACCTCCTTCATGGTGAAGAAGAGGCGGCCGTCAGGGAGCTGGCCGATGTCGTAGACCGGCACGATGCTCGGGTGCTGGAGCATGGCCGTGGTCCGCGCCTCGGCCATGAAGCGGGCGACGGCTCCCGGCGAGCCGAGCAGCTCGGTCTTGATGATCTTCATCGCCACCGAGCGGTCGAGCTCCTTGTCGCGCACGCGGCGGACCTGGGCCATGCCGCCCACGCCGATGACCTCCAGGTCCTCGTAGCGCTGGGCAGGGCTGGAGGTGGGTCCGACGACCTGGACGTCGTCGTCGTCGAGGAAGAAGGTCTCGGCCCCGGTGGTGGCCCGGCTGACGAGGGACTCCAGCAAGGTCTCCAGCGCGGCCCGGGCCTCGTCGGAGAGCTCATGCTCCTCCAGGAAGGCCGAGATCTCGGACTGGAACATCCTGCTCCCCATGTGGGCGCCACCACGAGCGGGATTCTGTCACGGATCGAAGGACAGCGCTCCGTCGCCCTCACGGGGTCAGCGTCGAGCGCCCTCGCTCAGCTCACCGTGCGCCGCGATCACCCGAGACCGGCCGAAGATCTCCCGCTGGAGCTCCACGGCGTCGGGAGGTCCCGCCGAGACGTCCCGCCAGAGTGCCCGCCAGGCGGGACTGCTCGCGAGCTGCTCCGCGAACCGCTCGGTGAAGTCGACCGCGTCGTCCCCGAAGGGCCGGGTCGGACCGAGGAAGGGCGAGTCGGCCTGGGTGACGTCCACTCCCCAGGTCGGCGGCATGTAGTCGACGAGCAGCAGCTTGCCGAAGAGCGCCGACAGGACGGGCGCCCAGGCCTGGAACACCTCGAGCCGCTGCCGGTCCCCGCGGACGGACAGGGACTGGAGGTCCGCCCGTACCTCCCGGCAGGTCGTGCCCGTGAGGTACCAGAGATCCGGCTCGACCCGGCCCTCGCTCACGACCCGTTGGCAGAAGGTCGCCGTCGCCACCCGGCCGGACTCCCGCAGCACGGCACAGGGGTCCAGCTCCAGGGGAGGCAGCCCGCTGCCCTCCAGTCCCACGCCCTGCTCCATCATCGGCAGCCCGCGGAGTCCCGCGGTCGGCGATCCGAGCGTGGTGAACCCGATCACGGCCAGGACCACGCCCACCACCACAGCCAGGCTGACCGAGCGCCGGTTCTCCGAGGCCCAGCTCACCAGGGAGCTGACGTCGAGCAGGCTGTCCGCGGGCCGCTCCACAGGGACCCGCGCCTCGAGCAGCGTCTCCTCGGTGAAGGTCCCCGCCGCCACGTCGAGCCCGCTCGCCGCCGCCATGCGCAGCACGATCTCGGCCCGCGCCTCGATGGCCAGGTCCCGCAGCCAGCCGGGGGCCTCGCGGATCCCGTAGCAGACCACTGCGGTCCCGTCCTTGAGCTCGACGCGGTTCGAGCTCGAGGTCGGGTGCCAGGTGGTGGTGCCGTCGGGATCGACACGACACCACTGGAGGCGCTCGTTGCGACGGAGGGTGCGCTCGATGCCGGTGACGGTCGGATCCTCCAGGGCTCCGTCGAGATCGGGAGTGCGCCCGCGAGCGACCGCGATCCAGAAACAGGCACCGCCGGGAGTGACCATCCGGTACACCCGCCCGCCTCCCACGAGGCGACCCCCGTGGAAGCTCAGGACGGCGACGCCCAGGCCCTTCGTCTTCATCGGCCCGCACCTGCCCAGGTGGGTCGAACTCGACCCCCGGAGACACGCACCAGCTCGAGCTGCAGGTGCTCCGGGAGCGTATCCAGGAAGCGCTGGGGCGCCTCCCTCCACTCCGAGTGGGTCACGACCGCCTCCCAGAGGCGCTCCGCCCAGCCCCCGCCCGGATCACGGACGGCCACCTGGTCCCAGCCATGGCTGCGGGCGCACTCGGCCACCTGGGGCTCGCCGAGCAGCCGGGTGAGCGCCTCGTGGAGCTCGGCCTCGAAGAGGCGGGACCAGTCGAAGCCCGCACGCCAGCAGGCCGCCGCCCCCGCCAGGTCCTCCCAGCCCGGATGGACCTGCTGCTGGGGTCGGGCTCCGCTGCGCAGGAGCTGCCAGGCGAGGATGTCGGCGTCCTCGGGCGGGTCGACCTCCGCGAGGGCGCTCGGTGGGCCGTGGACCCAGACATCGAAGAGCACCGGTCCCCGGTCGGCGCTCTCGGGCCACCCCGCCAGCAGCCCCCACCACTCGGGCTCCAGCACGGCGGCCAGCAGAGCCCCGACCACCAGCGGCGTGAACCGCTCCCGCAGGCTCGCCCGGTAGGCCACGTAGCGCCAGAAGGCCTCCCGCGGCTCCCGCTCCTCCATCGGTGCCTCCTCGCTCCCCGACCCGATGAGATCGAGGACCTGGCGGAGGCGGTCCGGGGTGGGCTCGGGGAGCAACGGCGCCCAGCGCGACGACTCCTCGGGCCGCAGGAAGGCGGTGAGGGTCCGCAGCAGCACCTCGGGCGTGTCGAGGGTCCCGGCGACGAAGCGGTGGAGCGCCGGGCGCTGCCGCGGCGTGGCCGCCTCCCAGACGGGACCCGCCTGCTCGGTCGCCAGGGGCTGGCGGGTGCGGTCCAGGCACTCGAGCACGATGCTCACGCCGCCGGGGAGGTTCCGGGCGACGTGCCCGGCCCGGTCCAGCCACCAGTCGTCGTCGATGGCGGAAGGGTGGATCGGCGACAGGTCCGCCGCGGGCACGGAGCGGCACCAGGCGGCCAGGCGCTCCCCGTGGTCCGCCTCGAAGCCCTCGGGATCCCCCACCCAGCGCAGATCCAGGGGCAGCGCCCGCGGATCGGCGGACATCGCCACGACCTCTCGGGCCACGACGGTGCGCGTCTCGGAGTCCGGCAGGGGCCGCCAGCGGGACAGGAAGTCGTCGGGACGGCGGCTCGCCAGCCACGCCAGGGTCGGCAGGGGCCAGTGCTCGAGGGAGCCGGGCAGGATCTGGATCGCCTCCGACGGCAACAGCTGCGAGGCGAAGGCCACGGCCACAGGCTCCGGGAGCTTCAGGCCCTGGAGCTCCCGGAAGCTCTCCAGGTCGGTGCTCCGGAAGCGCACGCGGCCGTGGGGACCCCGGACCTCCCGGCCCCGGATGGTGCAGGGCGTCCCGAGGGCGGCGAGCCGGTCGCGCACACGGGGGGCCAGGCGACGCAGCATCACGCCCCGCTCGGACTCCGACAGCTCCCGCACGAGGTCGAGACTCGCCGAGGGATCCGTCAGGCCGGGCTCGGGAAAGGTCGCCCGGAGGATGTCCTGGAAGATCCGCTGGCGCTGCAGCCCGACCAGGAGGCTGCCTCCACCGTTTCGAACAGCCTCGGCCCCGAGCTCCAGCAGCGACCCCTCCAGCCCGGAGGCCAGCTCGGCCAGCTCGGGATCCTGTCCCAGGCCCGCGGTCGCGCTGGCATCGAGGACGTGGAAGCCGTTCTCCAGCCAGTCGCCGATGCCCCGGGCCGGCCAGACCAGCGCCGGGCGGAGCTGGTCCGAGCCCAGTCGCCAGGCGATGCGGGCTACGAGCGCCGCCCGGTGGCGCTCCGGCTCCCCGGCGTGAGGGATCGGCAGGAGCTGGGGGGGTCCTTCGAGGCGCCTCACCAGGTCCAGGGCCTGGGGCAGGTGCTCGCTCCGGCCGCGCTCGGCCGATGCCGCCGTGGCCTGGTCGGAGAGCTTCCCCGACAGGGCGTCGCGCTCGAGCCAGGCGAGCCAGGCGGCGCAGGCGGCGTCGGCGCGGGCCTCCGGCTCCGCCAGGCTGACCCACCGGGCACGCACGACGGGATCCTGCCGGAAGGTCGCGTCGATCCCGATCTCGAAGCGCACGTCCAGCAGGACGACGGTCTCGTCGGCGACCACGAGGATCACCGGGTCCGTCCGATGGAGGTCCGGATCGTCCCAGAGGGCGCTGGCGAGGCGCTGGACCGACGCGGGGGGGGCGTCGTGGCCGAAGCTCGGCGGAGCGTCGACCTCCCACCGCCTGTAGGAGCCGAAGGAGAAGCTCGCCATCAGGGGTCCACCCGGAGGGCGTGGAGGCCGACGGAGAACCGGCTCGCCACGACGGCGTGAAGGGCCAGGTGGACTCCGCGCTCACTCGCCAGGTTCATCGCCGTCCCGCACAGACCGCACGCTGCGTCGCCTGGTCGACGACCAGCGAGCTCCTCCATCCTATCGGTCCGCGTCTGCGGATCGCCCGGGCGAGGTCCCGCGCAACAGCAGGGCCTCCCGGCTGCACCACCGCCGGCCGACGCGCAGCAGCGCGACCGTCGCTGCCCAGAGGCCCGCCCCGAGCCACAGGGCCTGGGGCACGCCGAGGTGGAGACGCCCCCCGAGCTGAGCCAGCAGCACCATCAGCAGGGGCAGGACCACGATGGAGCCGAGCTGGCTCGCCTCCTGGACCGTGCCCACCCTCGACGAGATGAGCACGCTCACGCCCAGCCCCAGGCCCGCCACCCCCGGCATCACCCAGACACCGATCACCACCCAGGTCCAGGTGGGAAAGAACACCCGCCCCATCACCGGCCAGCCGAAGGTGTTGATCGTGAGTCCGTAGAGCAGGAACCCGACGACTCCGACCGCGACCGCCGGCACCCAGGCGCCGAGGATCTTGGCCGCCAGGAGCTCCGTGTCGCTGACCGGCAGGTAGAGCAGGGCCTCCAGGCTGCGCCGCTCCCGCTCGCCCGCGAAGCTGTCCGCGGCGATCACGCTGGCCACGATCAGGGGTACGAGCAGGTAGACCGGCGCCATGAAGTGCAGCAACGCCAGGGTCAGGAAGGACTCCTCCGGGGAGAGCTCGGCGACCTGTGCCTGCACCGCGTCGGCGGGTGTGAGCTGCAGGGGGAGGGACTCGATGAGCTGCTCCGGGGCCCCGGCGATGCCCGGCAGGGCCGCCGCCACCGCCGGCACGAGCACCAGCGTCAAGAGAGGCACCACGGCGAGGGGCACCAGCACCCCCCGGCTCCGCCACATCAGCCGCAGGTCCCGCTGGACCAGGGCCACCAGCACCGGCGGTCTCAGCCTTCTCCCCCGTGCAGCGAGAAGTAGACGTCCTCGAGGCCGCGGTGCGCCCGGACCCCGCTCACCGCGATGCCGGCCTCCTCCAGCACCGCCTGGGCCCGCTCGCGGTCCGACGCCGCCACCTCCAGCGCCACGCTGCTGGCCTGTCCGCCCAGCCCGGCCACCGTGCCCTCGGCGAGCACGCGGCCCCGCTCCATCACCACGACCCGATCACAGAGGCGCTCGGCCTCGACCAGGTTGTGCGTGCAGATCACCACGCCGACCCCACGCTCCGCCACCCACTCCCGGATCAGGCCGTGGACCTCCTGGGCCCCCACGGGGTCGAGGGAGGCGACGGGCTCGTCCAGGAAGAGCACTTCGGGGGCCGACAGGAAGGCCCGGGCCAGCGCCAGGCGTTGCTCCATGCCCTTGCTGAAGCCGGCCACCGGCTCGTCCGCCCGACCCGCCAGCCCCAGCCGCTCCAGGCCGCTCGCCACCCGTCGTTCGAGGTCCACCAGGCCGTGCACCCGCCCGTGGTGGCGCAGCGTCTCCCGCGCCGTCAGACGGCCGTCGAGGGCCGGCACCTCGGTCAGCACACCGGTACGGGCCCTGACCTGGGGACCGTCGCGCCAGGGATCGAGTCCCAGCACCGTCGCCGTGCCCGCGTCGGCCCGGAGCAGGCCATTCAGCAGGCGCACCGTGGTCGTCTTGCCGGCCCCGTTGTGGCCCAACAGCCCCACCACCTCGCCGGGGTGGACCCGCAGGTCCAGGCCGTCCACCGCTGTCGTGGGCCCGAAGGACCGGGAGAGGCCGCGGGCATCGATCACGGGTTCCAGGCTCACTGGCGTCGACGCTACCACCGCTCCCCACTCCCAGGGATCAAGCTGGGGCCTTCCACGGCCGATCCCCACCCCAGAGGAGACGCCCCATGTCCGCCGAGCACCCCAACCTCCCCCCGGGCACCGGCCTCCGCCGGGACGCCCGCTTCGTGCCCACTCCGCACCACCCCATGGAGGCCAGCGTCATCGGCGCCTCCGGGTGGCGCTCCGCCATGCGTCCGGTCCGGGACGTCTCGCTGGGAGGCATCGGAGTCCGGCTGACCCGGGCCGAGCTCAAGAGCGCCGACATCCCGTCCGCGGTGACCGTGGAGCTGCGCTTCCGAGACGTCAGCGTGCTGCTGCCCAGCCGGGCCGTCCACCGGACCACGGCCAGGAGCTCCTTCTTCGGGTTCCAGCGGGAGCTGGGCGTGCAGTTCGAGGAGGTGGCCGACCTGGAGGCGATCCGGCCGCTGCTGGCGGCCTACCTCGAGGATCTGGCCGGGGTGGAACGGCGTCTGAGCGCCTGAGCACCTGAGCGACGCCGCCCTCGGGCTCCACGACCCGGATAGGGGCAGCCCAGGAGGGAGGATGCCCACGACCATCGACGGCGCCGCAGGCCTGAAGTCCCACGCCAACACCTCGCTCGGACACGGCTCCTGGCAGACCATGACCTTCGAGCGGATCGCAGCGTTCGCGGACGCCACGGACGACCACCAGTGGATCCACGTCGACCGGGAGCGCATCGCCGCCGAGTCGCCCTTCGGAGCCCCGATCGCCCACGGCTACCTGACCCTGGCGCTGGTCGCGGGGCGGTTCTTCGAGGTCCTGGACCTGCAGGGCTTCGCGATGGTGATCAACTACGGCACCGACAAGGTCCGCTTTCCCAGCCCGCTCAAGGAGGGCGATCGATACCGGCTCCGCATCGACCTCGGAGACGTGACCGAGAAGCGCGGTGGCTGGCTCGAGGCCCTCTTCAAGGCCTCCATCGAGGTGGACGGCAGCGCCAAGCCGGCGTGCGTGGCAGGCTGCGTCTACCGGCTCCTGCCCGCGTCCTGATCAGGAGCTCAGCACTCCTCCGCCTCCCAGGTCACGCCGGTGTTCACCCGGAACATCGGCCAGGAGCAGGTGTCGCTGTCGCCGCCGCCACCGGGCCGCTCGCTGTTGTGCTCCCAGCCCTCCGCGGTCTCGTAGATGGTCCAGTTGCGGTTGCAGGGGCGGTTGTAGTTGCTGTAGCCGACCTGCGGGCTGCGGGCGCCGGTCCAGCGCAGGTCCACGAAGAACTGCGGGTCGGTGGTGCCCAGCCCGGTGGTCTCGGTGGAGAAGTCGAAGTTCCACCAGGCGCGGTAGTAGTCGGTGAGGTCGGTCTCGGCGCTGGGCTCGGTGAAGATGTGCTCCTCGAAGTCGAGGGCGTCGAGGTCGGCGGCCTGGGTCAGCTCCCAGGAGGCGGCCTCGGTGTCGGTCGGGTCGTCGGAGATGAAGACCTCGACCGTCATCTCCTTGTCGTCGGGGAAGCTGTCGAAGCGCTCCTGGGGGACCATCAGCAGGATGTCGACGGACATGACCCGCCAGACTCCGTCGGTGGGCAGCGACGCCAGGTCGTAGTCCAGGACCACGCCGTCGGCGTCGACCATGCCCGGTCCCACGGCGTCTTCGAGGGAGGAGACCTCCTCGATGTCGAAGGAGGGGTCCGTGGCGTCGCAGATCTGCGTGAGGTTGTAGTCCTGGCAGGCGGCGAGCAGGGCGAGCAGTGTCATCGTGAACCCACCATAGCGGGAACCGGCTCGCTGTGGGTCGTGCTCCTCTCCGGGCTCGAGCCGGGCGGACCTTGCCTCCGGTGTCCTGTGCACCCCACCGCGCTATGCCCCGTGCATGCGCATCGAGATCTTCGCCCCTCCCGGCGGTTCCTGGGCCCAGGTCCAGCAGGCCGCTCGCCTCGCCGAGGCCGCCGGCTGTGCCGGCCTCGCCGTCCCCGAGATCACCACCGACCCCTTCGGCAGCCTGGTCGCCAGCGCCCTGGTGACGGAGCGCATCGACCTGCGCACGTCGATCGCGGTGGCCTTCGCCCGCAGCCCGATGGAGGTCGCGGTGGCGGCCTGGGACCTGCACGTGAACTCAGGCGGGCGCTTCGGCCTGGGGCTCGGCACCCAGGTCAAGGCCCACAACGTGCGGCGCTTCTCCGTGCCCTGGAGCGCTCCTTCGCCGCGGCTCCACGAGTACGTGACGGCGATCCGGGCCATCTGGCGGTCCTGGCAGCTCGGGGAGCGCCTGGCCTTCGAAGGCAAGCACTACACCTTCACCCTGATGACGCCGGAGTTCAGTCCTCCCAGGACCGAGCTGCCGCCGATCCCGATCCACACCGCCGCCGTGAGGCCCGCCATGTTCCGGCTCGCCGGACGGGTGGGCAACGGGGTGCGGCTCCACGGCTTCTGCACCCGTGCCTACCAGGAGCAGGTGGTGCTGCCCGAGCTTCAGGTCGGGCTGGGCCGCACTGGACGGCCGCGGGAGCGCTTCGAGGTGTGCGGTGGCGGCTTCGTGGCCACCGGGCCGACCTGGGAGGCCGCCCGCCGCCAGGCGGAGTGGGTGCGCTACCGCGTAGCCTTCTACGCCTCCACGCCCGGCTACTGGCCGGTGCTGGAGGTGCACGGCTGGGAGGACCTCGGGCGCAAGCTCCACGCCATGACCCGGGCCGGTCGCTGGGAGGAGATGGCGGCGGAGATCGACGACGAGGTGCTGGACACCTTCGCCATCGTCGCGCCCTACGAGGAGGTCAAGGGCGCGATCGAGGCCCGCTTCGGCGGCCTGTCGGACAGCATCGAGCTGGGCTGGCAGCCGGGCATGGTGCCCGAGGCCCTGGCCGAGGTGGCCCAGGACATCGCGGCCCTGCCGATCCGCTTCGAAGGCCACGACGCGGGGTGGGGCGAGGGGCTCTGAGGGCGAACCCGGCTCAGCTCCCGGGCCGCCTACGCCTCAACCGACAGCCTGCGCACGAGGCCCTCGTCGCCGTCCACGTGGACCCGGTCGCCGTCGGCCAGCAGCTCCGTGACCGCTGGGACCCCGAAGACCGCGGGAATGCCCACCTCCCGCGCGATCACCGCCGCGTGACACATCGTGCCCCCGACCTCCATCACGACCGCGGCCGCGGCGGGGAAGAGCGGCGTCCAGGCCGGATCGGCGAAGCGCACCACCAGCACGTCCCCCTCCCGCAGCCGGCTCGGGTCGGGCTCGCGGAGCACGGCTACCCGCCCCGTCGCCGAGCCCCCGCCGATGCCAGCGCCGTGCAGGCCGCCGTCGGGATCGACGCCCCGCACCTCCTCCGCGGCCACCGGCACACCGTCGGAGCGCACGAAGTCCGGTGCGACCCGACCCCGGCGCTCCTGGAGCTCCCGGCGCCGGCTCCGGACCCGCTCCCCCACCTCGTCGGCAGCGCACTGCCCGGCGAGCAGGGGGCCGAGCTCGGCGACGTCGAAGAGGAAGACCTCGTCGGCCTCTTCCAGGGTCCCCTGCTCGACCAGCCGCCGCCCGATCTCCAGCGAGGCTCGCCGGACCCGCTCGAAGGCGATCAGCGCGTGGTGCTTGGGAGCCTCGCGCAGCGGCATCCAGCGCGGCACGGCTCCGGCGACCCAGCGCATCAGCGGACGCCTCCAGAAGGGCGCCTCGGCCAGCGCGGAGGCCACGGCCTGCTCGCGGCTGGCTCGCAGGCGAGCCAGCCGCTCCTCCACCGGCTCCCGGTCCGGGACGGCCAGCCCCGCCTTCACCAGGGCGACGATCATCGAGGGGTCGTCCCGCCAGCGGGGGATGCCGATGTCGATCTCACCCGGTCCTCGGTGGCCGAAGCGGGCCAAGAAGTCGTCCAGGGCCCCCAGCCAGGCGGCGACCTCGGCCGAGCCCTCCGACTCCGCCCGCAGTGCCGCGAGCAGTTGTCCTGGGTCGTCCGCGGCCTCGAAGCGCCCGGCGAGGGTCGCCGCGGCCTCGACGAGGCGGTCGATCCCGATCGAGATCGCCGTGGTCGGGTTGCCCTCGATGCCCTGGGCGAGCACACGGCGGACCGCGGGCCGGGCCCGGAAGATCCGGTCCGCGAGCAGCCACACGCTCACGGTGGCCCCGGCCATGCCGAGGCCCTCCTCGAGCGGCCGGTTGGCCGGCTCGCTCAGCAGGTCGAACTCCTTGACCAGGGCCCGGTCCGACAGCTCGGTGACCGGCCGACGCGAGCCGATGCTCCGGGAGGCCGCGTCGAGCATCGCCAGCGCCTGGTCCGGTCGGCGCCAGCGCCTCAGGCGTCGGAGCGCACCGAGCAGGTTGGCGAAGGGTCCGATCAGCGCCAGCCTCCAGCGTCCCGGGAGCCGGCGGCGCGTGAGCACGCCGCGCCGGATCAGGTCCGCCGAGGTCTCGGCCGCCCTTCGATCGATCAGCTTCATCAAGGTCGGCAGCCGCCTGCCCATCACCGGCCCGGCGTACAGGGCGTTCAGGTTGAAGTAGGCCCGGCCATCGACCAGGTCGAAGGACGCCGAGACCTCGAAGGCGGCGGAGCCGCGTGGGAAGCCCAGCAGGAACTCGCTCACCAGCGGCCCCACCGTGTCCCGGAGCAGGGACCAGCCCAGTGGTGTCACGGGGTCCGGCACCGCCTCCCGGGCGTTGCTGTTGGTCCAGACCGTGACGGCCCCGTCGTCGGCACCGGGCACCGACCGGACGACCTGCGGCGGCTCCCAGCGGCGGCCGGTCGTGATCGGACGGGCCTGGAGCCAGCGAGCTGCGCCGGAGGTCTCCACGGCGAACTCCAGGTCCAGCTCCTCTCCCAGCATGGCCGCGAGCTGCCAGGCCTGTGCCGCGAGCGCCCGGACCTCCTCGGTCGACAGCACGCCCCCGTCCTGGTCGGCGTGGACCTCCAGCTCCCCGGTGCCGGCCTGGTAGACCCACCAGCCCGAAGGGGTCTCCCGCCCGCCGACGAGATCCTCGGCTGTGCCTTCGATCGCCTCCAGTCGCAGGCCCGGGCCGCGACCCTCCGGATCCTGGGTGAAGACCACGCCCGCACACCGGGCCGCCACCATCGACTGCACGACGATGCCCACCGGCAGCGCCCCGGCCGCCCCCGCGTAGGCGATGACCCGCTCCGACCCCCCGGAGGCGATGCACCGGGCCGCCGCGTCGAGGGCCGAGCGCTCGCAGGACACGCCCAGCGTGGTCTCGAACAAGCCGGCGAACGAGCGCTTCGCGGAGTCCTCGTGCAGTCCCGAGGAACGCACGGCCACCGGACCCCGCTCCAGCAGCCGGCGGCAGTGGCGCAGGAAGGCGTCCCGCCGGTCCTCGGGCCAGTCCTCCGGCTCCTCGGCCGACGCCGCGACGGCGAAGCCGGGGGGCACGCTGACGCCGGCCCGCAGCAGCCGGGCGAGGCCCCGGGCCTTGCCACCGAAGCGGTGGGCGTCGGCCGAGGACGGGTCGATGTCGTGGAGGTCGAGGACCTCCGAGCCGCTGGACATATCGACCGTCATACCATCGATGTGTCCTCGACCCTGTGCCGAGGAGCTGGTGGACCGCCCCCCGCCGCCGAAGGGTCGGCGGAGCGCTACAGCTCCTCGGGCCAGGCGGCCTCGACGAACTCGTTCTCGCCCAGCAGCAGGGTCACCCGAGGTGCCGAGTCGCCGACCCGCGACTCGACGATGTAGGTCGGCGGGTCCGTGAAGAGGTGGCTCACCTGCTCCAGGTCGAGGTCCTCGAAGACACCCGAGACCGTGTCGTCCGTGAGTCCGCCCGTGAGCTCCACGCGGACCTCGGTCGGCGAGCTGTGGATCCCGGACTCGTACCAGCCCATGCTGCCGTTGGGCAGGGACCCGTCACCGGCCTGGAGCAGCCAGTAGCCGCCGGACCCCACCTCCTTCAGGGACGGGCCCTGGCTCTGGCTGCCGTTGCCGCAGGGGCCCGAGTACATGAACGACAGGCCGAGCTCCCAGGAGGTGTCGGCGGTGAGCTCGGTGCCGAAGGGCCGCCGCGGGTGCTCGTCGTCGGAGGTGTCCTCCCAGGACTGCGTCGTAGCACCGTCGCTGTAGGAGGCCGATGCGTTGATGTAGGAGATGGTGCACAGGTCCGGGTCCGCGCCTGCGAACGCGATCAGGAAGGCCGTGTCCTGGTCGACGTCCGTGTCGGCATCGGCATCGGCGTCGGCGTCGGCATCGGCGTCGGCGTCGGCGTCGCTGTCACTGTCCGTGTCGGTGTCGGTGTCGGTGTCGGTGTCGGTGTCCCCCTCCGCACACGCCTCGCTCCCGGCACAGCCCTCGTCCTCGCAGTCGAACAGGCCGTCCCGATCGTTGTCGGCGTCGTCGTCGCACTCGCCGGCCGCGTCCCCTTCGTAGGTGTCCCCCGTCGAGCCTCCCGGCGGGTCGACGTCCGACGAGCTGGTGCAGGCGAACAGGCAGATCAGGGAGAGGACAGGTTGCACGCGGCTCCTCCAGCGTTGTCCCCCATCCTACTCCTCCCAGATGGCTCTCACCTCGTCGGAGCGTTCGTCGATCCACCGCCGCATCTCGTCCTGGCGGCGCTCGACCTCCGAGAGCCGGGTGCAGGCCCGGGTCTCCTCGCTCACGTAGGGGGTAATGAGCTGCACCATCTCCTCGAGGTGGAGGTCGAGCCCGGCGGCGTCCACCCGCTCGATGACGTCCATCGAGATCTCCTCCAGCCGGGTCCGACAGGCCGGGTCCTGGAGACACCAGGCGGCGAGCTGTCCGGAAGGCCGGTGCCAGTTCATGCCCCAGTCGGAGTCGTGGTAGAAGGCGTAGTCCATGTCCCAGGGCAGCATCTCGACCAGCCCGGACGCCGGGTTGAAGTAGACCCGGTAGTTGTTCTGGTTGAGCCAGTAGCCGTCGAGCTGGCCGATCCAGAGCTCGGACGCCCAGACACGCAGGACCTGCTCCCAGTCGATGAGCTCGCCGAGGTCGGTGAAGCCGTCCGGGCTGGTGCGGGCGGCCTGGAGGGCCTCGGTGACCGCGTGGATGTCGGCACGCTGGACGTCGGTGCCCTCCTCGAGCTCGAAGTAGTCCTGGAGGGCCGGCGTGAAGTCCACCATGCTCACGAAGTCCCAGTCCTCCGTGAAGATGTACTTGCCGTCGTAGAGGTTGCCGCTCGGATCGGCGAAGGTCCGGTCCAGCCAGCTGTCGTCGGGGGTCTCGACGAGGACGTAGAGCCCGTAGTCCTCCTCGTTGACCCGGACCGACACGTAGGCGGTCCTCGTCTCGTGCAGCCCGACGGTGGCGACGACCCGATACGCGAGGTTCTCCCGCAGGAACGAGCAGTCGACGACGTTGTTGTTGACCGTGAGCTGCTCGATGCCCCACAGCGTCTGGCCGTCGACGTAGCGGTTGAAGTCGACCTTGAAGTTCGCCTTGCCGGAGAGGTCCTCGAAGGAACCCCAGGCCCCCTTCAGCCTCACGCCGACCGAGTCGAAGTCCGCGCCGTCGAAGGTCACGGCTCCCTCGACATAGGTCCAGGGATCCTCGCTGAGCGCACGGATGGCGGCCGCTCCGAGCCGGATGTCGAGCGCGTGCACCTCGTCCTGGGTGTAGACCAGCTCGGGAGGGCTGCCGATGTCCTCGATCGTGTCCTCCGTGTCGCCGGAGTCCGTCGCCGACCCGGTCTCGCCCGTGTCCCGTGGCCCACCGGTGTCCTGCGGCAGGGCCTCGAGGGTCGGCGGAGAGCAGCCGCTCGAGCTGGCGAGGAGGAGAGCTGTGAGCACGGAGTCGAGGGTACTCCGGCGAGGGGCGGGCCGGGGGACGACTCCGTGTCGGCCCCCACAGGTTCTCCAGCAACCAGGGAGGGTGGTGGACGGTGCTCCCTACTCGAACACCACGAAGTCCATGCCCTCCTCCACCAGCGTCTCGCACTCGGTCGCACACACCGTCTCGATGCAGCGGGCATCGGGGATGCCGAGCCGGCCTTGCTCGCCCGTGATCTGCTCCGAGGCCTCGTCGGAGCACTCGTCGGACTCGTCGTCGTAGTCGGAGGACTCGAAGGCGCCGGCGATGCAGTTGGCGTCGGCGGTCGCCGGGTCCTCGCTGTCGAGTGCGCTGCCGTCCGGGGCGTAGTTGGCGAGGCAGGCGCAGCACTGGGCGGAGTCGATGATGCCGCCGCAGCTCAGGGCGAAGAACAGCCCGACACCGGTGACGGCGGGAAGGGCGAGAGAGCGGGCCACGGCGACCTCCTCGACACGTAGATCCTAACGCCGACAGCCCGCCCCGATGACCCGCGAGAACCCCGGCACGGTCGTCGGAAGCCGCCCCCCCCAGGTAGTCTGCCCCCGAACCCTCGCGGGCCCGCGCGCCACCTGCTCTCCCGCCCCCTCGACTCCTGGAGGACCCCCAGCATGCTGATCACCGCTGCGCTCCTGGCCTGCGGCAGCGACACGGGGACCCTCGACTCCGGCCCCACCACCTACCTCGCCCTCACCCAGGCCCCCGGGCTGGCCCTGCTCGACGAGGCGGGCGCCGTGGACCGCGCCTGGACCTGGGCCGAGCTGATCGGAGAGGACGTCTGTGGTGGCGACTGCAACCCCGAAGAACTCGAGCCTGACGGAGGCGGGCTGCTGCTCGTGTACGCCAACGCCGAAGCCGGGTTCTCCGGTGGCGTGCTCCGGGTGGTCCCCGACGGGGACGACCTGGTGCGCGACTGGCACCTGGCGCGTGACAGCTACCCCCACGATGCCCACGCGGACCCCGCCGGACGAGGGGTCATCGTGGTCGAAGCCTCGGGCGGCCGCCTGGTCTGGGTCGACCCGGCCTCGGGAGAGGAGCTCGCCACCGTCGACGAGAACCACCCGGGCTGGGACGGCTTCCACACCCCCAATGGCCTGCACGCCTTCGAAGCCGACGGTCACAGCTATGCGCTGATGAGCAGCCGCACGTCAGCGGACAGCCCCTTGGCCGCAGACGGACGGCTGGTGCTCTGGGACATCACCTCCCTGGACGCCGTCGAGGCGGTCTGGACCTACCCGGAGACCGGCACGCTGGGCATGCCCCACGCACCCGTGATGCGCCCCTGGCGAGAGGGGTGGCTGCTCGCCTACGCCCACACCGAAGGAGACCACGACAGCGGCACCGCAGGCTTCGCCTGGACCGCAGAGGTCACGGTCCTCCCCGACTACCTGGGCGATGGACGGCTGCCGGACACCCTCGGCAGCCTGGACGCGATGCGCGGCCTGGAGGTGGACGCCGACGGCCGGGTCTTCATGGCCGAGTCCGTGGAGCTCTTCCGCCGTGGAGGCGGCAACGAAGGCCGCGTGACCCGCGCCACGCTGCCCGAGCTCACCGCCCCCGGGCTCACCGGAGCCCGCGCGGACGACGGAGCCACCCAGTCCTTCTTCACCTTCGACGACGCCGCGACCCTCAACGACGACCTGGAGATGGTCTACCAGGCCCGGCTCTACACTCCGGGCTGGTAGACGGGACACCCGGGGACGTGGCCATGCTGGCCCCGAGCCCCTCGGAGGAGGCGGGAGGCCGAGGTGCGGAGTCGATAGGCTCCGACGGGGAGGCCTCCATGCTCCTGCTCAGCCAGACCGACCTCGCGATCGCTGCCCTGCGCGGCCAGGTCGTGGATCGCGGCACGCACTTCGTCGTTCGAGCACCGCTGAACCCCCTCAGCTACCAGCGCCACGCACTCTTCCTGAGGCGGGCGCCCGCGCCAGGCAGCCTGGCGGGCTGGGTGGCCCGGGCCCAGGAGACCTTCGCCGACGCACCGTCCGTCCAGCACGTGAGCCTGCGCTGGGGAGGCCAGCCGCTCGAGCCGGGCCAGCGGGACGAGGCGAGGGCGCTGGGCTTCGAGCTCGACGTCGGCCGGGAGCTGCTGCTCTCAGCGGTGAGCGACGTCCCGCTGCGAGGCGACGTGGCGGTGCGGCCCCTGGACCCCGAGCTGGACCGATCGGCCCACGAGGCCCTCGATCGGCTGTGCGATCCGTCCGAGCAGCACGACCCCAGCGGCGCCTACGGCCGCTACAAGCAGGACGTGCGCACCGAGCGCCGGGCCTGGCTCGAAGACCCTCGGTGTCGCTGGTGGGGCCTGTGGCTCGAGGGCCGCCTGCTGGCCCAGTGCGGCTTCGTGGACTGCGGCCCGATCGGTCGCTTCCAGGCCGTGGAGACCCACCCGGACCACCGGTGCCAGGGTCTCTGCACGACGCTGGTGGCTCGGGTGGCCCAGGACGCCCTGGACCGCGGGCGCCAGATCGTGGTCCTGGGCGCCGAGGTCGACGGTCCGGCCGAGGGGCTGTACCTGCGCCTGGGCTTCGTGCGGGGGGGGCTCCAGCACCGCCTGCTGCGGGGGGGCGCCCCGGCCGAGGTGCGCGACGAGGTCGGGGCGGACCGCGCCGGGGTCGCGGCGCTGCTCCGGGCGGCCTTCGAAGGACCGGCCGAGGCGGACCTCGTGGACCAGCTACGGGGGGAGGAGGGGGTGATCTCCCTGGTGGCCGACCGCGCCGGAGAGGTGCTGGGCCACGTCCTCTTCTCCCCGGCGACGGTCGAGCAGGAGGACGGCGAGCGCTGGCAGGCCCTGGCCCTCGGCCCGATGGCCGTCACACCGCGCTGCCAGGGCACGGGCCTGGGCAGCCTGCTCGCGAGGCAGGGACTGGCGCGGTGCCGGTCGCTGGGCCACGAGGTGGTCGTGGTGCTGGGCCACCCCGGCTACTACCCGCGCTTCGGCTTCCGACCGGCGCCACCGCTGGGCCTGACGTGCAAGTGGGAGGTCCCGGACCCGGTGTTCATGGTGGCCGAGCTCCAGGACGGCGCCCTGCGGGGACGCACGGGCCGGGTGCACTACCACCCGGCCTTCGACGCGGTGTAGGCGGTGTCGGCGTCAACCCATCCCGGGTCACAGATGCTGTGACCGGCCTGGAGTTGACCAGGGGTCCACTCCAGCGCCACACAGGCCGCTGTGAGTCCCTGGAGTTGACCCCACGTCAACTCGATGGGGGTCACAGATGCTGTGAGGCCCGATGGGTTGACAGGGCCCGACGCACGGGATCTCGAGCCCCCCGATGCAGACCCCGAGACCCGCGGGTGTAGACCTCGAGACCCCCGAGTGGTCCTCGAGCGGTCGACCTGTCCGCCGGAATCCTGGTGCACATAGGAGGGGCCATGTTCACCTGGCACCTCACCTTCTCCGCCGATGGCCGGCAGGCCTTCTACCCCACCGAGGATGGCGCGATGGCCGGCGTCCAGGCCCTGGTTCGCATCGCCGGTCCGTACCTGGCGGCCTTCTGCGTGGTCGACGAACACGTTCACACCGTCCCGGTCGCGAACGAGGCGGACCTGGCCCACCTGCGTCGCTCGCTGGTGCGTTCCCTGCGCTCCACCACTGCCGTCCCGGTCCTGCCCGCTCACGTCCGTCACGTCGACACCCGCCGCTACCTGGAGTGGCTCATCGACTACGTGCTGCTCCAGCCACTCAAGCACCGCCAGCCCGGCCACCCGGCCCCGTGGCCGGGCTCCTGCTTCCTCGACCTCGTGGGAGCCCGCCACCTCCCGGGCCTGGACCTGCAGCTCGCCCGGGTGCTGCCCCGGTACCGCCTCCGCTCGGCCTTCGAGACCCTGGCGCTGGGAAGCGAACCCCTGTCTCCAACCCCTGACGAAGAGGCCCGCTGGCTGCCGACCCTCGACGTCGTGGCCGCCGCCGCCCGCGCCACGGGGGCCCCGCCCGCGCTGGCCGGGCGCAGCACCCCCGAGGTCCGCGCCCGCCGCACCGCCGCCCAGCTCCTCACTGCCTGCGGCGCGAGCCCCAAGACCCTCGCCGACGCCCTCCGGCGCACCCGCCAGGGCGTGCACCAGCTCCTGGCCCGCCCGGCCCACCCGCGGGACCTCTCCGCCCTCCGCCTCCGCCTGGCGCTGGAGGCCCGCGTCCAGGTCACCACCCCTCAGCGCAGCCGCTCCAGCTCCAGCCGCTGATCGATCCGCAGCCCGCTCCCGTCCAGGTCGTGGGTGGCGATCACCACCGCACCGCCCTGGGCCCGGCGCTCGGCCAGGAGCCGGTGCAGCAGCGGTCGAGCCTCGGCGTCCAGGTAGGAGAAGGGCTCGTCCAGCAGCAGCAGCGGGGTCTCGAGGGCAAAGGCCCGGGCGATCACCAGGCGCTGGGTCTCCCCCCCGGAGAGCCGTGGCGCCGGCCGGCCGGCCAGCTCCGAGAGCCCGACCTGCTCCAGCGCCCGCTCGACGCGCTCGGCCACGGTCTGCCGATCCAGCCCCCGCGCCCGCAGCCCGAAGGCCACGTTCGCCCGCACATCGGTGGCGAAGACCACCGGACGCTGGTGGAGCAGGGTCACCTGGCGACGCAGCGACCCCAGCCGGGACCGGGCCGATCGATCGTGGTCCCCGATCCGCGACCCCAGCAGCTCGAGGGTGCCCCCGAGCGGTGGGGCCAGCAGCGCGATGCAGCGCAGCAGGGTGGACTTGCCCACGCCGTTGGGCCCGACCACCACACAGGTCTCACCCTCCCCGACCGACAGCGACGCGAGACGCACGACAGGCTCGCCGCCATGGCCACAGGCCAGACCCTCGCACCAGAGCACCGGCGGCCTCACGACCGGGCTCCCCGCCCCAGCCGCACCAGCAGGTTGATGCCGAAGGCCACCACCAGCAGGACCAGCCCCAGAGCCAGGGCGAGCTCGAAGTCCCCCTTGGAGGTCTCCAGGGCGATCACCGTGGTCATGGTGCGGGTGAAGCCGTCGATGTTGCCGCCCAGCATCATCGAGACCCCCACCTCGCCCAGGGCTCGGCCCAGGGCCGTACCGCAGGCGGCGAGCACCCCCAGGCGGCCCTCCCGCAGCACCGCCAGCATCGTGGACCAGGAGCCGGCTCCCAGGGTCCGGGCCGTGTCGGCGAAGATCGGATCCACCGCCGCCACGGCGCTGTGGGTGAGGGCGACCACGATCGGCAGCACCAGCACCGTCTGCCCGATCACGATCGCGCCGGGTGTGAACAACAGGCCCAGCCCCCCCAGCGGCCCCTGGCGGGACAGCAGCGCATAGACCATCAGGCCCACCACCACCGTGGGCAGGGCGAGCAGGGTGTCGAACACGGCCACCGTGGCCCGCCGACCCCAGAAGGAGCCGGTCGCCAGGAGCGCCCCGAGGGGCACGCCCACCACCGAGGCCAGCACCGTGCTGGTGGCCGAGAAGCGCACCGAAGCCGAGACGGCCGCCACCACGTCGGCGTCGGCGGTCGCGACCAGTCGAAGCGCCGCACCACAGGCCTCGAGGAGATCGGTCAACGTCGCCTCTACTCGAGCAGCAGGGGCACGAAGAGCGCCTCGCCCTCGACCCGGAAGGCGCCGATCCGGCGCTGGGTCTGTGCCGAGCACAGCCAGTCACCGAGCTGGCGGGCGAGGTCCACCTGGACCCAGTCGTGCCTGGCGGGGTTGACGGAGATGACCGAGTAGGGGTTGATCAACGCCGGGTCTCCCTCGACCAGCACCTCGAGCTCCGCCTTGGCCTTGAAGGCGAGCCAGGTCCCGCGGTCGGACAGGGTGTAGGCCTGCTTCTCGGAGGCCAACACCAGCACGGCTCCCATGCCCTGGCCAGCCGAGAGGTAGCCCTTCCAGGAGGGATCGAGGCCCGCCGCCGCCCACAGCTCCAGCTCACGGAGGTGGGTCCCCGACCCGTCGCCGCGGGAGACGAAGGGCGCCCTGGAGGCCTCGATGGTCTCGAGTGCCGCCGCGGCGTCGCGCCCCCCTCGCACCCCGGCCGGGTCCGACGCGGGGCCGACCACCACGAAGTCGTTCCGCATGAAGGTGCGTCGCTGCACGCCGTGCCCCGCCCGCACGAAGGCCTCCTCCAGCGCCGGGGCGTGCACCAGGACCACGTCCACGTCCCCCTGCTCGCCGAGCTTCAGGGCCTGCCCGGTGCCGACGGCGATCACGTCGACCTCGCAGCCGCAACGGGCCTCGAAGGAAGGCAACAGCTCGGCCAGCAAGCCCGAGTTCTCCGTCGAGGTGGTGGTCGCGAGCCGCAGTCGCTCGGCAGCCTCAGCCGGCGACGTCGCGAGGCCCAGGGTGAGCAGACACACCCAGAAGAGGACCGCAAGACACCGCCGCATCGACATGGGCCGCCCCTATCCCGGGCAGCGCCCGTCAGGCAGCGACCAGCTCCGGGTGTGTGCGGGCGATCCGGGCCCGAGCCCACTGGAGCACCCGGGCGGGATCGCCGGACAGCCCCTCGCGGCGCAGGAGCCGAGCGGCGTCGCGCCAACCCGCACCCGGCAGGCCCAAGGCCGTGCTGGTCGCCACGTCGGCGAGCCGCAGCGTGGCCGCGAGGCGACGGTGGGGCTCCGGGGCCTCGCTGGGGGCGTGGTGGTAGGCGATGCCCAGGGCCACCGGCGTGCCGAGGCGCCAGGTGTGGGCCACGAGCAGGCCGATGCTGGCGTGGAGCTCCCTCACCACCTGCTCGACGAAGGCCGGCGAGGGCCGGCGGCGGCGAGCGGTCCCGACCGCGTGGCGGTAGGTCAACAGCGCCCCCACGTCGCGCAGCAGCCCGGCCAGGTAGTGGGGTCCCCGCCCCTCCTCGGCCTGCGACGCCGCCAGGTCGGCACCGACCAGGCCCGACAGGCGGATCGACTCCAGCCGAGGCTGGTACCCGGGCGCCTCGAAGAGGACCGACTGGAGCGCCTGCTGCACCCCCAGGCGCCAGATCTGGTCCAGCCCCACCCGCGTGATGGCCTGTTCCAGCCCCTGTGGGGGCTCGGTGAAGCCTGCGCTGGAGGCCTGGGCCCAGACCCGGCGGACGAGCTCCGGATCCCGCTCGATGACCTGCAGGAGCTCCCGCAGCTCCAGCTCGTCCTCCTGGAGCAGCTCGTCCAGCGCCAGCGGGGTGTCCGGGAAGTGGGCCAGGTCGAGGTGATCGCACTCCAGGGTCCCCGCCAGGCTGCGCAGGAAGATCCGGTCCGCTTCGGTCCGACCCGCACGGTCCAGGTCCCGCAGGCGATCGAGCAGCGCCCGGCGCACGCCATCGGGCGTGGGGTCCAGCGGACCGACTCCCTGCTCCCAGGGAGGAGCAGGCTCCTGCGCCGGCCCCTTGCTGGTCGATCCCTCCGAGCGCACGTCCGGGCGACTGTCGCCGTCGCTCCTCCGGAACATGCTGGCCATCGGCCGTCCTCGCTCGAGTCTGCGGCGCCGCGCCGCCGCCGCTGCCCACTGGATCGGATCTCGCGGCATCCCGTGTGAGCCCAACCAGCCGGTCCTGCCACTCCCGCAGTGTCGAACGATCCAAGCGGGGTCCCCCGAGCATCTCGCGGTAGCGTGGTGGTCGCGGTCTGTGGCCGACCTCCCCCTGCCGCCGCCCGGAGGACCCCGTGATCTGGATCGTCCCCGCCCTGGTCAACTTCGCCTCGTTGTCTGCGTGCAACGAAGACGACGAGAACACGGCCCCCGAAGCGCTGATCACCTCCCACGCCGACGGCGACACCGTGCTCGAGGGCTACGCCGTGACCTTCGTCGGCGAGGTCTACGACGCCGACGAGGCGCTGACGTCCCTGGGCGTCACCTGGACCACCACCGACGACGTCGAGCTCTGCGCCGGGGCCGCCACCTCCCAGGGGACCACCTCCTGCTCGGTCGTGCTGGAGCCGGGCGAGGACGGCATCACCCTCACCGTGGAGGACAGCGAGGGCGCCACGGCCTCCAGCACCATCACCCTGGACCTGGTGCTGACGGACGCACCGACGGCCGTGATCCTGAGCCCCGAAGACGGCGAGCAGACCTACGCCAACGCGCTGATCGAGATGAGCGGCCAGATCAGCGACGGCGAGGACGCCCCGGAGCTGCTGGTGGCGTGGTGGGAGAGCGACCTCGCCGGGGACCTGAACCTCGACGGGACCCCCGACGACGACGGCGTCATCTCCGACGCCACCGTGCTCGAGGAGGGCGAGCACACCCTGACGCTGTGGGTCGAGGACACCTCCGGCAAGCTCGGCTCGGACAGCGTGGTCCTGACGGTGGAGGCCGACAACACCGCCCCGACCTGCGGGATCACGTCCCCGGAGAGCGGCACCACCGGCGAGGAGGGAGAGGAGGTCACCTTCCTCGGCTGGCTCGACGACGACGAGAGCGATCCCGACGAGCTGACGGCCACCTGGACCAGCGACCTCGACGGCGAGCTCCAGAGCGGCCCCGGGGAGCCCGACGGCACCAGCACCCTGACCACCGACGCCCTGACCCTCGGCAGCCACCGCATCACCCTCACGGTCATCGACGACAGCGGGGCCGCCTGGGCGCTGTGCTCCGACGAGGTGCTCTACACGATCGGTGACGCCCCGGTCCTCACCCTGGTGAGCCCGGAGGACGGCGACCGCTTCGACGAGGGCGAACAGATCACGTTCTCCGCCGAGGTCAGCGACGGCGACGACTCGCCGAACCGGCTCGAGTTCTCCTGGGTCAGCGACCTCGACGGAGAGTTCAGCACCGAGGGCGCCAGCAGCTCCGGCACCGCCGAGCTCACCGAGAGCGGACTCTCGGCGGGCACCCACACCCTGGTGGTGACCGCCACCGACAGCGACGGGCTCTACGCCGAGGACACGGCCACCTTCGTGGTCAATGCCCTGCCCACGACTCCGACGATCTCGATCTCACCCGACCCCGCGACCACCGAGGACGACCTGGTCGCTGTCATCCACGTCGACAGCGTCGACCCCGAGGGGGACACGGTCAGCTACAGCTACGCCTGGTCCGTCGATGGCTCGCTCTTCGCCGGCAGCGCCGCGGACACCGTGAGCGCCACCGACACGAGCCACGGCGAGACCTGGACCGTCGAGGTCACCCCCAGCGACTCGACCAGCGCCGGCGAAGCCGCCACGGCCAGCGTGACCATCGACAACACCGCACCCGAGCTCGACGAGGTCACCCTGACCCCGGATCCGGCGTATGAGGCCGACACCCTGACCTGCGCGGTGGGCACCACCACCGACGTGGACGACGACGCGGTCACCACCACCATCGCCTGGACGGTGGGCGGCAGCGCGATCAGCCCGACCCAGAGCACCCTGGACGGCACCTGGTTCGACAAGGGCCAGGAGGTCTCCTGCACCGTCACCCCGAGCGACAGCGCAGACACCGGCACGCCGGTCGACTCCAACGTGGTCACCATCTCCAACACACCCCCGAGCATCGACACGGTCACCGTCGAGCCGACCGACGCCGCGGTGGATGGCACCCTGACCTGTGCCTACGAGGGCTTCAGCGACGACGACGACGACGCGGACGCCTCGATCTACTCCTGGACGATCGACGGCACCGAGGTCGGCACGTCCGAGACGCTGAGCGGGGTCTTCGCCGCCGGCGACACCGTGACCTGCACCGTCACGCCCCACGACGGCGAAGACGCGGGCACGGCGCTGAGCGACAGCGTGGTGGTCGAGAACACCCCGCCCGAGCTGGCCGACGTGACGCTGACACCGGACCCGGCCTACGAGGAAGACACCCTCACCTGCACGCCCGGCAGCACCTCCGACAGCGACGGCCACACCGTCAGCGTCACCACGGCCTGGAGCGTCTCGGGGACCGACCCGGGCGTGACCACCGCCACGCTGACCTCGGAGCACTTCGACAAGGACGACGAGGTCTCCTGCACCGTCACACCCGACGACGGCTTCGACGACGGCGACCCGGTCACCTCGAACACCGTCACCGTCCTCAACTCGGCGCCGAGCGTCGCCGACGCGACCCTGTCCCCCGAGCCAGCCTACGAGGGCGACACCCTCACCTGCACCGCCGGCGACACCGACGACGCCGACGGAGACCCGGTCTCCCTCGCCTACGGCTGGTCTGTGGACGGGATCGTCCTCTCGGAGAGCGGCGACACTCTGGACGACAGCTCCTGGGACAAGGGCGAGGAGGTGATCTGCACGGTCACGCCGTATGACGGCACCGACGTCGGTACGGCTGTCGACTCGGCCGGGCTCACCATCTCCAACTCCCTGCCCTCCATCGACTCGGTCTCCGTCACGCCGGAGGACCCCGAGGTCGACGACACCCTCACCTGTGCCTCCAGCGGCTACGCCGACGCCGACGCCGACGCCGACCAGTCGACCTATGCCTGGACCATCGACGGGGTCGCCGCCGGCTCGGGCCAGACCCTGTCCGGCTCGTTCGCCGCCGGCGAGATGGTGACCTGCACGGTCACGCCGAACGACGGCGAGGACACCGGCACGGCGGTCAGCGACTCGGTCGCGGTGGCCAACACGCCGCCCGTCCTGGCCAGCGTGAGCCTCACCCCCGTGCCCGCCTTCGAGGGAGACACCCTGACCTGCACCGAAGGCTCGGCCACGGACGCCGACGGCCACACCATCACCTTCAGCTATGCCTGGAGCGTCGACAGCAGCGACCCGGGCGTGACCACGAACACCCTCGGCCCGAGCTGGTTCGGCAAGGACTCCTCGGTGACCTGCACCGTGACCCCCAGCGACGGCGCCGACGACGGAGACCCGGTGGACTCCAACACCGTCACCATCGGCAACACCCCGCCGAGCATCGACAGCGTGACCCTGGAGCCCGATCCCGCCTACGAGACCGACACCCTCACCTGCACCGCCGAAGGCGACGACGACGACGACGGCGACCCGGTGACCCTGAGCCATGCCTGGACCGTGGGCGGCTCGACCCTCTCCGCGACCGACGCCACCCTGGACGGCGACGACTTCGACAAGGGCGACGAGGTGAGCTGCACGGTGACCCCGAACGACGGAACGGACGACGGGACGGCTGTGGACTCCAATTCCGTGACCATCAGCAACTCGGTCCCGACCCTCACAAGCGTGACCATCAGCCCGTCCGACCCCGAGGTCACCGACACCCTGACCTGCACCGCCGACGACTTCGACGACGACGACGGCGACAGCGACCAGTCGACGGTGGAGTGGACCATCAGCGGCGTGGTCGTGGGCACGGACAGCACCCTGTCCGGCGAGTTCGTCGCCGGCGACCAGGTGACCTGCACCCTCACCCCCTACGATGGCGAGGACACCGGCACGGCCGTCAGCGAGACCGTGGTCGTGGACAACACCCCGCCGGTGCTGGCCAGCGTCACCCTGTCCCCGTCCACCGCCTACGAAGGCGACACCTTCACCTGCACCGAAGGCAGCGCGACCGACGCCGACGGCCACACCATCACCTTCGGCTATGCCTGGGACGTCAGCGGCTCCGATCCCGGCGTGACCGAGGCGACCCTCGGCTCGGACCACTTCGACCGCGACGACGAGGTCACCTGTACCGTCACACCGCACGACGGCGCCGACGACGGCACCCCCGTGGCCTCGAACACGGTCACCGTCAGCAACACGCCGCCGGAGATCAGCAGCGTCAGCCTGGACCCGGACCCGGCGTACGAGGCCAGCACGCTGACCTGCTCCGTGGGCAGCACCTCCGACGCCGACGGCGACAGCGTCTCGGCCAGCTACGCCTGGACCATCGACGGCGACCTCTCCACGGTCACCGCGTCGACCCTGAGCGGCACGTCCTTCGACAAGGGCGAGCAGGTCTCCTGCACGGTCACCCCCGACGACGGCACCGACGACGGTGACGCGGTGGACTCCGACGCCGTCACGATCTCCAACACCACGCCGTCCATCTCCTCGGTGACCATCAGCCCCGAGGATCCCCAGGTCTCCGACACGCTCACCTGCACCACCAGCGGCTGGTCCGACGACGACGGGGACAGCGACAGCTCGACCTATTCCTGGACCATCAGCGGCACCGAGGTGGGCACCGGCTCCACCCTGTCCGGGGCCTTCTCCTCTGGCGACCAGGTGACCTGCACGGTCACCCCCAACGACGGCGAGGAGGACGGCACCGCAGCCAGCGACTCGATCACCGTGGACAACTCGCCACCCGAGCTGGCCGAGGTGAACCTCGGCCCCGATCCCGCTCACGAGGGCGACACCCTGACCTGCACCCCCGGGACGGTGACCGACGTCAACGGGGACACGGTCACCTACGCCTACCGGTGGACGGTCGAGGCGAGCGACCCGGGGGTCAGCACCTCGACCCTGAGCTCCGACCACTGGTCCCGCGGCGACACCGTGCTCTGCACGGTGACCCCCAACGACGGCACCCACGACGGCACGCCCGTCGACTCGAACCTGGTGATCATCAGCAACAGCCCGCCCGAGATCAGCAGCGTCTCCATCGATCCCGACCCGGGGTACGAGATCAGCACCCTGACCTGCGTCGTCGACAGCGCCAGCGATGCCGACGGCGACGGGATCTCCTACGACTACGAGTGGGCCGTCGACGGCAGCACCCTGAGCACCACGGTGGAGACCCTGGGCGGCGAGTACTTCGACCGCGACGACGAGGTGGTCTGCACGGTCACCCCCAAGGACGACGCCAACGCGGGGGACGCCGTCTCCTCGGCCGCCCTCACCATCTCCAACACCGCGCCGAGCATCGCGGAGGTGACCATCAGCCCCGACTCCCCCCTGCTCGGTGACACCCTCACCTGCACCTACAGCGGCTACGACGACATCGACGGCGACTCGGACCAGTCGACGACCTCCTGGACCATCGGCGGCACCGAAGTCGGCACGTCCGCCACGCTGAGCGGCGCCTTCTCCGCCGGCGACAGCGTGGTCTGCACCGTCACACCCTACGACGGCGACGACACCGGCGATCCCATCAGCGACACGGTGGTGGTGGCCAACACCCCGCCCGTGCTGTCCGGCGCGACCCTGACTCCCGATCCCGCCTACGAGGGCGACACCTTCACCTGCACCCCGGGCTCCGCCAGCGACGACGACGGCGACTCGGTCACGACCAGCTACCGCTGGATGGTCGAGGGCTGGGACCCGGGCCAGACGAGCGCCACCCTCGACGCCAGCTTCTTCGCCCGCGGCGACAACGTCACCTGCCTCGTGACCCCCCACGACGGCACGGACCCCGGCAACGAGGTCACCTCCAACAGCGTCCAGGTGTCGAACACCGCGCCCGAGCTCTCCTCGGTGTCCCTCGGTCCGGACCCGGCCTTCGAGGGCGACACCCTCACCTGCTCGCCGGGCTCCTCCACGGACGCCGACGGCGACGGCGTGAGCTACCTCTACGACTGGACCGTGGACGGCCTGGCCCTGTCGGAGACCTCCTCCTCCCTCACCGACGCCTCCTTCCAGAAGGACGACGAGGTGTACTGCACGGCGACCCCGGACGACGGCACGGACGTGGGCGTGGCGGTGGACTCGAACACGGTGACCATCCTCAACTCGCCCCCGTCGATCACGACCCTCTCGATCGACCCGCCGAACCCCAAGGTCGCCGACACGCTCTCCTGCAGCTACAGCGACTTCAGCGACCTCGACGGCGACGCCGACCAGTCGACGCTGTCCTGGACCATCTCGGGCACGGAGGTCGGCACCTCCACCACGCTGAGCGGAGCCTTCGTCTCCGGCGACCAGGTCACCTGCACGGTCACGCCCTCGGACGGCGACGACGACGGCGCCCAGGTCAGCCTGACGGTCACCATCGAGAACTCCGCTCCCGTGCTCTCCAGCGTCAGCCTGACCCCGACCACGGCCTGGGAGGGGGACACCTTCACCTGCACACCGGGGTCGGTCAGCGACGACGACGGCGACTCGGTGTCCTACGCCTATGGCTGGATGATCAATGGCTGGGACCCGGGCCTCACCTCCTCCACGCTGGGCTCCGGCTACTACGGCAAGAACGATCCGGTGACCTGCTCGGTCACGCCCTATGACGCGAGCGACTACGGGCTCCTGGTCACCTCGAACTCGGTCACGGTCTCCAACACCGTGCCTGAGATCACCAGTGTGAGCCTCTCGCCCACCTCGCCGACCACCAACGAGACGGTCTCGGCCCTGGTGTCGACGACCGACGCCGACGGCGACGCGGTCTCCGTCCAGTACGACTGGTACGTGGACGGGACCCTGCTCTCGGCCACCGGCAGCTCCCTGGACGGCTCCTCCTGGTTCGACAAGGGCCAGCAGGTCCAGGTGGAGGTCACGCCGTTCGACGACGAGGACGCCGGCACCTCCGACACCTCGTCGACCATCACCGCGGTCAACACGCCACCGCCAGCGCCCCAGGTCGCCATCGAGCCTTCGCGGGCCGAGGTCGGCGTGGACGACCTGGTCTGCGTGATCCAGACCGAGAGCGTGGACGACGACGGTGACACCGTGACCTACACCTTCGAGTGGCTCGCCGACAGCGCGGTCTACCCGGATGACTACGGCAGCGCGACGGGTCCCGACACGACCACCTGGCCCGACGACACGATCCCGGCCGTGGACAACGTGCTGGCGACCGACTGGTCCTGCACCGTCACACCGGACGACGGCGAAGACACGGGTGGGTCGGCCACAGACAGCGCGATCATCTCCGACTACACCAACGTCGGCAACGACGTGCAGTTCGGCTCGACGGAGGTCGTCTACGCCGGGTCCATCGGTGGCATCGAGATCGTCGTCGACCAGGACAGCACGGTCCACAAGCTGGCGGTCATCACCACTGCGAGCAGCGGCAACGTGAAGGTGGGGCTCTACACCACCGACGGCTCGGGTCCTTCGGCCCTGGTGGTCGAGTCCGTGAGCACGCCCCTGGTCTCCGGTGCCCTGGAGGTCGACGTGACCGCCACCGACATCACCGCGGGTACCTACTGGTTCGTCGCCGCCTACGACCAGGACACCTCGGTCTACGCGGACACCTCGACCAACGTGGACAACGCGGGCTGGAGCTTCACGTTCAGCGACGCCATGCCCGACCCCTTCGGGTCCTCCTCGAGCCACAGTGCCCCGACCCTGAATTACTACATGGTGGTGGCGCAGTAGCCACCCCGGTGTCCACCCCCGACCCGAGGACCCACCATGGCCCCTGTCTACCCGGTCCTTCCGACTCGCTCGGACACCCTCGCGGCCTGGCGCCAGGGAGGCGGCCAGGTCGCCGCCGTGTTCCCGGTCCACGTCCCGCGCGCCCTCTTCCGGGCCTTCGGCCTGCTCCCGGTCGAGGTCTGGGGGCCTCCTGGGCTCTCGACCAAGGAGGGCGACAGCCACCTCCAGGCCTACGCCTGCAGCATCGTGCGCAGCAGCCTGAGCTGGCTGCTGACCGCGGGCCAGGAGGCCGCCGACGTCTACCTGGTCCCCCACGCCTGTGACTCCCTGCAGGGCCTCGCCAGCCTGTTGCTCGACTTCCTGCCGCCAGGCCGCCCGGTGCTGCCGCTCTATGTGCCGCGTGACCACGGTGTGGCCGGCGTGGCCTTCCTGGCCGCCGAGCTGGGCGACCTGGCGGACAGGCTCGCCGCCACCCTGGGTCGTCGCCCCACCGAGGATGCGCTCCACGAGGCCATCGCCCGCGAGCAGGCCGCCGACGAGGCCCTGGCCGAGCTCCTGGGGTCCCGCCTGCACCTGCCCTGGTCGGACACGGACTTCTACCGGCTGGTGCGCGGGCGCGAGTTCCTGCCCGCCGAGGACTTCACGGAATTCGTCCGCGAGGCCCTGACCGCCCGCACCGAGGAGCCGATCGAAGGGCGGCGGCTGATGCTCTCGGGCATGGTCGCCGAGCCCGCGGCCCTGCTCCAGGCCATCGCCGATGCGGGCGGGGTGGTGGCAGCCGACGACCTGGCTTCGAGCGGCCGGCGGCTCTATCCCCCCGGCCGCAGCGAAGACCCCCTGGAGCGGCTGGCGGAGTCCCTGCTCGGCGCCGCGCCCGGCCCCACCCGCGGCAGCGAGGTCCAGGCCCGGGTCGACCACCTCGTCGCCCTGGCCGAGCGCGCTGGCGTCGCAGCCGTGCTGTTCTGGGTGGTCAAGTTCTGCGAGCCGGACCTGTTCTACCTGCCCCAGGTCCGGCAGGCCCTGGAGGACCGGGGGCTGCACACGGCCGTGGTCGAGGTCGACATCTCCGATCCCCTGCCCGCCCAGGCCATCACCCGCCTCGAAGCCCTCCTGGAGATCGCGTCGTGAGTTGGCTCGGAACCGCCTCCTACCACCTCAACGTCTCCCTGGTGGGCAACGCCTTCCTCCGCTGGGAGCGCATGCGGCTCCAGCGCAAGCTGGCCCTCTGGGAGCACGAGCACCTCAACCCCCCGCTGGGCACGTCACCACGGCTCAAGGAGCTCATCTCGCGGCACTACCTCAAGGGCCGCTACGCCGACGGCCACGGTCCGGTCGCCTGGGTCACTTCGGGTGCCCCGGTCGAGTTCCTGGTCGCCCTGGGCTTCTACGTGATGTACCCGGAGAACCACGCCGCGGTCTGCGGCATTCGCCGCAAGGTCGAGGAGATCGCCGGGGCCGCAGAGGAGGCCGGCTACTCCCAGGACCTCTGCTCCTACGCCCGCACCGACATCGGCGCGGTGCTGTCGGGCAACACCCCCGTGGGTCGCCTGCCGCGGCCGGACATCCTCGTGTGCTGCACCAACATCTGCCAGACCGTGCTGCTCTGGTACCGGGTCCTGGCCCACCACTTCGGCTGTCCCCTGGTGCTGATCGACACGCCCTTCATCTACGACGAGGCCAGCGACCACGCGCTGGCCTACGTGCTGCGGCAGGTCGAGGCCGCCGTCGAGGTCGCCGAAGGCATCGCCGGTCGCAGCCTCTCGGAAAGACGTCTCGATGAAGTGACACGCCTGAGCCTCGATGCGGTCGAGCTGTGGGCCGAAGTGATGGCGACCGGACAGCACAGTCCGGCGCCGATCACGGCGTTTGACGAGTTCATCCACATGGCGCCGATCGTGGAGATGCGGGGTGAGGCCTACACCGTCGACTACTACGCGGCCCTGCTCGCCGAGCTGAAGCAGCGCCAGGTGGACGGTGTGGGGGCCCTGAAGGTCGAGCGCAAGCGGGTGCTGTGGGACAACCTGCCGATCTGGCACCGGCTGCGCTGGCTCTCGGACAAGCTGGCCGAGCGTGGCATCGCCCTGGTGGCTTCGACCTACACCAACGCCTGGGGGGAGCTGGCCGGCCTGATCGATCCCGATCGCCCGATGGAGAGCGCGGCCCGTGTCCACATGCACGTGATCCTCAACCGCGGCACCGGCCACAAGCTGGCGACCATCCGCCAGATGGCCAGCGACTTCCAGGTCGACGGCGTGATCCTGCACTCGGACCGTTCCTGCAAGCCCTACTCGATCGGCCAGATCGACCAGCGGGAGCGCCTGGGCACCGTGGCGGAGCTGCCCGCGCTGCTGCTCGAGGCCGACCACAGCGACCCCCGCAGCTTCTCCGAAGAGCAGGTCACCAACCGGCTCGAGGCCTTCGCGGAGGTCCTGGAGGCATGATCGCCGCGCTGGGCATCGACGCCGGCTCCACGACCACCAAGGTCGTGGGCGTGGACGCGCGGGGGGAGCGAGTCTGGCACCGGCTGGAGCCCATGGACCCCCAGATGGAGGCACAGTCGGAGCGCCTGCTGGCCGAGGCACCCACCGAGGGGCGGCGGGTCCCGGTGGTCGCGACCGGCTATGGCCGCGAGCTGGTGCGGCAGGCCGATCGACGGGTGACGGAGATCACCTGCCACGGCACGGGCGTGTTCCGGGCCCTGGGCCACGGCGGCACCCTGGTCGACATCGGCGGCCAGGACTGCAAGGTCATCGTGATCAGCTCCAAGGGCAAGGTCACGAACTTCGCGATGAACGACAAGTGCGCCGCCGGCACCGGGCGCTTCCTGGAGGTCGCGGCCGCCCGCATGCGCCTGGAGCTGCCGGACTTCGCCCGCACGGCGGTCGAAGCCAACGACGAGGAGCCCATCTCCAACACCTGCACCGTGTTCGCGGAGTCCGAGATCGTGTCGCTGATCGCACGCGGCCGTCCCGTGCCGGGCATCGCCCGTGGGCTCCACCGGTCCCTCGCCCGGAGGGTGGCCTCGCTGGCGCGCGGCGCGGGCGTGCGGCCACCGGTGATGCTGTCGGGGGGCGGCGCCCACAACGGCGCCCTGCGGCACCTGCTGGCCGAGGAGCTCGACCACGAGGTGCTCGTGCCCGCAGAGCCCCAGCTCATGGGGGCCTACGGGGCCGCGTTGATCGGGCTCCGGTCCCCAGGAGGGTGAGCGGCGCCGTCAGCCGTCCGATCCGTCGCAGTCCTGGTCGATGCCGTCGCCGGGGATCTCGGGCGCGCCCGGGTAGATGCTGGCGTCGTTGTCGTCGCAGTCCTCGGCGCCGCTGAAGGAGTCCCCGTCGACATCGCAGACCTCGTTGCCGGCCCCGGGGGAGCCCATGTCCCCGTCCCCGAAGGGGGAGGTCGCCTCGCACCAGTACTCGCCGATGTCGTTGTCAGCGGAGTTCCAGTTCGCCGGGTCCAGGGTGATGCTCGCCCCGGTCGGATCGGGGAAGGTCGCGCCGTTGTCCCACCGCACCGAGTCCACGACCAGCGAGCCGTTGTAGAGGATCACCGAGTCGGTGGCGTTCTGGAGGGTGTGGACGGTGCCATAGGCATAGTCCAGGGAGACCCCGCCGTTGCCGGTGACGTCCCACCGTCCCATCAGGACGATCTGGTCGGGATCGAGGATCCAGCTCCCGGTCACCGTGAAGGCGTCTCCCTGGGCGGCGACCGAGGTGTCGAAGACCTCCAGGCCGTCCATCTCGATGCTCTGGCCGCTGGCGTTGTAGACCTCGAACCACTCGCCCGCGCCGTCGCCCACCGCGGCCGGGTCGAAGAGGATCTCGGTGATCACGAGGTCGCCGTCGAGCAGGTCGGCCACGGCGAGGTCGGCGGTGACCACGCAGACGTCGTTGGCCGCGCCGGGGGTCCCGAGGTCGCCGTCCCCGAAGACCGAGGTAGCGGCACACCAGTTGAGGCCGTCGTCGTTGGCGGTCGCGTCGAGCACGCCGGAGTTCAGGCTGATGCTGGCGCCCGTGGGGTCGGGGAAGGTGATGCCGTTGTCCCAGGCCACCGAGTCCACGGTGGTGGTGCCGTTGCCGAGGAAGAGCTCATCGCTGGCGTTCTGCATCGTGTGGCTGGGCCCGTAGGCATAGTCGGGCGAGACCCCGCCGTTTCCGGCCGCGTCGTAGCGGGCGAACAGCGTGTAGGAGTCGGCCTGCACGACCAGGCTCCCCGAGACGGTCACCAGCTCACCCTTGGTGGTGGCGTCGGTGTCGAAGATCTCGAGGCCCTCCAGGTCCACCGTGCCGCCCGTGGTGTTGTAGACCTCGAACCACTCCCCGGCGCCGTCGCCCACCGCGTCCGGATCGAAGAGGACCTCGGTGATCACCAGGTCTCCAGCCACCAGGTCCACCACCGTGTAGTCGACGGTGGGGCAGGAGGGGTTGGCGTTGCCAGGGGTGCCGTTGTCGCCGTCGCCGAACGGCACCGACGCCGCGCACCAATTGCCCCCGGTGTCGTTGGCGGTCGCGTCCAGGCTGTCCGGGTCCAGGCTCATCGCCGATCCGCTCTCGTCGGGGAAGGTCACCCCGTTGTCCCAGGCGACCGAGTCGATGGTGACGGTGCTGTTGGCGAGGAAGAGCTCGTCGGCGGCGTTGCCGAGGGTGTGGCCGGTGCCGTAGGCGTAGTCCAGGTAGACGCCGCCGTTGGTCTCCGTGTCGTAGCGGCCGAGCAGGGCGTAGGCGCCGCTGTCGATGATGACGCTCTCCGTGACGGTGACCAGCTCGCCCTGCGTGGTGGCATCGGTGTCGAAGATCTGCAGGCCGTCCAGGTCCACCGAGCCCGCGGCGGCGTTGTAGACCTCGAACCACTCGCCGGCGCCGTCGCCCACCACGTCCGGATCGACCAGGAGCTCGGTGATCACCAGGTCCCCCGCCGCCAGGTCCTCCACGCCCAGGTCCGCCGACGGACAGGCGTCGTTGACGATGCCCGGCGTGCCCAGGTCTCCATCACCGAAGGTGGACAGCGCGGCACACCAGTTGTCGCCGTCGTCGTTGTCGGTGGCGTTGGTGCTGCCGGGGTCCAGGGCGATGGAGGCGCCGGTGGGATCGGGGAAGGTCGCACCGTTGTCCCAGGCGACGGAGTCGATGGTGTCGGTGCCGTTGCCGAGGAAGAGCTCGTCCGCGGCGTTGGTCAGGGTGTGGTCCCGGCCGTAGGCGTAGTCGAGGGTGACGCCGCCGTTGCCGGCCGTGTCGTAGCGCCCGAACACGGTGTAGGACCCCGCCTGCACGATCAGGCTCTCGCCGACGATGACCAGGTCGCCCTGGGTGGTGGCGTCGGTGTCGAAGATCTCCAGGCCCTCCAGGTCCACCGAGGCCCCCGCGGCGTTGTAGACCTCGAACCACTCCCCGGCCCCGTCACCCACGGCGGCAGGATCGAAGAGGATCTCGGTGATCACCAGGTCACCGGCGACCAGGTCGGCGATGGCCTTGTCGGCCGGGCCGCAGGAGTCGTTGGTGGAGCCCGGCGTGCCCAGGTCGCCGTCGCCGAACGAGGAGGTCGCGGCACACCAGTTGGCGCCGTCGTCGTTGTCGGTCGGCGAGAGGATGCCCGGGTCGAGGCTGATGCTGGCTCCGGTGGGATCGGGGAAGGTCACCCCGTTGTCCCAGGCCACCGTGTCCAGCGTGTCGGTGCCATTGCCGACGAAGAGCTCGTCGATCACGTTGGTCAGGGTGTGATCGGGACCGTAGGCGTAGTCCAGGTCGACGCCGCCGTTGGTGGCGGTGTCGAAGCGACCCAGGACGGCGTAGGTGGCGTTGGCGACCACCACGGAGGAGGTGACGGTGACCAGGTCTCCCTGGGTGACCGCGTCGGTGTCGAAGATCTCCAGGCCGTAGAGATCCACCGACGCACCGGAGTCGTTGTAGAGCTCGAACCACTCGCCGGCGCCGTCACCCACGGCGGCGGGGTCGAAGAGGATCTCGGTGATGACGAGGTCGCCGGCGGCCAGGTCGGTGACCCCGAGATCGGCGCAGGTTCCGTTGGCGGAGCCCGGCGTGCCCGCGTCGCCGTCGCCATAGGTCCCGGCGGCCACGCACCAATTCGCTCCGTCGTCGTTGCTGGTGGCGTCCTGGGACGCGTCGCTCAGGGCGATCGCCGCCCCGGTGGGATCGGGGAAGGTGAGGCCGTTGTCCCAGGCGATGTCGTCGACGACGGTGCCGCCGTAGCCCACGAAGAGCTCGTCGTAGACGTTGCGCAGGGTGTGGCCGGTCCCGTAGGCGTAGTCGACGAAGGGGATCCCACCGTTGGCGGCCGAGTCGTAGCGAGCCAGCACGGCGTAGTCACCAGCCGCCACCACCACCGAGCCGGAGACCGTGACCAGGTCTCCCTGGGTGACCGTGTCGGTGTCGTAGATCTCGAGGCCGTCCAGGTCCACGTCGGAGCCGCTGGCGTTGTAGAGCTCGAACCACTCCCCGGACCCGTCGCCGACCGCGTCGGGGTCGAACATGACCTCGTTGATCACGAGATCGCCTCCGACCAGCTCTCCGACGGTCAACACCGGCCCCGTGTCCTTGGGGCTGGCGTCCCAGCCGGGCAGCGCGGAGTCCCAGGGTCCGGTGGACTGACAGGCGACGAGGGCGAGGACGAGCGGCGCGAGAGCGATGCGCATGGTGGCTCCAGGAGTCGGACAGCGAGCGGATCTTGACACCGCCGGCGGCCCAGGTCGAGTGCCGCCTGCCACGGACCGGCGGCGCTCACGTCCCGGGGCCGAAGGCGCTCCCGACGATCGTCAGTCCTGCGGCGTGTGTCGTGGGCAGCTCGGTCACGCTGGAGGCGTCGAAGCCGGTCGCGCTGCCCCAGTAGACCTGGGAGACCTCGTCGCTGCCATCGGCCGGCGCATAGTGACTGGCACAGACGATGTCCGGGTGACCGTCGCCGTCGAGATCCTCGACACCGCACTCCGACGCGGCCGTCGTCGGCAGCTCCGTGAGTCCGTCTTCGTAGAAGGCGCCGGAATTGCTGTACCACACCCAGGAGTGATCGGCGAAAGCCAGGGTCCAGTCGAGGCCCCCGTTCGCCAACACGAGATCGAGGTGACCGTCCCCGTCGAGATCGGCCACCTGGGCGTCCACGGCGCCTTCGATGCCCGCGAGCTGGACGCGGTGATCGTTGCCGTAGTCGCGGCCGCCGTTGCCGAGGAACACGGGAGAGACCTCGCCGCAGGCCACGACGCACAGCCAGGTCGTGAAGAGCACGTCGAGCTGACCGTCGGCGTTGAAGTCCGCGATCGCCAGGCCCTCCGGATAGACCGTCTGCAGCTCGGTGCGCTCTTCCGTGGTCCATCCGGACTTCGATCCCCAGTAGACATAGGAGCGATCCAGGAAGAACAGGTCGGTGACCCCGTTGGCGAAGACGAGGTCCATGAACCCGTCGCCGTCCAGGTCGGCAATGCGGCTGCGGGCAGCCCCGACCGTCGGCAGCTCCAGGCGACGCTCCGCGGAGTAGCCGGCGGCCCCGCCCCAGTAGATCGAGGAGTCCACCTGGTAGGCGGCGAGGCTGACGTCCGAGCCGTCGTACCGGTTGGCGAAGACCACGTCGAGCCAGCCGTCCTGGTCCACGTCGGCCACGGTGGGATCGGCGCACCCCGTGGTCGGCAGCTCCGTCCGCCGGGCACCGGTGAAGCCGTCGGGGCCGTTGTAGGCGACCAGCGAGTCCACGAGACGGCTCTCCCCGTCCTGGACGCTGGCGAACACGAGGTCCGGGTAGCCGTCCTGATCGAGATCGCCGCTGTCGACCCCCATCGCCCCCACCGTGGGCACGGTCCAGCGGCGATCGGGATCGTAGCCGTCGGCCCCGCCCAGGTAGATCACCGACTCGTGGTCGTACTGCTCCTCGAGATCGGTCTGGGCGAAGACGAGGTCCGGCCAGCCGTCGCAGTTCAGGTCGCGACAGACGTCCTCGCCGTCGCAGTCCTGGTCGATGCCGTCGCCGGGGACCTCCGTCGCGTGGGACCCGGGGAAGACCTGCGGGGCCTGGTCGTCGCAGTCGCTCTTGTCGGCGACGGCTCCATCCGGCGCCTCGCAGGCCTCGGTCACCGACGACGCGTCGCCGTAGCCGTCGGCGTCGGCGTCGGCGTACCAGGTCGTCGGGTCACAGGCCGTGCCGGTGTCCGTGTCCTCGGTGTCGCCGCTGTCCGTGACCGTGTCGGTCGTCCCGGAGTCGTGGGTGGTGGGCGGGGTGGAGGAGTGCAGCGTGCCCGCGGCCGGGTCGGCGGCCACGGTCGTCGGCGCGCAGGCGCGCGGCAGGAGCAGGGCAGTCGTCATGGGCGGGAGGATGCCACGGCGAAGTCTCACCGGACACCTGCGATCCGGGCACTGGGAGTCCGGGATCATGCAACGACACGGATCGCCGGTCGATCGGCCTCCTGCGCCCATCCGGAGTGCTACCTCCTCCCCCCAGGAGGTCCTGGCCATGCCCGTCTCCGTCGGTCGGTCGCCCCTCGTCCAGGTCGAAGGCGTCTACGCCAAGCTGGAGTGCACCAACCCCTGCGGCAGCATCAAGGACCGCATCGGCAGGTACATCCTCGAGGAGAGCGAGCGGCGGGGCCTGCTCCAGCCGGGGACCCGGATCATCGAGGCCACCAGTGGCAACACCGGCATCGCCTTCGCCTACTTCGCGCGGCTCATGGGCTACCCGATCACCGTGGTGATGCCCTGCAACATGACCGACGAGCGCAAGAGCATCCTGCAGGAGCTCGGCGCGGATCTCGTGCTGTGCTCGGAGGAGGGCAGCTTCGCCGAAGCGGCCGAGATCCGGGACCGACTGGCCGCCGAGCATGGCTGGTTCAACCCCGACCAGTTCTCCAACCCCCTGAACACCGAGTGCCACGAGCGCACGACGGGCCGGGAGATCGTCGACCAGATCCGTGCCCGCGGCCTGACCCGGGTGGATGCCTTCGTGGCCGGGGTGGGCACCGGGGGCACGCTGATCGGTGTCGGCCGCCGCCTCCTCGCCGAGTGGCCGGACGTGGAGCTCGTCGCCGTCGAGCCGGCCGAGTCGGCGATCATGAGCGGCGGCGAGCCCGGGCCCCACCTCATTCCGGGCATCGGCGACGGCTTCATTCCCGCCATCGCCAGCGACGGCCGCGGCGGCCTGCACCCGTCGATCACCGGCGTGATCGCCGTGCCCGGAGAAGACGCCCGGGCCGAGTCGCAGAGGCTCTCGTCGGTACACGGCTTCTGTGTCGGCGTCTCCGCGGGCGCCAACCTGCTGGCCGCGCTCGAGCTGCACCAGCGCCTGGAGACCGTGGTCACGGTCTTCCCCGACAGCTACGCCAGGTACCAGTCCATCGGTCTCAGACACTGCGACCTGGGCGGGTGCGACTTCGAGCACGAGCCGCGGGTAGGAAACGGAGGGGAACGGAGGGGTCATGTAATTCGCCTTTCGCCTTTTCTGGCGTAGTCCAGATCATGGATACACGGCGAAGGCAGACCACATGACCCCGCCTCCTGAGATAGCTCTCCGCCGTGCTGCGTCGACTCGCCATCCTCTGGGGCCTGAGCGGGGTCCTGCTGCTGCTCGGCAGCGCGGTGGCTCGACTCACCCCCCGGGCGCTCGAGGCTCTGTCCATGGAGCTGACGGGACTCCACTGGGCCCTGACGGTGCCCTGGGTGGCCTTCATGGCCTGGTCCGAGGGACACCGGGGCTTCCACCAGAGCTTCTCGCCGCGGGTGGTGGCCAGGGCCTGGGCTCTGAGCCTACGCCCTCGGGCCCTGCACGTGCTGCTGGCCCCCGTGTTCTGCATGGGCTTCTTCCACGGCACACGAAGGCGGATGCTCGTGTCCTGGCTGCTGACCTGCGCCATCGTGCTCCTGGTGCTCGCCGTGCGGCTGCTGCCCCAGCCATGGCGGGGACTGCTGGACCTGGGCGTCGTGATCGGGCTGAGCTGGGGGATGGTGTCCATCGGCGCCTGGACCCTCCGAGCCGTGCGGGCGGGCGGACTCGACGTCGACCCCCAGCTTCCCGAGGCGGCGGCCTGAGCCCGAAGGACCCTCCAGTGACAGGATCCGGCCGGGAGGTAGCTCCGGGGCGGTAGCCGCCCGATCAGTCGGCGCGACGCGGAGGCCGCTTCGCGCCCTTCTTCGGGCCACCTGGGGCCGCCGCCTGCGAGACCCCGGCCTCCTCGTAGGCCCTGGCCTGGCACCGCTGGACCTCCGGGCTGGGCCCCGTGCCGCAGGTGCTGGCGATCGAGGCGCGCAGACCAGGCCTGGCGTCGTCGACACAGGCCATCCAGCCCGGACCGCCCAGGCCGGCGCAGGACCGAGCACCCGCGGGCGAGGCCTGGGGAGCCTGGGCCAGACCTCCGGTGGCCGCTGTTCCCTCGGGCCGAGCCATCGGGACCCCGTGGGCGGACCAGGCATCGGATCGACAGCGCTGCAGCGGCTGGCCGGTGAGACCGGAGCAGGACTGCTGGACCTTCAGCCGGACCCCCGGGTAGTGCTTGTCGAGACAGGCGGCCCGGGCCTGGTCCTGCTGCTCGGCGCACACGTTCTCGGCGGCGGCAGACTCGGCCGGCAGCAGGGCCGCGGTGAGGAGCAGGAGGGGGGCGAAGCGGTGCACGAGCTCTCCGGGGCCCGGGTGGTCGAGGACCCGACCTCACCACAGTAGTGCACGAGTGCCCGAAGTGTCGCGGTGATCGGGCGGAACGACGCCGGGTCCCGGGCGGCCGTCAGAACGGCCACCCCTCCGCGTGGTCCCGCGCCGCCTCCTCGGCGGTGATCGCACAGCCGAAGACCTTCACCTCGTCCATCGTCCCGTGGAAGGGCAGGGTGTAGCTGCCGCTGTTGGTGTCGGCGCCGATGCGGGTGGGCGTGCCGTCGTAGAAGGCGGTCGGCGGTCCCAGGTCGTCCTCGGCCGTCTGCACGCCGTCCAGGTAGATGGCCCGACGTCCCGTGCCCGGGTCCCAGGTGGCGACCAGGTGGTGCCAGTCTCCGACGTGATCGTCGTAGGGCCCGGCGTCCAACAGGGGTGTTTGATCAGCCGGGGTGTCGGTGTAGAAGGACAGGCCGTAGAGGTAGTAGCCCAGGAAGTAGCTGTCCCGGCAGCAGGACATCTCGGACGCGCTGGCCGCCCCTCGGCTGATCACCGTGTCCCAGCTTCCCGAGTGAAGGCTCTGGGGCCGGACCCAGGCCGACAGGGTGAAGCCGACCATCGGCCCCAGCGCACCGTGGTCCAGGGTGATGTAGGTCCCCGAGCCGTCGAACTCCAGGGCTCCGCCGCGAACTCCATCGGTCGTCCAGGTCCCGCCGGTCAGGTCGCCGTCCAGCCCCAGCGGACCCGCGTCGACCGCGATCGCCCCGGTCCCGTCGTCCAGGGGCCAGTAGCCCAGGGTGTCGTCGATTCCGTCGCAGTTGTTGTCGAGGCCGTCGCAGAGCTCACGCGCCCCCGGGTAGACCAGCTCGGAGGCGTCGTCGCAGTCCACCTCGGCGGTGAAGCCGTCACCGTCGGCGTCGACGGGCGCCGTGTCGCGCGCCGTGTCCGACGTGTCTCCTCCGGTCTCGCCCGTCTCGGTGGTCGACGGGTCGCTGTCAGTCACTCCCGTCTCGAAGGTCGACGAGGACTCCGGGTCGGGGGGAGAGGGGCGGTCGACACAGCCCAGGACGAGCGGGAGCCAGAGCAGGGGCACCTCCGGGTCGAGGATAGCTCAGGGGTAGACTGCGCCATGCTCACACTCTGCCCCTGGCTGCTCCTGGGCTGTGCCGATGACGTCCGGCCGGAGGTGGTGGTCGAAGCCCATCGGGGAGCCGCGGCCTACTGGTCCGAGAACTCCCGCAGCGCCCTGCTCGGCAGCATCGCCGCCGGCTACGAGGGCATCGAATTCGACGTCGTGCTGACCGCGGACCACGTGCCGGTGCTGTCCCACGACCCCACGGTGAACCCCCACACCTGCACCACCCTCGACGGGGAGGGGGTGCCGGAGGGGGTGCTGATCATGGACTTCACCCTCGAGGAGCTCCAGGACACCTACCTCTGCGGCGGCATCGAGGACCCCGAGTTCCCCGACGCCGAGCTGCTGGCCGAGAGCCACATGACCTTCGACGAGCTGCTCGTCGCGCTGGAAGAGGCCGGCGACCCGCGGATCGAGGTCCACATCGACGTCAAGTTCGAGCCCGGGGAGACCCCGGAGGCCGACGCCTTCGCCGTGTCCATCCTCGACGCCTGGCGGCGAGCCGAGCTGCCCAACCCCTGGTTCGTCTCGGCGAACCTCACCGAGGCCCTCGAGGCCTTCACCGACTACGGCTACTGGTGGGACCTGAGGGTCCCGACCTCGCTGATCTGGCCCCGCTTCACCCCCGACGTCAGCAGCACGGCGACCGGCCTGAAGAGCGAGGTGTTGAAGGGCCTGGGCCTCCGGGACCTCGTCGGGCTGGCCGAGGAGGCCGGCGCCGACGGCATCGCCGTGCCCTACCAGCTCGTCGATCGCGGCAGCGCGCTGGAGGCCCAGGAGCTCGGCGTCGACCTGAGGGTCTGGACGCTGAACAGCCCGAAGCTGCTGGAGACCTGGTGCACCTGGCCGATCGGCGGGGTGATCACCGACACGCCGGACGACGCGCCATGTGGTTGACGCTCCTCGCCACGGCCTGGGCCCTGCCCGTCTCCTTCGAGCGCGTGGACCTGGTCGCCGAAGCCCCGGGAACCTGGCTCGCCGACGAGGTCGGCATGATCGGGGTCTACCCGACCGGGCCGGCCCTGCGCTTCGTGTCCCAGATCTCGGCCGTGTGGTCCTTGCCCGTCGAGGGCCTGACCGTCCAGACCTCGCTGACCTCGCAGAACCTGGACTACGAGGGACGGCTCTTCGACTGCGGCGACTTCCGCTTTGCCTGGCACTGGGGGCTGCAGACGCGGCTGCTCCTGCCGACGGGCTGGATGTTCGGCCTCGCGGCCCAGTGGAAGGTGGTGCGGTTCGGGCTCGGCCTGAGCGTGATCAGCGGCGCGAGCTGGGATCACCCGAGCTGGAACCACTGGCGGGTCCTGCCGACCTTGGGTCTGGGCGTGGGGCGGTCGATCGCGGCCGATTGAACAGGCCGAGCTGGGGGTCCGGCGGGAGCGCCGGCAGCTCCGAGGCCAGCTCCCGGAGCACGGGAAGGACCGAGGCCGGAAGCCCGGCCGCCTCGACGATCGTGCCGTCCGCCAGCCGCCTATCCAGCTCCCGCTCGACCTCGATGGGCGCTCCCCTGCGGCCCAAGCGACTGCGTGCCCAGGCCTGGAGGGCATAGCCGCCGCGACCATCGCAGTAGGCGCAACCGTGGGCACAGCCCCGGTAGAGGTTCATGCCGTAGCGGGCGAGGAACCAGGGATCGACCACGCCGGACAGCCGCGTGATGGTGCGGGCTCGGACGGGGGTGATGCCCATGGCGGGATCATGCCTTCGAAGGGGGCCACCCGCTGCGGGCTATACGCCTTCGATGCCCTTCACCATCTGGCTCGATGCCGACGGCGCCCCCCGGGGCTGCAAGGAGATCCTCTTCCGCACCGCGATCCAGCGCGGGGTCAACCTGGTGGTGGTGGCGAACCGCTGGCAGCAGGTCCCGGACTCGCCCTGGATCCGCTTCCAGCAGGTCTCGGCCGGCCTGGACGTGGCCGACGATCACATCGCCGCTCGCTGCCAGCCCGGCGACATCGTGGTGACGAGCGACGTGCCGCTGGCGGCGGAGGTCATCGCCGCGGGTGCTGTGGTGCTCCAGCACCGGGGAGAAGAGCTCGACGAGAGCAACGTGCGCCAGCGCCTGGCGATGCGCGACCTGCTCACGGAGCTGCGCGCGTCAGGTCTCGGCGGCGGCGGCGGTCCCCCACCCTATGGGAGGAACGACCGCATCCGCTTCTCGAACGCCCTGGATCGACTGCTGGCCCGCGCGAGCTCCTGAAGGAGCCTACCCCTCGCAGCCTCCCTCGACGGCGCAGTCGATCTCGATGGTGGAGCCCCCCTCGGGCACGTCGTCGCACACGGCCGGGACCTCCCGAGGCTGTCGGGACAGCGACACCCGAGGCCCGAGCCGGGAGACGGGGGCGACGATCAGGTCTCCTTGGGAGGAGGCCTCCGATCCTCGAGCCAGTCCCGACCGGCGACCCGGCCGACGCTGGCGGTCATCGCCGAGAGGTGCTCCACTCCGTCGATGCCGATCAGCTCGTGGACGAGGTTGTCGTACCAGGCGCCGATGCAGCACACGCCGAGCCCCAGCCCCGCGGCAACAAGGTTGAGGTTCTCGGAGATGTGACCGGAGTCCCACCAGATGTAGCGGTAGGCCCGCTCGTAGTACTTGGCCCGGCAGCGCTCCAGGACCGCCGTCCAGAGGAAGTTCACCCCTGCGCTGCGTGCCATCTCCTGGTCCAGCAAGGCCCTGCAGACCTCGTCCGAGAGGTCCCCGAGGCGCAGCCCCTCCAGCGCCCAGCCCTTCACGTCCAGGTGGTACAGCCCCGGCTCCAGGCCCTCGACCCGGTTGACGACCAGGTAGGTCTCGATCGGGTAGAGCGCTCCGGCCGAGGGCGCCGTGCGGAGCTGGTACTCGCCCATGTCGGCCGTGATGCCCTGGGCCCCCCAGAGCAGCAGGTTCAGCTCGTTCAGCGTCAGCGGCTGAGGCAGGAAATTCCGCTTCGACCGACGCTCCCTCAGCGCCGCGAAGAGATCGCAGCTCTCCGGGAACTCCGGCGTCCCGAGCTCTACCCGGCAGAGGGCGTCCGGGTAGGTCAGGTAGGTCTCGGGCCGGTTCTCCCGGTCATAGCTCCGGCCCTCCCAGCCCTTGTCCATCTCCTCGGGCGCGTAGGAGGTCGCACGGATGAAGTCGGAACAGATGCGCTTCCAGTCGGGGTCCACGGCACACTCCTCGGGCGGGTACAGCTCCGTAGCCCACCTCGGACCCCGGGATCCGAGACGGGGACACATGGACCTTGACCGGGGTCACCCCCGGGTGACCGCGAGCCCGATCAGCGACGTCTCCTCTTGGAGCGGTGACGGGGCGGCGGCCCCTTTCCGCCCGGCCTCCGCTTGGGCGGGACGGGGGCCTGGGCCTGACCCGCGGCCAGGCCGACCGGCTTCCCAGGCCGGGAGAGCCGTCCCGTCGCCAGGGTCGCCAGCAGCAGCAGCACCCAGAGCAGTGCCGGGGCGGCGACGTCGCTCGTCTCGACGGTGCTGGAAGGGTGGCCGTCCACGCGGAGCGTCAGCGACAACGGGCTCTTCTCGACCAGCGGGGCGGTGTCCGGCAGCCTGCGCGGCGGCACCCCGGAGTTGCTCCGCGGCACGTCGTGGCCCGAGAGCGCATCGACCGGCAGCACCACCTCGGTGAAGCCGCCCCCGTCCTCCACGACGGTGACCCGCCAGACCGGGTCGACGTCGGTTCCGCCCCCCGGCAGCGGTCGCCAGGACCCCGCGACCCCCGACCACCCGCTGAAGAAGTCCGCCATGAACAGGAAGAGGAGCAGGGCGCCGACCAGCCCCCCCCCGAGGATCAGGAGTGTGTGACGGCGGCGGGAAGGTGGAGTGGAGGACATCTCCCAGGAGCATAGACCCGCCGCTACTCCCGCTGCTGGAGGCAGGGCACGCAGAAGACGGTCTCCGGGACCGCGCGGAGCCTGCGGTAGCCGATGGCCTCGCCGCACGCGGGGCACCAACCGTAGTCGTCGTCCCGCAGGCGCTCCAGGGCCGCCGCGACCCCTTCGAGGCGCTGTCGGGCCCTGCGCTGGCCAGCGGCCGCCATCTGCTGTTGCTGGAGGGCATCCATGCGCGACACGCGACCCATGCGGGACTGGTCGAGCACGACGGTGTCCGAGAGCCCACTCGCGTCGGTCGCGACCGCCGTGAGGTCCTCTCGAAGCCGATCCAGCGCCTCGCCCAGCTCCTCGAGCTGCGCCGGAGTCAGTTCGTCGTCCATGGTGGTTCAGCCCCCCTCGGCTGCCGCGGGCAGGAACCACCGCCGCCGCAGCCAGAACGCGACGCGAACGAGCCCGATCAGCACCGGCACCTCGACCAGGGGTCCGATGACGGCGGCGAAGGCGGCGCCGTGGTGGATGCCGAAGGTCGCGATGGAGACGGCGATGGCCAGCTCGAAGTTGTTCGAGGCGGCCGTGAACGAGAGCGAGGTGGACTGCTCGTAGGTCGCTCCAGCCCGCCAGCTCAGCCAGAAGGACACCAGGAACATGATCACGAAGTAGACGAGCAGGGGCAGGGCCACGCGCAGGACGTCGAGCGGGAGCTGGAGGATGTTCTCCCCCTTGAGCGAGAACATCAGCACGATCGTGAACAGCAGCGCGACCAGGGTGAGCGGGCTGATCCTGGGAACGAACTCCCGCTCGTACCAGGCCTTGTCCTTGACCCGAACCAGGACGTAGCGGGTGAGGAAGCCGGCGAGGAAGGGAAGGCCCAGGTAGATGAAGACGCTCTGGGCGATCTCTCCCATCGTGACGTGGACCTCGATGCCCTCCAGACCCAGCAGGGGAGGCAGGACGGTGATGAACAGCCAGGCGAAGGCCGAGTAGGTCAGCACCTGGAACACCGAGTTCAGCGCGACCAGCCCGGCGCAGTACTCGGGGTCGCCCCGCGCCAGGTCGTTCCAGACGATCACCATCGCGATGCAGCGGGCCAGTCCGATGAGGATCAGGCCGACCATGTACTCCGGCAGATCGTGCAGGAAGACCACAGCCAGACCGAACATCAGGACTGGCCCGATGATCCAATTCTGTATCAGGGAGAGCCCGAGGATCCGCCGGTCTCGAAACACCCGACCGAGCTCTTCGTACCTCACCTTGGCCAGCGGCGGGTACATCATCAGGATCAGGCCGGCGGCGATCGGGATCGAGGTCGCCCCGATGGTGAAGCGATCCAGCCAGGGCACGATGCCCGGGAAGAGCGCACCGAGGCCCACGCCCAGACCCATCGCCAGGAAGATCCACAGGGTCAGGTAGCGATCGACGACGGAGAGGCGACCGGGGGCGGGGGACGAGGACAAGGGCTGGCTCCGAGAAGCAGGCGGTGTGGGCTGGGCCCAGGACCCACTACCCGAACGGACCCGAGACGCAAGCCGGCTCAGACCTTGGCGCCGCCCATCTCCTCCAGGAGCCGGACCGCGTCCTGGGAGCCGATCGCGATGAGGGTGACACCGGCCTCCAGCACGAAGTCGGGACCCGGGTTGTAGGAGAACTCCCCGCTGCGTCCATCGCGAACGCCCACGATCAGCACATTGGTCCGGTCTCGGATCTCCGACTCCGCGAGCCGCTTGCCGGCCAGGGGGGAGTCCGAAGGCACCCCGACCTCCTCGATCACGAGGTCCTCTCCGCTGGCCAGCAACAGCCCGTCCACGAAGTCGGTGACCTGGGGGCGGATCATCTCCTGGTACATGCGGTGGCCACCCATGGCGGCGGGATTAACCGTGCTCGAGACACCGATCTGGAGGAATTTCCGCTTCGTGCGGGGCTCGTTGGTCTTGGCCACCACCCGGATGTCCGGGTTGATCTCGCGCGCACCGAGCACCAGGAAGATGTTGTCCTGGTCTTCGGCCAGGGCCGCGATCAGGCCCTTGGCGCGGGCCACGCCGGCGCGCTGGAGCACCGCCTCGTCCGTCGCGTCGCCGACCACGTGGGGGAGCGGGCGACCCACCAGCTCGAACAGGTTGTAGATCGCCTCCTCCGAGCGGTCGACGAGCACGACGTCGTGGCCGCCGTCCGCCATCTGCATGGCGGCGTACTCGCCGTTGCGCCCGACCCCGCAGACCACGAAGTGGTCCCGCATCCTCTCCGTCCTCCGCTCCATCCGTCGCCTCCGAATCGCCTCGTTGAGCTCACCTTCCACGAAGAACGCCGTCACGTTGGACATCAGGTAGACGACGGATCCGGCGCCGATGAGGATCAGCCCGATGGTGTACCCGCGCAGGACGGGGTCGTCCCCGATCGGCACGGCCTCGTGGAAGCCCACTGTGGACATGGTGATGGCCGTCATGTAGACGCAGTCCATCCAGGACCAGACTCCGCCGCCGAGCGCCCAGTAGCCCAGGGTCCCGGCGCCGAAGATCGCGGCGAGCAGCGCGATCGGACGCACCAGGTGTCGCAGCGGCGCGCGCATGTAGAGCAGGTCGATCATCGGCCGTCAGCACAGTAGGCGATGCAAGCGTCCGCCGAAGCGGGGCGCGAGGTCAAGCGCCGGAGGCCCGGGAGTCCTGGTGCCCATCGGCTACCGCGCCGACCCCGAGGAGGGATTAGGCATCCGGGGCCCAGTCCGAGGAGGTCCCGTGCGCACCCTGTCCCTGCTCCTGCTGCTCTTCCCACTCGTCGCCCCCTCCCCGGCCGAGGCCGGGCTGTTCAGCCGCAACAAGGACGAAGAGGCTCCGCCCGAAGGGGACTTCCCCCCCTACGAGGAGGCCATCGACGGCCTGGACGCCAAGGGAGGACTGTTCGACTTCTACGTCGACCCGGACAGCGGACAGGTCCTGTGGTCCGTGGGCGCCGACCAGTGGGACACCGACTTCATGATCTCGATGAAGATGGACGGCTCCGTCGGGGAGCGCGGGCTCTACGGCACCATCATGATGGACGCCTTCGTGTTCCAGCTCCGCCGCCAGGGCAACCAGGTCCAGCTCGTGCGGCGCAACCTGACCTTCCGTGCCGACGAGGGCAGCCCCGAGGAGCGGGCGCTCGACAAGTCCTTCAGCGACTCGATCGTGACGGCGGCGACTGTGGCCAGCATGCCGGCCATGGAGGGCGGCGCGGTGCTGGTCGACCTGGGTGCCCTGTTCGCCCAGCAGGACATCGTCGGCTTCGGCACGGTGCTCGGCACCCGCTACGAGGGCTCCTACGCCCTGGATGGCGAGAACTCGGCCGTCACCGAGGTGCACAGCTTCCCGGAGAACGCGGAGCTGCAGGTGACGGCCCGCTTCGTCGGCGACACCGAGCAGGAGTCGGTCGTGCTGCCGGACCGGAAGGCCCTCACGGTCTCCTTCCACTACAGCCTGCTGGCGCTGCCGGACGACGACTACCAGCCTCGCGTCGCCGATCAGCGCATCGGCTACTTCCTCGAGCAGCACCTCAACTACAGCGACACGGGCCCCGACACGCCCTACGAGCGCTGGCTGAGCCGCTGGCACCTGGAGAAGAAGGACCCCGCCGCGGACGTCAGCGACCCGGTCGAGCCCATCGTGTTCTGGCTCGAGAACACCGTGCCGGAGCGGTACCGCGCTGCCCTGACCGAGGGCGTCCTGCTCTGGAACGAGGCCTTCGAGCAGGCCGGGTTCTCCAACGCCGTCGTCGTCGAGCAGCAGCCCGACGACGCCGACTGGGACCCCGCGGACGCCCGCTACAACACCATTCGCTGGTTCCTCACCTACGACGCCAGCTTCGCCATCGGCCCGAGCCACCACGACCCCCGCACCGGCCAGATCCTCGACGCGGACATCGGCTTCAGCGACGGCCTGATCCGCTTCGGTGCCGTCGGAGGCCACAGCTACTGGGTCGACCCGGTGAGCCAGGTCCAGGAGCTGATCCGCAGCGCGACCCGCAGCGACGGAGACCTCTGCCGGCTCGCCGACCAGAAGGCCACGGCCGCCGGCTTCGGCTACGACCTCGTGGCCTCCACGCGTGGCTGGACCAGCGCCGAAGAGGAGGAGTACGTGCGTCAGTACGTCGCCGAGGTGGCCGCCCACGAGGTGGGTCACACCCTGGGCCTGCGTCACAACTTCCTCGCCTCCGGGCGCTACGACATGGAGACGCTGCTCGACTGGACCGAGGACCACCAGGCCATCGGGACCTCGGTGATGGACTACAACCCGCCGGTCATCGCACCCGAGGGCAACACCCAGGGACCGTACCTGCCAGCGCAGGTCGGACCCTATGACCGCCACGCCATCGAGTTCGGCTACCGGGTCTGGGCCGACGCCGAGGCCGAGGCCGCCGGTCTCGCGGCCCTGGCCACCCAGGGCGACGACCCCGACCTCCTCTTCGCGACCGACGAGGACGCCGGCTTCTCGGGCGCCCACATGGACCCCCGGGTGTCGCTCTACGACTTCTCCAGCGACCCGCTGGACTGGTTCGAGTACAACATCCACCTCGTCGACGTGTTGTGGGAGAACCTGGCCGGCCTCGCCGAAGAGGGCGACAACTACAACGCCGTGCGCAGCGGCTTCGATCGGACCTGGCGCCAGTACGTGCTGGGCGGACTCGTCGCCGCCAAGCACGTGGGTGGCCTGTACCAGGGTCGGTCCCACGTCGGCGACGAGAACAGCCGCCTGCCGTTCACGCCCGTCTCCGCCGAGGAGCAGCGCCGGGCCCTGGCCTTCCTGGGCGAGCACATCTGGGCGGCGGGCACCTTCGACCTGCCCGAGGGCCTGCTCGCCCGGCTCCAGATGGATCAGATCGAGGACCTGGAGTGGAGCCGGTACCTGGCCACCCGCCAGGACTACCCCCTGCACGAGGTGGTCGCCGCGGTCCAGGCCGCGCCCCTGGACATGCTCTTCGACCCCGCCCGGCTCAACCGCATGGTCGACATCACCGCGATGGCCGACGACGCCTTCACCATCGACGAGCTCTTCAAGACCCTGCGCAAGTCCATCTGGTCCGAGCTCAGCCTGCGCGGTCCCATCGACTCCCACCGTCGTGTGCTCCAGCAGGCGCACCTCGACCACCTGGTCGCTACCTCCCTGCACCAGAACCCGGGTGCGCCGGCCGACGCCGTGTCCCTGGCGCGGGCAGAGCTCCGCGAGCTGCTGGCCCTGTGCCGGCGGGCGGCTCCGCGCATGAGCGACCGGACCAGCCGCGCCCACCTGGAGCGGATCGGTGCCGAGATCACCCAGGTCCTGGAAGCCGAGGTGGAGTGGGAGAAGACGCTGGGACACTAGCACCCGACTGACGAGCGGAAGCGCCTGAAATCACGTGAGCAAGCCAGGCGAC
>CAZCVP010000025.1:0-14686 GCA_964501915.1 uncultured Enterobacterales bacterium
TGTCGCTGTCGGTGTCGGTGTCGGTGTCGGTGTCGGTGTCCGTCTCCGCGGTCGGCGAGGAGTCGTCGGTGGTGTCGTCGCCGCCGCAGGCCGCACCGGCCAGGGCGAGGATGAGGGCGGCCAGGGCGAGTCGGTGTGCGGTCAAGGTCTCCTCCTGGCATGAGATCGGGCGTAGGCGGAGCAGTCTACGACGGATGGATGAGCTGCGGGGGAGGGTCGCCGTGCGGGAACACGGTCCCGGGGACGCCCGGGAGCGGGTCGCTCGCATGCGGTGTCCCTGAGGCGCTACCCTCCCCCAGTGCCTGCTCCCCAGCCCGATCGGCTCGGCCCCCTGCCCGTCTCGCTCTACCGCCTGCGGACCGGCGACGACGTCGAGATCGCCGTCACGCGCCTGCTGACCCCGGACGGTCCCGTCGAAGGGCCGCCCGTGGTGCTGGTGCACGGGACCTTCTGTCAGCGCAGCTTCTGGGTCTCCAAGAAGGGCCTGGGCCTCGGTCCCTACCTGATGGACCGCGGGTTCGACGTCTGGATCCCCGAGGCGCGCGGGCACGGCTGCTCGCCCCGGGACCGACGCTTCCGCCACTGGACCGCAGAGGACCAGCTCCGGTGGGACGTGCCGGAGGTCCAGGCGCTGGTCGCGTCCGAGTCCGGTCGGCCGGCCCACTGGGTCGGTCACTCCTGGGGGGGCACGGTGATCGTCGCCGCCCTGGCGGCCGGGTGGCTCGACGGCGCCGGTGTGCAGTCAGCCGTGGTGCTCGGAGCCAACATCACCGAAGGGGACGAGTGGCTCGAGCGGTCGATCCCGGCGGGCTTGGGCTGGCTGCTGCTCACGGTGCTGGGGCAGGTGCCGGCGCGGCTCTTCCGCCTGGGGCCCGAGCCGGAGTCCCGCGGCTACATGATGGACTTCTACCGCTGGAAGGGGCGCGACCCGCGCTGGGAGACCCGCGAGGGGGAGAGCTACTGGGAGGGGGTGAGACGCATCCGCGTCCCGCTGCTCGCCTTCGCCGCAGCCGACGATCACAACGACCCGGCCCCGGGCTGCCGCACGCTGTTCGACGCGGTGGGCAGCGAGGACAAGGCGTGGGTGCTGCTGGGGCTCGCCGACGGCTTCGAGCGCGACTACCAGCACGTGGAGATGATCATCGGCAAGCCCGCCGCCCGCGAGGTCTACCCCCGCATCGCCGCCTGGCTCGAGGCGCACGCGGGCTGAGGTCCCCGCGCGACCTCGTGCCGCCCCGCCTCGGCGACGCCAGCGGTGACGAACGTCCGTACTCCGGACCTTCGTCCGGCCTCGGTGACCAAGGGGCGACGGACGTCCGGAGTACGGACGTTTGTCACCCATGGGCAGCGGCGATGCGCTCGCGGCGGTGGAGCCGCATGCTGAAGCCGTCGAGGCGGCGGGTGTCCATCGGTGAGCCGTCGCCGTAGAGGAAGAGCAGGGGGATCTCCGCCTCGTGGCGCAGCATGCTCTCGGCGACCATGGCCGGCCCGCAGCCCCAGGGGCTCACCACGACCACGCCGTCGCACACACCTTCGTCCCAGTGGCGCAGCACGCTGCCGATGGTCATCGGTGCCTCGCCCTTGGGGTACCGGGCCAGGAGCTTCCGGCCGCGGGTGAGCATCGGCGCCAGGTCGCTCGCCGGCAGCCAGGGGTGGTGACGGCGGACCCGGGCGCTCAGGTGGGCCCGGACCCGGCGCATCAGCCGCTTCACGGCCGCGTTCTCGACCCGGGTCGTGGGCAGGCCCATCAGGTCGGGCAGGCGCTCCTCGGCCAGGTACTCCGACAACAGCCCGATCGGCTCCACCAGCACCCGCAGGCGGCGCGCGTTGAGCCGCGCGATGAGCCCGTCGCTCGCGAAGTCGTCGACCCGCAGGTAGACGTCGCCGGACAGCAGCACCGTGCGCAGCTCGGTCCGCTCGGGTCGTGTCTCCAGCAGCGCGTTCACGTCCAGCGACGCCCGCTCCAGCAGACGGCCCGCGGCGGCGATGGTGTGGGCCAGGTTCCCGCCCCGCTCCAGCAGGGCCTCCAGGTCGTCCGCGCGGCGCCGGTAGAGCTCCTCGACCTCCTCTCCCAGCTCCGGCCGGTACCAGGCCACGAGCTGGGTCAGCAGGTCGTCGGTCACCACGCCCACCAGCAGCCGGCCCATGAAGCCCCGACCCAGCTCGCGCTCCATGCCCACGTGCCGCGAGCGCACCCGGTCGCCCAGTCCCAGCTTGTGCAGGGTGAGCTGGTCCTTCACCGAGAACATGCAGTTGCGGCACATGTCGCTGCCGGGGACCTGGAGCAGGACCGTGTCCTCGGGCGGCTGCTCGTCGAGGTGCTCCCGGAAGCAGCCCCAGATGAGCTGGTAGGGCAGGCACTCCTTGCCCGAGCAGTCCCGTCGCCCCGCCGCCAGGGCCGCCGCGGACGTGGGCCCCGTGGACACGGCGTCTACCCCATAGGAGCGGTAGACCGCGGCGATGTTGGCCGAGAGCCGATCGCCCATCGCCAGCACGGCCACCCTCGAGCCGTTGATCGGCGGCTCCGGCAGGGGGTCCAGGGCGCGCAGGGCCTCACGGGGAGCGGCACTCGGCCGGCCATCGTGGCGACGCACCGTGTGGAGGAAGGCCTGGACACGGGTGACGAAGCCGGCCTCGCCGCCGTGGCCGTCGCTCTCCAGGGCCGTGTGGGGGTGGCCCGCCATCATCGTCGTGAAGACCTGCTCGGTGAACGAGCCCGGCCCGCAGCCGAACGACGAGAGCAGCAGCGGGTAGGCATCGCCGCGGGTGCGACAGGTCAGCGCCGCCTGGAGGGCCCGCCGGGCCTCGGCCCACGGCACCCGCTCCAGGGGCCAGTCGCCGGGTGAGAGCGGCAGGCAGTCCATCGGCAGGGCCAGCACACCATCGCGGCGCAGGGCCTCGGGGATGCTGGCGTCCAGGGCCCGGTCGCAGGTCGTGTGGAGCGCTCCGCAGACCACCACCACGGGCACGCCACTCTGTCGACCCCAGCGCAGGGTGCGCTCGCCGATGGCCCGCAGGCCCTCTTCCCATCGCTGCTGGGCCGCCCAGGCCGCCCGCAGGGCCTGGGGCACCCGGCGTCGCGAGGCGCCCAGCTCTCGGGCCGCCGCGGCCAGCGCCACCACCTGGTGTGACACTCCCGCCGACAGGTCCAGGCTCGGGGACACCACCACGACGTCCCGGCCCTGGCCCCGCAGGGCCTCCCGGACCATCTCCGGCAGCGCCTGCTCCATCGGACAGGTCGCGCCGCCTGGGCCGTCCCGGTCGCCGAGGCCGAGCAGCTTGGGCAGGAGGATGTGCTGCAGCTCGGCGTCCATCACGCCGTGGGCCAGCTTCACCGGCGCACAGGCGTCGAAGGCGTAGCAGGCGGCCTCGCCCTTCGACAGCGCGTGGGGGCCGGACCGCAGCACCCGCACCGGCCGTCCCAGCTCGCGCACGAAGGTGACCAGCCACGGCAGGTAGCCCGTGGCGGCCCCGACCAGCGGCACCCCGATCGCCCCGGGGTGGTCGTCGTCGGCCAGCCACCGGGCCAGCAGGGCCTCGCGCTCGTCGAAGGCGCTCGGGGCCTCGACCGGCAGCTTGATCGCCGCCCGGGCAGCGAGCTCGTAGCGGGGGCAGGCCCCACCGGAGAGCACCTTGTGCCGGGTGCCCGCCACCGCCACCTCGGTGCGCTCGATCCGACACAGGGTGGCGCAGCGGGGGTCGCGGCAGGTGAACTCCCCGCGGGCCAGGACCTCGGCCTGCTCGATGGCGGCCAGCTCGAGCGACGGCGCCGACTCCAGCCCCGCCAGCTCCTCCCGGACGCAGAGCCCGATGCCCCAGGCCCCCATCGCCCCCGGGCTGGGCGGCACGAAGACCTCTCGCCCGGTCACGCCGGCCAGGGTCCAGGCCAGCGACGGGCCCGTGGCCGGCTTGCCCTGGAAGAAGATGCGCTCGCCGAAGGTCCGCTGGCCCATCACCCGGTTGAGGTAGTTGTGGACCACGGCGTACTGGAAGCCGCCGAAGAGGTCGGCGCGGTCGAAGCCCTGGTTGTGGGCCTCGGCGGCGGCTTCGGCCACGAAGACCGTGCACATCTGGCCCAGCTCGGGCGGTCGGGTGGCGGTGGCGGCCTCCCGGGTGAAGTCCTCGATGTCGTCGACCCCGTAGAAGACGGCCTGCTCCTCCAGGAAGGACCCGGTCCCGGCGGAACAGGCCTTGTTCATGTCGCTCTCGACGATGCGACCGTCCTGGATCTGGATGAACTTGGCGTCCTGGCCGCCGATCTCCACCACCGAGAGGCTGGCGCCGCCCGTGGGATCGCAGCGGATCGCCGCCGTGGCGTGGGCGACGATCTCGTTGAACACCCCGATGCGATCGGCGCTCTCTCCCAGGGCTGCCCGGGCCACGATCGCCGCCGCTTCTCGCCCCGACCCCGTGAGTCCCAGGGCCCTGACGTCGGCCCGAGGCTCCCGCCGTCGAAGCTCGGCCACCAGCCGCCTCAGCGCGTCCACCGGGTTGCCCCGGGTCTTGTCGTAGAGGTCCAGCACCGGCTCGCCGGTCTCCAGGTCGACCAGCACGGCCTTGCTGCCGGTGGAGCCCAGGTCGATGCCCAACAGCGTCGGCCGGCGGCTCGCGCCCTCGGGCACGGGGGGGGGCACCAGGCGGGTCACCCGGCTGGCGTGCTCGCGGGCGGGGGCCAGCACCCGGAAGCGTCGCTCTCGTCGCTCCACCAGGTCCCGGGCTCTCTGCGGCAGGTGGGCCGCGGACCCCTCCGAGGCGAGCACGGCGGCGCCGAGGGCCTCGAAGTGCAGCGGCCACTCCGGCACCCGCAGCTCCGGCTCCAGGGCCTCGCTCAGCGCCTGGCGGAAGCTCTCCACCCGCGAGAGCCCGCCGATCAACAGCACCGGTCCCCCGCGGTGGGCCTTCTTCTCCAGGGCGGCCACGTACGACGCGACGGAGGCGAAGTAGCCACGGAAGAGCTCATCCGCCGGTCGCCCCTGGTTGCCGTGGTGGGTCATCTCGCTCTTGGCGAAGACCGAGCAGCGAGCGGTGATCGGGATCGAGCGGGTGGCCTCGAGGGCCAGGGCGTCGGCCTCCTGCAGGCTCAGCCCGAACCGCCCGGCGATCTTGACCATCGTCTCGCCGGTGCCCGAGGAGCACTTCTGGTTGGGGTGCCAGTGCAGGCGACCCTCGGGGCCTCGCGCCAGCGCGGCGTAGCCACGAGCTCCCACGCTCAAGAGCGCCAGCGGCCCCTCCAGCTCGGTCCGCGCCGCCAGCGCGGCCTCCAGGCAGGCCTCCTCCGGCAGGTTCGCCAGGGCCGGAGCGCTGAGCTCGGCCGCGTGGATCCCGGTCGCCCCCAGGCCGGCGCAGTCTGCGATGCCCGCCCGCTCGTACCAGTCGCAGAAGGCCTCGATCGCTTGACCCTCGTGGTCCACGTGCTCCCGCGAGAGGACCGTCAGTCCTTCCCCGGTGACCTCGGCGACCACGAAGCTGGCGCTGGCCTTGCCGAGGTCGCAGCCGGCGATGCGCATGCTCAGAACCCGAAGCCGAGCTGACCCTGGCTGATGCGCCGGACCAGGTAGTCGTCGATGTCGCGGTCGCCGTCACGCCGCAGGCCGAGCCGCACGCCGGCCAGCGCCCGCCCCAGCAGCCTGCTGGTCAGGCCCTCGATGCCCATGTTCAGGGCCACCCGGCCGGTGGGGCGATCGGTCTCGGTCCGGTAGGGCACCGGCCCGTCCGGCGCGTCGTCCCCCTTGTCGTAGAAGTAGCGCTTGCAGGGCTCCTCCTTGGGGTGGCGATTGATGGGGTCGAGGAACTCCTGGACCATCGTGGCGGTCATCAGGCCGTCGAGGGCCCGTGCCGTGGCCCGCATCACCGGGGTCGGCTCGCCGATCACGCTGCGGAAGCGCGCGTCGGCCTTGCGCACCCGCCGACGGACCACGCCGTTGGGCGCGAAGCGGTCCATGCCGCGCAGGGTGGTCCAGAGCATCGCGCACTGGCGCTTGAAGAAGATCGGCCGGTGGCGTCGGATCATCGGGTTTGCAGCCCGCACGGCGTGCTCGTAGCCGTTGAGCTGGACCTCCAGCCGCCGGAGGATCGACGGCCCCCAGGTCTTGTAGAGCAGGTCGTAGCCGTACTCGGTGAGGTTCAGGGTCTCGTGGGGCTCCAGGGCGATGTTCTTCTGGGCACCGCTCCAGAAGTGCACGTCCTCCCAGGGCACGTCGTGGAGCCGTCCTTGGGCCCGGCGCTCGTCCCACAGCGGCGTGCCCGGGAAGGGCGAGACCCGGGTGAGCTGCTGGTAGGTGGGCTTGAGGCCGACGAAGTAGTTCAGATCCTCCATCACGTTGCCGTGGTGGTGCCAGTCCCAGCCGCACATCCAGGCGCCGACGGTCCGGATGCCCAGGTCGTGGAGGTTGCGGAAGACCTCGCGGGCGTCGAAGTCCTCGCGCTTGTCGATGCCGTGCTCGCCGGCGAACTTGGACTCCACGCCGATGAAGATGCAGCCCAGGCCCAGCTCGGCGATGCGGTCCCAGCCGTGCTGGCTGGCGAAGCGGCCGATGTGGTCGATGGAGCCGAAGCCGAACCAGTCCAGGCGCTCCAGCACCTCGGGGTTCTCCTGCCAGGACTCGGCGATGGCCCGCAGGTAGCGGGGATGGCGGAAGTGGTCCTCTTCGATCACGAAGACCTGGTCGACGTCCTCGAAGTGACGGTGGTAGAGCCCGATGTGCTCCACCAGCTCGGCCGGGGACAGCAGCTCCAGCCGCTTGCGGTCGAAGAGCGCGGTCGACGAGCAGAAGTCACAGCCGCCGATGCAGCCCAGGCCGCTCACCAGGAAGCCGATGTTGCCCTTGGGGTAGCTGCTGATGTAGGTCGGAGCGCCGCCAGCCTTGGGCATCAGGGCCTGGCGGATCGGGCGGTCGGTCGGCTCGCCCAGGTGGTGTCGCAGCCAGGCCACGCCCTCGCCGTGGATGATGTGGTCGACGTACTTCTTGCGGGTCTGGGGATCGGTCGCCGCCTCGAAGGCCATGCCGCCGTAGGAGCCGAGGGCGATGGTCGTGCCCGGGGAGCGCTGGCGCACATACGTGCACATCCTCTCCACGGTGTCCAGGTGCGGCGGGTAGGAGCTGATGCCGACGAAGCGGTAGCCGCGGTCGATCTCGGCCGTGAAGTCCTCCCAGCTCGGGTACTCCAGCAGGGTTGAGGGGGTCTCCACGTTCTGCGCCAGGATGTGGTTGGCGTAGCAGTGGGTGTGGGAGCGGATCGAGAAGATCGCGTCGCCGTGGGTGAAGCGCTGCCCCGTGGCGTCGGTCAGCGAGTCGTTGGCCGGCAGGGTGGGGTAGGGCGTGGTCGGCGTGGTGAGCAGCAGGCGGTCTTGGTGGAGGGTCATGCGGACCTCGTGGCCAGCTCGGAGGTGTCGGACCCGCCCAGGTGCTCGGCGAAGAAGGCCCTCATCAGCGAGGCGAACTCCGCCGGCCGCTCCTCCTGCCAGAAGTGGCCGCAAAACGGCACCAGGTGCAGGCGGTCGGCACCGGGGATGTCCTCCACCAGCCGCTGGCCCCAGGAGGGGGAGAGGTAGGGGTCGTCGGCGGCCCAGATCACCGTGGTCGGCCTGTCGAAGGCCCTCAGCCCGTCGACGGCCTGGAGCGTGTAGCGGCTGCTGCCGGCGAGCAGGAAGCGGTGGAAGCGGTCCCGGGCGGCCCGGTCCCCGCGCAGGGGTCGCAGGTAGGTGTGGATCGCCTCGTCGGTGAGGTTCTCGGGCTTGAACACGCCCCGCCGGAAGTCGGACAGCGGCGTCGAGGTCTGGAGCCAGGTCATGAACCCGGTGCGGGCGGCCAGATCGGCGAGGGGACGGATCCGCGCCAGCTTCTGGAGCCGCTCGACCGCCGGGACCGGCCAGTTGTCGTAGCAGACGCAGTCGGTGATCACGAAGCAGCGGATGCGCTCGGGGAGCTGCGCCACCAGGAGCTGGGCCGCGGCGCCGCCCTGGTCGTGGCAGACCAGCCCGTAGGTCTCGTGGCCCAGGACCTCCATCAGCTCGGCGAGCATGTGGGCCTGGGACTGCATGTCGAGGCGCTGGTCTGGCCCCACCACCGTGTCCCCCAGCCCCATCAGGTCCGGGGCGATCCCGTGGACCTCGGGGGCCAGCAGCCGCAGCACGTGGCGCCAGAGGTGGCCGGAGGTGGGAATGCCGTGCACGAACAGCACGGGAGGAGCCGCAGCGGGTCCGGCTTCGAGCACGGCGATGTCGCCGAAAGAGGTGCTGACGAGGCGCTTCTGGAGCAGTGCCATGGTCTCTCCGCTGGAAACTGACTGGCCGGTCAGTATAATGACCACGGTAGCAGCGAGGCGATGGCGCGGGGGTCAAATACTGGCCGACCGGCCAGTCTTCTCGGACTACTGACCTGCGTCATACTGGGAGGCCCGTGGCCCGTCCGTTCTCCAGCCTGCTGCCCTCGGTCTCCAGTCGCCGGAGTGCCCGCTCCATCCAGAAGATCCTCGACGCCGCCGCCGGGCTCTTCGGGACCCACGGCTTCCAGGGGGCCTCGATGTCGGCCGTCGCCAAGGCCGCGGGGGTGTCCAAGGGCCTGGTCCACTACCACTTCCACTCCAAGGAGCACCTGCTCATCGAGGCCGAGCTGGCGATGTTCCGCCAGATCTACAAGCGCTTCGAGGACCGCTTCCAGCGCGGCGAGGTGGGCCTGGCCACGGCGCTCGAGGCCCTGGACGCGCTGTGGGACGGCATCCGCGAGATGCACCGCTGGGCCCCCTTCCTGGTGGAGACCCTGGCGGTGGGCAACCACCAGGGGGCGCTGCGGGAGCACCTGGACGGCTTCCGCGAGGAGAGCCTGGGCCTGCTCAACGAGGGGGTGCGCCGGGTCTTCGAGCAGGACCTGGACCGGCTGACCGTGCCGCCGGAGCGCATCGCGCTGTTGATCCGGACCACCCTGACCGGCCTGGCTGTGGAGCTGGCCCACGCCCGCGCCGCCGAGGAGCGGGAGGTGGTGGACCAGAACTACCGGGACTTCCGGCTGTTCTTCGAGCTGGGGGCGCTGGCGGGGGGGTGAGGGCCCGGTTCAGCTCCCCCCCACCTCCACCTGCCGCCCACAGGCATCCCGCAGGTCCATCGTGATCGAGGGGCTCGCCGCCGGCACCTCCAGCGGGACCTCCAGGTCCTCGAAGACCACCTCGTCCGGCGTCCACCAGCTCGGGTCCCGGGGCTGGTCGTCCAGTCCGCCGACCCGCACGCCGTCCTCTTCGAGGTCCACGCTGCGCAGCGAGTACTCCCCGTACAGGGCCGGCGGCAGGTCCGTCAGGCGCACCTCCAGGGTCAGGGCCGTCTCCCCCACCGCCAGGACCTCCACCTCGGCCCGGGCCACCGCCAGCTCCCGGGCCGCGCAGAGGTCCTCGGGCGTCCAGAGCCACACCTCCTGCTCGGTGATCGTCTCCTGCTCGCAGCCGTCCTGGAGGGTGAGCTCCACCACCGTGCGCTGACCCGAGAACATCCAGTAGTCGTCGGTGAGGATGCGGGGTCTCAGGCCCAGGTAGTCGCTGGTGCCGTCGCCCTCCGTCGGCGCCAGGCCCGCCACGAAGGTGCCACCGACCAGCACATCGTCCTGGTAGAGGCCGATGCCGACCTCGAGCTTCTCCGTCGGCTCGGTCACCAGGTCCCTCGCCCGGGCGCTCACCCAGGCCAGGCGGTTCCAGTCTTCCCGGACCGGCCAGATGGTCAGGTCGTCGCCGTCCTCCAGGGGCATGAAGATGTCCACGCCGGTGCCGATGTCGACCTGGACCTCGGGCGGGTCGTCACAGGCCGAGTCCTCGGACCCGCCCGGGCACGCGAGCAGCAGCAGCAGGGACATCGATCCAGGGTAGCCCGGGCAGGGCGCGGTCGGACCCGCTACCCCAGGTCGAGGCCGTTCCCCAGCCCCTCCATCACCGCGTCCAGGTCGATGCGGTCCTGGTCCGAGGGTCGGTGTTCGGGGGTGCCCACCGCCCGTCGCAGCAGGTCCACGATCCCGTCGATCATCTCCCGCTGTTCCTCGACCGGGAAGAGGTGCTCGAGCTCGGGGTGGGAGCAGAAGTCGATCAGGTCCATGCCGGCCTTGCGCTGGAGGGTGAGGTCCATGCCCTGGACGAGCATCGCCACCATCATCTCGGCGGCCAGGTCCAGGTCCAGGTCCTCACGCACGTCGCCCATGGCCTGCCCCTGCTCGAGCAGCCCACGCCAGTTGGTGCGGGCCAGGGTCTGGAATTCCCCGACGAGCTGCTGGAGCTCCGGGTCACCGCTGGGGTGGTAGAGCTCCGAGGCCAGCCTGGACAGCCGCGGGTGCTCGAGCCCGAAGCGCAGTCCGCCCATCAGCAGGGTCGCGAGCTGGCCCCAGAAGTCCGAGGGTGCGGAGACCGGCAGGCGCTTCAGCGACGCCAGCTTGGCCTGGCCGGTGTGCTCGTAGACCAGCCAGCGGTAGAGCACGATCTTGCCGTCGAAGTACTGGTAGAAGCTCCCCTTGGCGATGCCGGCCCGCGCGACGATCGAGGAGATCGAGGCCCCGATGTAGCCCTTCTCCGCGAACTCGAGGATCGCGGCCTCGGCGATGCGGGCCCGCTTCTCGGGGGGCAGGTTGCGGAAGGTGGGCTTGGGCATCTCAGGGCTAGTTGCGCAGTCCCTGGAGCGTGAACATCGAGGCGTCGAGCTCGACGTCGAATTCGATCAACTCGTAGGTCATCTCGGTGTACTCGCCGGGCTCGTCCTCCGGGATCAGCTTCATCGAGAACGGGATCGGCCGGCCGTCGACCATGCGCACGTCGGAGAAGACCATCCGGCGGACCAGGGTGCCCTTCTCGTCCCAGTAGGAGATCTCGGTCGGCACCTCGTTGGGCGCCACCTTGACCAGCACCTTGCCCCAGACCACGGGGGCGTCGGGCCTGGCCACGCACTCGATGACCCACTGGCCGCTGCCGTCGGCGGCGGGCTCCTCCAGGAGGTCGAAGGTGAAGTCGTCGGCCATGCGCGACTCCTTCACCAGGTCGTCGTTGGTGAAGTGGGAGCCCATCCAGGACCCACCCATCATGCCGGCGGGGACCTTCATCGTGCGGTCCACCTTGGGCAGGTAGTTCCAGATGTTGTCCTCGACCTTCAGGGTGGTCATGCCCGCCTCCTTGGCCGGGGAGAGGATCTTGATCAGCGAGCGCTCCTCGCCCTCCGCCCAGCTCTCCATGGTCAGGGTGCGCTCGAAGCGCGCCGTCTTGACGTGCATGGTGACCCGGGCGTGGCTCGAAGCGCCCCGGTGCATGTCGTCGGTGCCGTCGAGCAGCTCCCGGGCCCGGGCCTGGGAGGCCTCGTCGGCCAGGGTGGGCGTGCTGGCGAGCAGCCCCAGGGCCGCCACTGCGATGATGAGGATGCGCTTCATGATCAACCCTCCTTGCGCTCGTCGCTGGCGACCTGGCCGTCCACGAGACGCACGAGCCGGCGGGCGCGTTCCATCACGCGGGGGTCGTGGGTCGAGAAGACGAAGGTGACGCCGCGCTCACGATTGAGCTTCTCCATGATGCCCAGGAGGTTCTCGGCGGTCTCGGAGTCGACGTTGGCGGTGGGCTCGTCGGCGAGCACGACCACCGGCTTCGACGCGATGGCCCGGGCGATGGCCACGCGCTGCTGCTGGCCACCGGAGAGCTGGTCGGGCCGGCGATCCTCCATGCCTTCGAGCCCCACGTCCTTCAGCAGGTTCATGACCGTCTCCCGGCGCTCGGCGGCGGGGGCCCCCTGGAGCGCAAGCACGCTCTCCGCGTTCTCGTAGGCGGTGAGCACGGGCATCAGGTTGTAGGCCTGGAAGACGAAGCCGATGCGGTCCCTGCGCAGGTGGCTGCGGCCCCGCCGGCCCAGGTCTGCGAGGTCCTCGCCGTCGACCTCGATCGTGCCCGTGGTGGGTGTGTCGAGCGCCCCCACCAGGTTGAGCAGGGTGGTCTTGCCCGAGCCCGAGGGCCCGCAGATGGCGGTGAACTCACCGGCCTCGATGGTGAGGTCCAGACCGCGTAGGGCGTGCACGTCGATGCTGCCCTGCCTGTAGTCCTTGGTGACGCCGGAGACTTGGATGACGTTCTTGGTGCTCATGGGGTACCTCAGACGAGCTTGATGGAGTCGACGGGCTCTACGCGACCGGCCTTCCAGGCGGGGTAGAGGCCAGCGGCCAGGGTGGCGAAGAGGACACAGAAGACGATGATGGCGGCGCTCTCCGGGTAGATGCCGCAGTTCATGTGCATGTCGAAGCCGACGCCGCCGATCGACACGTCCTGGCTGGAGTAGGCCTCGGTCATGTCGATGCCGTTCTCGGAGAGCCACCTGTAGGGCCAGGCGGTGACGAGCCCGCCGACGGTCAGCCCGACGATGGCCAGGTACGCGCTCTCCCACATGACCATCTTGAAGATCTGGCCCGAGGAGTAGCCGAGGGCGATCAGGATCCCGAACTCCCGCACCCGCTCCATCACCGACATGAAGAGGGTGTTGAAGATGCCGGCGGTGATCAGCAGCGCGATGACCAGCAGGAAGAAGCGCCCGCCGCCCAGCTTCATGGCCACGAAGGCGTTGAGATCCGGGGCCACCTCGGCCCAGCTCGCGGCCTGGAGCCCGTCGCCGAGCTCCAGCCCCAGGGCCTCGGCCACCTCGGCGCTGTCCCGGTTGTCCTCCAGGTAGAGACCGACCTGGGTGGCTTCGTCCGGGCCGTAGCCGAGCACCTCTCGGGCCTTGTCGATCGGCAGCAGGAAGAGCGCGGCGTCGGCGCTGGGGGCTCCGGTCCCGATGGTGCCGCTCAGGCGCCCCATGCCGGCGACGATCTCGCCGTCCTTGTCCATCAGCGTGTAGACGACCTTGTCGCCGAGCTCCGCGCCCAGGTTCTGGGCCAGGATCTTGCCGAGCACCAGGCCGTCGTCGTCGGCGGTGGCGTACAGCTCCCCCTCGACGATGCCCTCCAGGAAGTCGAAGCTCCGCTCGGTCTCGGCCTGGGGGTCGTAGGCGATGAACGCGGCGCCGAAGCTGTCGGAGGCGGTGGCCACCATGGCCTCGCCCATGATGCGGTCGACCACCAGCTCGACCCGGTCGTCCTGGGTGGCCAGCTCCCGGATGGCGGTCGTGTCCTCGACGGTGCGGCCGAGGCTGGGGGTGTCGAGGTACTCGTCGTGCTGCACGACCACGTGGCCCGAGCCCAGACGGGCCGCGGTGTCGATGAAGTCGGCGAAGCTCCGGTCCTGCATGGACATCATCAGGATGGCCATGAACAGCCCGAAGGCGATCGAGACGAGGGTGAGGATGGTGCGGCGTTTCTGTCGCCAGAGGTTGCGCCAGGCGATGGTCGCGAGCTTGGGTCCAGCCATCGCGGCCTCCTAGCGGTAGCGCATGGCGCGAATGGGGTTGATCCAGGCGGCCTTCAGTGCCGGGTAGATCACCGCGGCGAGGGTCATGAACCACAGCAGCACGAGCGGTCCGGCACAGCTCTCGACGCTGTAGATGCCGTACCAGATCTCGGCCATCGCCACGCCGGCGGCATCGATGCCCCCCATGGCGCCGGCGTTGATGCCGTGGACCGTGAGGTACCACATGCCCGGTGCCGCCAGGAGCAGGCCGAGCACGGTGGCGGCCGCGGCCTGGACGGCACCCTCGACGAGGATCAGGCCCAGCACCTTGGTGGGGCCGGCGCCGATGGCCTTGAGCACGCCGAACTCGCGGATGCGCTCGAACACCGCCGTGAGCATCGCGTTGAGGATCAGGATCCCGACCGCGATGTAGACGATGAAGTAGAAGATGAAGATCATGCCCTGGGTCGCCTCCATCATCGTGGCGACCGTCGGCATGAGCTCCTTCCAGGTCTTCGTGTCCAGCTCCGGAGCGATGGCCCTGGCGGCATCGGCCACCGCGTTCAGCTCGCTGTCGCCGCGCCGCAGCACGATCTGGTGGGCTCCGGTGGGGAAGGACATCAGCTCCCGGAAGGCCTCGGCGTTCATCAGCACCGCCGCCCGGTCGGTGCCCTGGGCCACCGAGCCGAGCACGCCGCGGACCGTGTAGAGGTCGTTGGCCATCGAGCCGTCCTTGGCCTGGCTGACCACGATGAGCTCGGAGCCGGGCTTCGCGTTCAGCGTCTTGGCCAGGCGCTTGCCGAGCACGACCCCCTCTGGGTCGGCCGGGTCGAGCCACTCGCCGTCGGCCACGACCTCGGGCAGGCGGCTGACGCTGGCGTCGCGGAGGACGTCGATGCCGCGCAGGGCCACGCCTGCGGAGAAGTCGCCCGAGGCGGCCAGGCCGCCGCCCAGCAGCCGCGGCGAAGCCGCGATGTCCTGCTGCTCGAGCTGGGCGACCACCTCGTCGGAGTTCTCGATGGCCGTGTAGAGCGAGGGGCTCGTGAGGTAGCCGTCGGCGTGGATCTGGATGTCACCCACCTCGAGCTGGGTGACGCCCTCCTCCATCACGTCCAGGTAGCCGGGGATGATGCCCGCGTAGAGCAGCAGGACCCAGGTGGCGAGGGTCATGGCGGCGATGGTGACGAGCGAGCGGCGCTTGTTCCGCCACACGTTCCGCCACCCCATCCGGAACACGTTCATCGGCTACCCCTGGTGAGGGACATGGATCGACTTATGACCGGTCGGTCACATGGGCAAGTGGTGGGGGGGGGGGGGGGGTTTGTATTGGTGTGCGTTCATGATGACGCCCCCCCGCCCCCCCCCC
>CAZCVP010000025.1:14696-45971 GCA_964501915.1 uncultured Enterobacterales bacterium
GTTTGGGGCCCTTAAAATCTGTTTTTTTTATATATACCTCCCCCCCCCTTCTGGCGGCCCTGGCCCTGAAGGACTGGTTCACGAGCGGCGTCCCGCTCGATGTGCCCGGGGAGGTGGAGACGGACCGCACGGCCTGAGAGACGCCGCTGTCAGCCCCAGCGTCGCAGCCCCAGCCGCCGACGATCGCGGTGAGCGCCAGCAGACCGGCGACGGTGATCACGGTGGAGAAGTCGGCCGGCCAGTAGCGAGCAGCGGGTCTGGCCGCTACGTCCAGGTCGATGCCCGAGCCGGAGGTGCCGTGAGCCCGTCGATCTCCTTGTCGCTGTGGGGCCTCGGCTTCCTGGTCCATCACCTGGTCGGCAGTCATCCCCCGGTGCGGGGGCTCACGGTGCGGCTCCTGGGCGAGCGCGGTCACCAGGCGCTCTACGGCCTTGTCGCGCTCGGCCTCTTCGTGCCCTGGGTCGCGGGCTGGTGGCGCTGGCGCTGGACCGTGGAGCCAGCCTGGCACCTGCCCGGGCCGGTCGAGGCCGCCGCCGCCTTCCTGGGGATCGCCGGGTTCGCCCTGCTCGCTGCGGGCATGGCCCGTCCGTCCCCGTCCTCCCTCATCGCCCCGTCCTCTGGGACCGACGGCGTCACAGGCATCCAGCGCGTCACCCGACACCCGGTCAACCTGGGGCTCGCCTGCTGGTGTGTGACCCACCTGGTCGCCAACGCCACCCTGGTCGACCTGGCGTTCTTCGGTCCCCTGACCGCCACGGCCATCCTGGGCACCGTCCACCAGGACTGGCGCAAGGAGCGGGCCAGCGAGGACTACCGGGTCTTCGCCTCCCAGAGTCCCTACCTCCCCGATCTCCGCGGCTTCGCCACCCTCGGGACCCGGGACTGGGTCGCTCTGGCCGTGGGCACCTTCGTGGGCATCGTGCTCCACACCCTGCACCCGCTGATGTTCGCCGACCTGCGCCCGTGAGGCACCGCGTTCCGACCCGGGGGAGGTGAAATCGAGCGCTCCCCTCGCGCGTAGGTGTTGACGGTACCGACGGTTCGACCGTGAACATCCTCTTCGCCTTGCTGGCCTGCACCTCACCTCGGACCGTGGACGGCGCGTGCAGGGACCGCGTGCTCGGCAGCCGCCACGCCGACGAGGACGAGGTGGCCTTCCTCCACCAGGCGAACTGCTACCGGCGGCTCGCCGACCTGGGCTCGATGCACTTCCGCGGCAGCCTGCAGGAGGCCGCCAGCAGCCACGCGACCTACATGGCCGAGGCCGGGGTCGTGACCACCACCGAGGTGCCCTCACAGCCCTACTTCTCCGGCGTCACCGTGCTCGATCGCATCGCGGCGGCCGGCCTCGACCTCGACGCCTTCGCCTATGGGCTCTGGTATGGGGACTCCGGCATCGACACGGAGCTCTCGCCGGCGCAGGTCGTCGACGCATTCGTGGTCGAGCCCTACCTGCGCCAGTTCATCCTTCAGCCCTCGCAGGACAACGCCGGCGTGGCCTTCGAGGACGGGTACCTCTCGCTCCTCGGGCTCTACGACAACCCACCGACGGAGTCCCGCAAGGACCCGATCGTCTACCCGGTGGACGGTCAGCTCGAAGTGCCGACCCACTACTCCTCTCTCACCCAGACGAGGGACCAGGTCCCCCGGGGCGATGACCTGGGCTTTCCCGTCACCGTGACCGTCGGCTCCCAGCACGCGGCGGAGTGGACCTCGGATCCCAACCCCTTCGACCTCGCGGCCTGGGACGCCGTGCTCACGGGACCTGATGGCGAGGTGGCGCTCCACCCCCTGACAGCGTCCCAGACCTCGCGGGCGCTGCCCTACACGGTGGCCTTCTTCCCCGCGGTCCCGCTGGAGGCCGGCGCGACCTACGACTTCGAGGCCACCGTGAGCTGGCTGGACGAGAGCGAGGTCCCGGTCCGGGTGCAGTTCACCACCACGGACTGACAGCGTCGGGCGGGACGGTGGTGATAGCCTCAGGCCTTGGAGAGCGTCTGGCTGCTGCTGGTGCCGCCCCTGCTCTTGCGGGTGGTGCCGTTTCGACCGGCCCACAGCCAGCGCTTCCACCCGGTCGGCGACCTCCTCCTGCCGCTGGTCGTCGCGGTCCTGGGGACCTGGCTCCAGCACGAGCTGACCACCCTCCGGATCGGCGACACCTGGGCCACCAGCGACTTCGCCGAGTACTGCGCCACGGCCCTGGGGGTGGCGGACGGCGGCACGGCGGACACCATCTCGGGAAACCGCTCGCGGATGGCGGCCTGGCTCCCGGCCGTGCTCAGCCACCGGTACGGGGTGCTCGATGCCTTCGCCGTGGCGACCTGGATCTCGGTCGCGGTGACCAACCTGGGCCTGTGGATCTGGGGGCGGGCCCTGCACTCGCGCCTGGCGGGCACCGCGGCCGTGGTGCTGCTGGCCACCCTGCCGATGGGGGCGCAATTCACCCGCACCCTGAGCTTCTACCCCGAGGTCAACGCCATCGTGGTCCTGGCCTGTGGCCTGGCCTGCCTCGCCGTGCGGTACCGCAGTCCGGTCACCTGCCTGGCCGCCGGGGTGGGCATGGGCCTGGTGCTGTTGATCGACGTGCGGGGGCTGCCCTGGGCCATGGCGTTGATCCCGGTGTGCCTGCTGGCCTGTCTCGGTCTGCCCTGGCCGAGCTGGCGGCGGCCGCCCCTGGGGCGCATCGGGCTGTGTCTGCTGCTCTTCGCCCTGCCGCTCTGCGGATCCTGGTTCGCCGCGCCCCATGCCTATCCCTACAACGCCGCGAGCCTGGAGGACCAGACGGACATCGAGCAGCGGTACCGGGACATCGGCATCCCGGCGAAGTTCGAGGGCCTGCCGGATCGGCCGCACTTCATCTATGGACGCAGCCCGCTCACGGACCTTCCCGCCACCGTGCACTTCCTGCTGGCCGAGGGCCGCGCAGCCACTGAACGGCAGCGCCACGACGCCGCCGAGAAGGGGCGTCCGACCGCGGAGATCCGGGTCTACCCCTGGCTGCCGCTGGGAGCCGCCTCGTTGCTCCTGACGCTCCTCCACCTCTGGCGGCGGCCCCAGGTGCTGCTGGCGCTGGCGGCGGGCAGCCTGCCCTTCCTGCTCGCCCTGCAGCGCACCGTCCAGCTCCTGCTGTCGTACGAACGCATGGTCGGGCAGGCTCAGCTCCTGCTGGCGGTGTTCATGGGGGTGGCCTACGCCGGGCTGTGCCTGGGTGTGTTGCCCCGGGACGCGGGCGAGCAGCGCTCCTGGCCACCGGCCTGGCCTGTGCTGTCCTGGCCGCGGTGGGCCGGCTGGGGCTGGTGGGGCCTCGCCATCCTGGTGCCGCTGGCCCTGGTGCAGCACTGGGTCCCGAGCCACCTCAGCCCCTGGGCGTCCTGGCGTCACGACTCCGAGCTTCCCGAGGCCTTCACGGACCTGGGCTGCCTGACGGACGAGGCGGGTGGGGGAGCGCCCTGCACCCGGTCCGGGCCCGCACGCTACATGGCTCCGTGCGTGCTCCGCCTGCGGCAGGACCTCGAGGCGGGCAGGGTGTTGTACACCGAGGCCCTGTTCCAGGCACCCGAGGGCGACTGACAGTGCTGACCGCCCAGGTGGATGGCGCCTGGCTTGTCTCCAGCCTCCCTGGCGGACCCGCCTCCCCTGGACGTGACGCGGCCACGACGCGGCGCAGGCCGACCCCGCCAGGTCACTGGAGTGACGCTGCCATGTCTGCGGCCTGGCGGGGCCAGCCTGCCCGGTCGGGGCTCGGCCGGGCTCGGTCCACCCTTGCGGATGGGAACTGGTTAGGGCGACGGCCCCCCAGGACCTCCCGCCCTTGAGCCAGTCCATCCTCATCGTCGGCGCGGGCCCCGCCGGCATGGCGGCGGCTCTGGGGCTCCACCAGGGCGGTCGTCGCTTCACCGTGGTGGAGAGGGCCGATCGGGTCGGGGGGCTGTCACGGACCTACCGGTTCCAGGAAGGGGAACACCTCTTCCTGACGGACAACGGCCCGCACCGCTTCTTCTCCAAGAACCGCTCGCTCTACGCGCTCATCGAAGGCCTGCTGGACGAGCGCTGGATCGAGGTCGACCGCTGCACTCGGCAGTACATCGACGGGAAGTTCTACGACTACCCGGTCGATCCCCTCCAGGCCCTGCGCAACGTGGGCCTGCGTCGGGCGGGGCACATGCTCCGGGACTACGCGTCCAGCAGGGTCCGGTACGGCCTGCTGCGCAGCCCGATCCACAATTTCGAGGACCACATCGTGGCTCACTTCGGGCGCGCCCTGGGTGAGCTCAACATGATCAACTACACGGAGAAGATCTGGGGGATCCCGGCCCGCACCATCCACCCGAACTGGGCGGCGCAGCGCATCTCCGGCCTGAGCGTGCGCTCGGCGGTGCGGGACCTGGCCCAGCGCTCCATCGACTGGCCCCGGGGCGATCGGGTCAAGTCCATGATCGACAGCTTCTACTACCCGGATCGCGGCTGCGGGCTCATCTACGAGACCATCCAGGACCGGGTGGAGCAGGCAGGCAACCCCGTCCACCTCAACAGCCAGCCGACGGCCGTTCACCACGACGGCCGGCGGGTCCTGCGTGTCGAGGTCGACGTGGACGGCGAGCCGGTGGTGTTCGAGCCCGAGCACCTGGTGGAGTCGATCCCCATCCGCGAGCTGCTGGGCCTGATGGACCCGGCGCCTCCCGCGGAGGTCCAGGAGGCCGTCTCCCGGCTGCGCTCCCGGAGCCAGGTCTACCTGTTCGTCACCCTGGACAAGCCCCAGGTCAGCGACGCCCAGTGGATCTACTTCCCGGAGCCCTCGGTGCCCTTCGGACGGATCTCGGAGATGCGCAACTTCAGCGAGGCCATGTCTCCGGAGGGCAAGACCTCGCTCTTCATCGAGTACTTCTGCTTCCGCGACGAGCCGATCTGGTCCATGGGCGCCGACGAGGTGCTCGACAACGCGTTGGCCCACCTGGAGCCCATGGGGTTCGTGTCCCGCCACGAGGTCCGCAGGCACTACCTGCTGCGGGCCCGGGACATCTACCCGATCTACGACCTGGACTACCAGCAGCCGCTCCGGGTGGTGCAGGACTACCTCGATGGCTTCGAGAACCTCCACTACATCGGTCGTCCCGGGCGCTTTCGCTACAACAACCAGGACCACTCGCTGGAGATGGGCCTGCGCTCGGCCCGGAGCATCCTCGAGGGGCGGCGCCTGGACCTCGACGCGGTGGGCGCGGAGCCGGAGCACTACGAGGCGGGGTCCCACCCGGAGCCGACGGCGGCCCGAGGCTGAGCGGCGGGCTGGTGCACCGCGGCATAGGACGGCCGACTCCCGGGAGTCCGCATGGCCCTCTTCCAGCCCGCCCCCCGCGACCAGGCCGAAGTCGACGAGTCCAAGCCCCTCGAGGTCTCCCCGGACGAGGTCCTGGAGTACGACGAGGCGCGCTGGTACGCGGAGATCTACCGCGGCGACCACGTGCCCCAGCTCACCCTCCGGGCCGTGTGCGTGGGCTCGGTGCTCGGCTTCCTGCTCGCCTTCACCAACCTCTACATCGGCCTCAAGACCGGGTGGGGCCTGGGCGTGGCGATCACGGCCTGCATCCTGGCCTATGCCTTCTGGAACGTGCTGCTGAAGGCGGGGATCGCCAAGACCCCGATGACCATCCTGGAGACCAATTGCATGCAGTCGGCGGCCTCGTCGGCCGGGTACGCCACCGGCGGCACGATGGTCTCGGCGATCGCCGCCCTGTTGATGCTCTCGGCCACCCCGGAGAACCCCGCCGGCGAGCACCTGCCCTGGGTGGTGCTCACCCTCTGGACCCTCTTCCTCGGTGCCCTCGGGACGTTGTTGGCGATCCCGATGAAGCGCAACATGATCAACCAGGAGCGGCTGAAGTTCCCGTCCGGGACCGCCGCGGCCGTCACGCTCCAGTCGCTCTACTCGGAGGGGTCCGAAGCCCTGAAGAAGGCCCGAGCGCTGTTGTGGTCCTCGCTGGCCGGGGCGCTCTTCCCGATCCTGCTGGAGCTCGAGATCGTCAAGGACGAGGTCGTCGACCAGGCCACGGGGGCGGCTTCGACCGTCAGCCACGCGCTGCTGCCCGCCGACTCGGCCCTCTTCGACTGGCTGCCCGCGCTCGGCACCCACACGGTGGACGGAGAACAGGTCGCCAACGCGCCCTCGGACTGGACCATCGTGATGGATCACAACCCGGTGATGATCGCCGCGGGCGCCATCGTCGGGCTGCGGGTCGCGGCCTACATGGTGCTCGGAGGCCTGATCCTGGCCTACGGCCTCGGACCCGTCGCCTACGACAACGTCTGGATGTCCCCGGCCGGCGACGAGATCCGCGCGGTCACCGCCCCCTGGAGGGCCTGGAAGGAGGCCGGGCTGTGGCTCGGCGTGTCGATCATGGTGTCCTCGGGACTGCTCGGCTTCGCGCTCCAGTGGCGCACGATCGTGCGGGCCTTCAGCGGCTTCCGCGGCAAGGGCACCGCCCAGCCCCACGACGAGCTGGCGGCCAAGGTCGAGGTGCCCTTCTCCTGGTTCGGCTGGGGAAGCCTGGTGGCCGGCGCCGGCGTGATCTGGGTCGCCAACACCTACTTCGAGGTCCCTGTCATCTACGGGATCCTGGCGGTGCTCCTGACCTTCGTGCTGTCGCTGGTGGCCTGCCGGGCCACGGGCGAGTCGGACATCACGCCGGTGGGCGCCCTCGGCAAGATCATGCAGCTCACCTACGGGGTGTTGATCCCGCAGTCCACCACGGCCAACCTGATGACGGCGGGCATCACCGCCTCGTCCGCCGGCTCGGCGGCGGACCTGCTCAACGACCTGAAGTCCGGCTACCTGCTCGGCGCCGACCCCCGCCGCCAGTTCCTGGCCCAGTTCAGCGGCATCTTCGCGGGCACGGCGGCCACCGTGATCGGTTTCTACGTGCTGGTGCCCGACGCCACGGTGCTGCTGGGCGTCGAAGGCGCGGCGCCGAAGTTCCCCGCGCCCGCGGCCCAGGCCTGGAGGGCTGTCGCCGAGGTGTTCCGCATGGGCCTCGAGAACATGCACCCCATGCACCAGGCCGCCATCGGCTGGGGCCTGGGGCTCGGGGCGATCATGGTCGCCCTGGAGCAGGTCCTGCCCAAGCTCAAGGCCTGGCTGCCCTCGGCCACCGGGCTCGGCCTGGGGCTGTTGCTGCCCTTCCAGTACCCGCTGTCGATGCTCATCGGAGCCGTGATCGCCTGGATCTGGACCCGGAAGGACAGGGCCAATTCCGACGCCTACCTGATCCCCGTCTCGGCGGGCGTCATCGCCGGGGTGTCGATCACCGGCGTGCTCGTCGCGACCCTGAACAACCTCGTCCTGCACTGAGCGATCGGCCCGGTCGACGAACGTCGCCCTGGGCGACACTCAGCCTCGCCGCGGGGGCGGGCCTATACTCGGCGGGCGGCCCCCACAGCGGACGAAGGTGAACCATGTCGAGGAGACCCTGGAGCGACTACGTGGAGCTGGGCACCAGCGTCGAGCCCGAGGCCCACACCGGCGGCCTGGTCGACGCCGCGAGACGCATCGGTGAGCTCGAGCAGGTCGTCGCCCACCTGGTGGCCCACATCGCCCGGTCCGATCGCTCCATCCTCCAGCAGAACACCATCCGCCGCTACCTGGGCATCCAGGGAGCGGAGGATGACGTCCAGGCGATCAACCGTGCCCACGCCCGTCTCCAGCCGCTGGGCATGATGGACTGTCCCAAGTGCGGCTCCAAGGTCCGGGACATGCCGGGCTTCACGGACGAGCGCTGCGTGATCTGCGGGTACCTGGTGGGGTCGTCCAGGTAGATGACCTCGGCACGATTGGCAAGCCGTTGCGCGGACCCCTTCCGCCCCTGTCGGCGCGGGGGCGCGCTTGGAATAGCGGTGCTATGCCGGCGGCACCCCCAGACCAGCAGGGACGGAAGTTGCCTCGCGCATCGGCACATTACTTCCGCCGTGGTCATTTAGTACCTCGGCACAGGGGTCTTGACTGGTTGGGGGGCGCGGTCCCTGGAAGGGGCGCGATGACCCAGAGCCGGCGGGCCGAGCAGTCAGCTATCAGCGATCAGCAACACCCACAGAGGAGCGGCTGTGAAGGACTTCCGGAGGCTGCAAGTCTGGCACAAAGCGCACGCCTTGGTCCTCGCCATCTATCGAGCATCGTCAAAGTTCCCTTCCGACGAGCGGTTTGGCCTGACGAGCCAGGTCCGTCGTGCGTGTGTCTCCATCTCCGCCAACATCGCCGAGGGTTGCGGTCGACACACCGACGACGACTTCGCACGCTTCCTGGACTACGCGATGGGCTCGGCCAGCGAGGTTGAGTACCATCTGCTCCTAGCGCGCGACCTCGGGTTCCTGGATACGAAGACGCACCAGCGCCTACCCGAGCAGACGACCGAGGTGAAGCGAATGCTGGCCTCCTTCCTCGGGAAGCTGCGCGCTGTTCGCTGACCGCTGTGGGCTGACCGCCCACCGAGCTGGGCCTCATCAGCCGGGCTCCCCGCACACCCCGGAGCATCGAGGTGCTTGTCCCTCGAGAAGAGCTGCCCCTCCTCCGATGACGGGGGCGGCTCAACTGATCGAAACCGAGGAGGCCCTCAGCTCCCGGACCAGGCGTCCAGCGCGTCCTGGGCCGTGGCGTTCCAGGCGTGGTCCTGCTCGTTGCCGCTCTGGGCCGGTGCGCCTGGTGGGCTGCCCTCCCACATCGGGTGGTCGAGCACCAGGGGCAGGGGCACCATGTAGGTGTAGCCGAAGGTCGCCTCGATGAGCACCACCCCCTCGGGGTTGCTCGCCGTCGACGCCCAGGCGGCCTTGATCGAGCCGTAGTCCTCGTACTCCAGTCCGCTGGTTTCGATGGAGAGGCTGTCCGTGCTGCTGTCGGAGAGCAGGACCTCGAAGATCGAGCCGTAGTCGATGAAGGTCCCTGTGAAGCTGACCTCGTCGAAGAGACTCAGGCTGCTGGTGTCCACGCCGGCGGAGGTGGACAGGTAGACCGTGAGCTGCTCGACGTTGCCCTCGCTCGGGTCGGCCACCATGATCTTCACGCCACTGCTCGAGCTGGACGGCTCGGAGGTGACGATGGCGCGGGCCACGGTGACGAGGGTGTCGTAGTAGACGGACGAGGTGCCGTAGGTGTCGCCTTCGTCCTCGAGGGTGCTCGCCGTGACCTCGGAGGGGGTGTCGCCGGCGGGAGGTGTCCAGGTCTCGGCGTAGGTCTTGAGCTGGTTCAGCGCGGCCGCGCCGACGTAGGACACGGCGCCGAGCGCTTCGATGTCCGCCAGGGGACGCGCGGTCACGATGTTGTTGGCGGCCCGGCTGTTGAGGCCGGCGTCGTCGTCGAGCTCGTCGAGGGTGGCTTCGTTGGCCACCTGGAGGGTGGCGGCGGCCTCCTCCTCGGTGAAGGTCACGCCGTCGACGGTGACGTCGGTGCTCGGATCGCCGCTGCAGGGGTTGGTCTGGACCTCGCTCAGCAGCGCTGCCGCCGCCCGGGCCCCGAAGTAGCTGTAGGCGGCGATCTCGTCGCAGTCCACGCCGTCGTCTCGGCTGTCGGAGTCGCCGCAGCCGGTGCAGGTCGAGCCGAGATAGCAGGTGGCGCTGTCGTTGATGGCGTCTTCGCAGACCCGGGCGTCGAGCACGGCGTCGCACTCGTCGCAGGTCATCTCCTCGAAGAAGGTCAGGGCACAGGAGGCTTCGTCGGCGGTGAAGTCGACGCCCTCGAGGGTGCAGCTTCCGTCGTCCGGCTCGGCCGTGGTCGGACAGGCGGCCTCGAGATCGGACCAGGCGTTGCCGGTCACGTAGGCGATGTCGGCCAGGTCGGTGCACTCGGCCAGGGTGGAGACGCTGTCGCCGTCCTCGCAGCCGGTGCAGGCCCGGCCGGACTGGCAGTTGACCGGGTCGTTCTGGAGATCCTCGATGGCGGAGGAGTGCAGCGAGCTGCCGTTGCCGTCGGGATCGAGGTCGAAGTCGCAGCCCGCGGCGGTGAGCCAGTCCACCGCGCACTCGAAGTCGAAGGTGAAGGTGGTGCTCAGCGAGGTGGACTCGTGGGCCGAGGAGTCGCAGGTCCCGACCGCCATCGCCTGGGCGTTGGAGCCCGACAGCTCCAGGTCCGGAGGCTGTCCGCAGGCGACGAGCAGGGCGGCCAGGAGCGGGACGTGGCGGGCGAGCATGGGGGCTCCGACTGTGTGCAAGGCGGCGAATTCTACCGCTGGATGGCCAGGATCTCCGGACTGCGCCAGCACGTGGATCAGGCTCGAATAGGATCGGCCGGTCGGCGGTGCCGGGTCCAGAGGATAGCGAGGGAGGCGACCGAGATGTCCGACCTCACTCCGTTCCTCGAACCCAATCCCTTCGTCGACAGCGACCACCCGGCGGTGGTGGCCTACGCCGAGCGCCACACCGACCCGGCCGCCGACGCCATCACCAACGGGGTCCGGCTCTACGCCGCCATCCGCGACGGCCTGCGCTACGACCCCTGGGGGGTGGAGCTCGATCCTGCGGCCTACCGCGCCAGCACCGTGGCTGTGCGCGAGTGGGAGCAGGGAGGACACTGCATCGACAAGGCGATCCTGCTGGCGGCCTGTGCCCGGGTCGTCGGCACTCCCAGCCGCATGCACTTCGCCATCGTGCGCAACCACATCGGCATCGAGGAGCTGGAGCGGCAGCTCGGCACGGACCTGCTGGTCTTCCATGGCTACGTCGAGCTCTACCTCGAGCAGCGCTGGGTCTCGGCCACGCCGGCCTTCAACGCGGAGCTGTGCGAGCGCCTCGGGGTGGAACCGCTGGAGTTCGACGGGCGCCACGACTCGATCTTCCAGCAGTACGACCGCGAGGGGGGGCGGTTCATGGAGTACGTGCACGACTACGGGAGCTACCCGGACATTCCGTTCGAGCTGATGCTGGCCGAGTGGAAGAAACACTACCCGGGTTTCTCGAGCCGCGGGCAGTGGCCGCCGAGGCCAGCGGGCTGAGCGGTTCCGGTGGGCGTCCGGGCAGGTCGAACACCCGGCGGAGGACCTGGCAGCCCTCGGGGAAGCTCGACCACGACGGGGTCGGCACCCGTGAGCGGGGCGAGCCGGAGACCGTTGACGCGGACCCGCTCCCAGTGGGGCTTGCCGTGGGGGCCGTGCCAGTCCAGCCGGTAGCCCTGCCGGATGGTGTCGAGGAGCTCCTGGGTGATGAGCTCCTGTGTGGGCATGGTGGTTCGATCCTCTCCCAGCAGGGGGCGGCCGTCGAGCGGGATGTGCCCGCTCAGAGGCTGAGCCCCGCCGCCCCCGCCCACCGCCGCACGATGCGCTCCTCCACCGGCTCCGCCGCCCGGTTGCACAGCCCCCGCACCTGGACGATGCGGGCGTGCTGGTTGAGGACCTCGAGGGTCAGGCGCCTCTGGTCGTCGAGTCGCAGCGACCAGATCGAGCAGCGACCGCTCTCGATGCTGCGCCCGTAGCTGTAGACGCAGTGACGCATCGCCCGCCCCTCGGCGGCCAGCGTCTTGGCGTCGAGGATCTCGGTGACGGTCCAGACCTGGGGCCGCCGCTTCTTGATCTCCTCGAAGCGCAGGCCCCTCAGTCCCGACGGCTCGTAGATCTGTCCGCGGAGCTTCGCCACCTGGGCCAGCTCGGCGTGCCAGCCTTCCATGCCGCGCATCAGCGCCGCAGGCGTGCGTCCCCCCATGCTCAGGGCCGGGTCCTCCTCCTCGCGGTGGGCGATGTAGTCCAACAGCGGCCCCACCAGGGCCGGGTCCAGCATCGGCTGCCTGCAGAACCACTGCACGACCGTCTGCCAGAAGGGCTCGTCGTCCAGGAGGCGCTGACCCAGGAAGCTGCCCTGGAGGGCCTTCGTGAGGCGCCGGTCGCCGCCGAAGGCGCGGACCTGGGCCTCGCGGATCGCCTCGGGGAGGGTCCGGGTCGCGCGGCTCTGCCCGAGGAAGTGGCACATGCGCTTCGTGAGGCAGGACGGCAGGTAGCCGCGCTGCCGGGCCTGCTTCATCGACCCGCCCTGTCCGAGGTGGACCAGGAGCTGCATGCGCGCCCGCCGGGTCTGCACCGCCGTCGAGGAGAGCTCGGCGAACAGGAAGGTCGGGACCTTGTAGGTCAACAGCAGGTGGGTGAGCAGGGACCGGAAGCGGGCGCCAGCAGCCTTGCCCTTGGGCTTCCAGGTGTCCAGGGGCCGCACGGGCTCGTGGGCCGACGCCATCCAGAGCACGTGCAGGCTCGGCACGTCGGTCGCCCGCTTGGGCAGCCTGCGCTCCAGGACCTCCAAGAGGGCGCGGAAGCGGGCGCTGCGCGCGGTCGTGGCACGGCCCCCGGTCGCCTGGCTCAGCGGTTCGGTGCTGGGCCCGCGGTGGGTGCTCTCCGGATCCTGCAGCGCGTCCCAGTCCCGCACCAGGGACACCTTGCGGGTCCGGGGCGCGGGCACGGCCGCCGCCCGCTCCGCCGCGGCCCTGCGCTCGGCGGCCTCCAGCGCCTTCCGCTCGTCCTCCCGGTCCCGCCGGGCCTGGTCCCGCTGCTTCCGCGCCACCCGGGGAGTATGCGCTACCCCAGCGCCAGCCAGGCCCCGAGCCCCGTCGCCAGCGACGCCACCAGCCGCCGGCCCGAAAACGGCGCCTTCTGGATGGCGGCGAAGATCAGCAGGCCCACGAGACCACCGAGCATGGTCACGGCGATCGGCGGGGAGCGACCGAGCACCAGGTCGGGGAGGGTGGGCACCAGGGTGCCGACGAGGGCCGCGGGCACCAGGGGCCAGCGGCGGCTCTGGGCGATGAAGCTCATCAGGATCGCCCCGGTGGTCGCCACGGTGACCAGGAAGGGGGCGTAGAGGTTCGCATCGCCGGTGTGCGCGAAGGCGAGGATCATCGCCAGGGGCCCGGCGCCGGTGGCGAAGACGTCGTCGAGGTCCGTGTCCACCCGCGGCAGTCGCGCCAGGAGGAAGAGCAGGTAGACGGCGACCGGCGGTCCCCACCAGGCCTCACCGCCCAGGGCCCAGGCCAGGCTGCCGATCAGGTAGAGGGTCACGCTGCCGGCGACGGTGAGGTCGGCCCGTCGCGCCGTCACCAGCAAGAGCACCAGCGTGACGAGCATGCCTTCGATCCAGGGCGCCAGGCCGGGCAGACCGAGCTGGAGCGTGCGGTCGAGGGCCAGCCAGGCCACGTAGGGGATCAGCAGGTTGTCGCTGCCGCGCACGCTGACCGACTCCACCGCGGTGGTCAGCGCGGCCACCACCAGGGTGACCAGCAGCACGTCGGGCCAGCCCGGTCGCCCGGCGATGGCGAGGCCGGCGAGCACCAAGACGAAGGCCAGCCCGAAGAAGGTGAACGAGCCCTCCAGCGTGCGCTCGCCGTCGAGCACCTTGTAGACCACCTCGCCGCGTGCCTTGCCCACCAGGGCGGCGCCGGTGTCGGCGACCGCCATCACCGCCAGCGGGACGCAGTAGAGCAGCGGATCGCGGTCGGCGAGCACGTAGAGGCCGAGCACGGCGAAGGGGTAGTAGTAGGCCCCCGACGTGCGCCGCTCGACATCGTGCACCGAGCTCAACAGCCCCGTCAGCTTGCCGCCCACGAGGATGCCGGCGAAGGCCAGGCTCAACAGCGCCACGGTCCAGACGCTGCTCAAGAGCCAGGGCAGCCCGAGCACCACCACGCCCGCTCCGACGTGGGTGAATTTCCGGGTCCACTCCGTCGGCGTCTTGCGGGTCCGCTTGATGACCTCGGCCGCGACGAAGAGGCCCAGGATGCTGGTGGAGATGAACAGGGCGCCCGGCCAGTCGGCCACGATGCCCTCCAGCCAGCCAGCTTCCACCCTCGAACCCTCCAGCAGGGACGTGGCGGCAGGGCTTAGGATCGTGTAGATCGGGCGCCACCTGCCCGCGGTCACACATGCCCCTGGCTCTTACCCTCTCCGCGCTCCTCGTGGCCTGTCCGTCCGACACCGAGGACGAGCCGGGGCCCGACGGCGTCGAAGCCGTCGTGCTGCCCCAGCTCAGCGTGACCAGCCCCGAGCGCGGCGCCTTCTACGGCGTCGGCACGGCGGTGCGGGTGAAGGGCCAGGCGATCGCCGGCACCTACCCCCTGGCGGTGCTCACGGTCGACGGCGAGGAGGTCGACTTCGACGACCAGGGCCGCTTCGAGGTCCTGATCGACCCCATCCCCGGCGTGAACCGGGTCGGGCTGCGCATCGAGGACGAAGGCGACGAGCGGGCCGTCGACGGGCGCTCCTTCTACGCCGCGGCTCGCCACGAGAACGGGGAGACCATCGCCGAGGCCGTGCGCATGCAGCTCGGCCCCGAGGTCCTCGACGACGACACCTCGGACCTCGACGACCTCTCCGCCATCCTCGAGGTCGTGCTCCTGGACCCGGCGGTCAGCGATGTGCTGGTCGGCGAGACCTTCGTGACGGAGGACGGCATCGAGATCGAGCCGACGTATGTGGCCTTCGGCAGCGCCGCGGTGGACCTGTCCCCGGCCGTCGATCGCCTCGACGCCGTCATCACGCTCTACGACGTCTGGATGGACTTCAACACCAGCTACAGCTTCTACTCCACCACCGGCTCGGCCTGGATGTCGTCGATCGTGCTCACGATGGGCATCGAAGCCGAGGTCACGCCGTCGGGTGCCGAGGCCGACGTGGTCGACGTCGACGCCACGCTCTACGGCTACGGCCTCACGGTGGACTGGTTCCCGGACTGGCTCGAGGACGAGCTCGCGGACTGGACCAAGGAGAGCCTCGAGGACAGCCTCGGCGGCAGCGTGGAGGACATGGCGGGGGAGATGCTCTCGGAGACCCTCGACGCCTTCGCCGTGGAGTACTCGGCCGCCGACGGCGTGGACCTGGGCCTGGAGCTCGCGGGCATCGACTCGGACCGCCAGGGGCTGTACCTGACCTTCGACGCCTGGGTCGAGGGCAGCGGCATGGCGCTGCCGTCGGGCGCGGCCTCGCTCACTACCTCCGGCGCTGTTCCTTCCTTCCCCCTGTCCTCGCGCCCCTTCGCGGTCGCCCTGGACGACGACCTGCTGAACCAGGTCTTCTTCGCCTTCTGGGCCTCCGGGGCCGTGCACGACATGACCTACGGCCCGGTCGAGCTGGCGGTCCTGGTCGGCGAGGCCCTGCCGCCGCCGCTCGGCCCGGTGGAGCAGGTGGTGATCGACCTCGGCCTGCCGCCGGTGGTCGCGGCCGGGAGCGGGGAGCGCCCCTTCGTGATGTCGGTCGGCGAGCTGACCCTGGACATCACCCGTGACGACGGCGAGCGCACCGCCGCCAGCCTCAACTTCAGCGCCGACGCCGACCTGACCCTCGCCGACGACGGCTCCCTGGTGCTGGAGCTGGACGACCGGCCCAAGTACGTGCCGGTGGACGTGGGCATGACGGCGTGGCCCGAGCCCCTGGACCCGGGGGACCTGGCTTCCCTCTTCCGCCTGATGACGCCCACCCTGGTCGGCTCCCTGGGGGACTTCCTGCCGTCGTTTGGCCTGCCGCCGCTGCCCCTGGACGCGCTCGGGGACGTGGCCGCCCTCGAGGGCGAGGCGCTGGTCCCGGGCGACGTGGCGCTGTCGCTGGACGACCAGGGCTGGTTCCTCCTCGAAGGCGAGCTGGTTCCCGAGTAGCCTGTGGGGGATCGCTCGACGGTGGCGTCGTCCCGCCTGCGCATCGATCTCGTCTGGGGTGTGCTCTGGCTGGCGGCGCTCTTCGCCCTCGACGTGGCGACCTCTCGCCGCGCCATCGGCTCGGCCTTCGCCAAGGTCAGGCACGACCCGTCGGTGACGGACATCGTGGAGCACGAGATCACGCTCTTCGTGGTCCAGATGGGGGCGATCTACGTCGCCATGGGGCTGGTGGCGGGGGTGGTGCTGCACCAGGTGCTGCGGGTGCGTGGTCCGCGGTGGGCCTGGCTCCAGCGGGTGTCGTTCGTGCTGTGGGCCTCGGGCTGGCTGTGGGTCGAGGGCGCCGTGACGACGCCGCGGCTGTACCACCACTTCTGGCACCACGCCTGGCTGGTTCGCCACGCGTCACCGCTGGGCATCGACCTGGTGTTCGGCGGCCTGGGCTTCGCCTGGTTGGCCTGGGGCGCCTGGCGCCACCGCCCGCGATGGCGAGAGGTGGGTGTCCTGGGGGCGATGCTGCTCGCCGTCGGCCTGGCCGACGCGCAGCTCCCGGCCACGACCCCGCAACAGAACGCCGGCCCCAACGTGCTCCTCGTCGGCCTCGACGCCCTGCGCCCCGACCACATGGGCTTCTACGGCTACGAGCGGGACACCACGCCGCGCCTCGATGCCTGGCTCCAGCGCTCGATGACCTTCGAGAGCACGTTTACGCCGCTGGCACGGACCTGGCCCGCCTGGGTGAGCCTGCTCACGGGTGAGAACCCGCCGGTCCACGGCATGCGCGACAGCCTGCCGGTGCCTGGCGAGGAGCGGCCCGCCGTGCCGATGGTGACCGAACCACTGGTGCAGGCCGGTGTCCACACCCGCTTCCTCACCGACGACAGCCGCTTCTCCTACATGGTGCCGGCCCACGACTTCGAGGTCATCGACCAGCCCCCGGTGAACATCCGCGCCTTCGCGCCCAGCCGCTACCAGCCCCACTGGCGGGCCTTCTTCGGCTGGCTCAACGGGCCGCTGGGGTGGTGGCTGGCCGACGAGTACCGTCACAACCAGGGTTTTGGTGGCACCTACCGGTCGGATGCCTTCGCCGAGCACGTGGTCGACGAGCTGGCCGAGGCGGCGGAGCGGGACAGCTTCTTCATGGCCGTCCACATCTGCACCCTGCACGCCCCCGGCGACCGTCCCTGGCCCTGGTACCGGGAGTGGGGCGTGGCGGAGAGCTCCAAGCCCTTCCGCTTCCGCTACCTCAGCACCGGCTCCAAGCTGGCTGACGGCGAGCAGGTCACTCAGGCGAAGCTCAGCCGCATCGGCGAGCGCTGGTCCGGTCACCAGCGCAACCTCTACGACGCCGGGCTGGCGGCCGTCGACGACGCCTGGGGCCGCATCGAGGACGCCCTGGTGGCCAGCGGGCTGTTGGAGAACACCCTGGTCATCGTGCTCTCGGACCACGGTGAGGACTTCTGGCACCAGGGCCTGCGCTACAAGTTCCGGGCACCGAACCACGGCTTCCACCCCTGGGGCATCGGCCAGCACCGGGTGCTGATGGCACTGCACGGTCCAGGGGTGCCCGCCGAGCGCCGGACGGAGCTGGCGAGCCTGATCGACGTGGCGCCGACCGTGCTGGACTGGTTCGGTCTGCCCGAGAGCTACGAGGGAGCGACGCTCCTGGAGCCGCTCGGGGACCGGGTCATCTACGGCGAGACCGGGGCCAGCGAGCGGGGCTACTGGCACCCCGAACACAGGCGCTACGCGTTCCGCAACCGCAACGCCCGCTACACGCTGGACCCCGAGACCAAGCGGGTCTTCCAGCGCTCCGAGGTCGTGCCGCAGCTCGTGGCGGCCAAGGACCGGTGGCTGGTCCAGGGGGACTGGTGGCTGGTGGAGCTGCCGCTCCAGAGCGGGCCCGAGACCCTGCTCTTCCGGTGGCGGGAGGACCCGGAGTTCGACCGCGACGTGGCGGACGAGCACCCGGAAGTGGTGGAGCGGCTGAGGGGCTCCATGCCGGCGCGGACCCCTCCGCCCAGGTAGACCTCCATCACCGCCACGCCGAGGTCGCCCCACGAGGTCGCGGGTGAGGTGGGAGGATAAGGTCCCATGGGGAGGAGCGGATGGGCTCCTGGATCGTCCTCTGCCTGCTGATGGCACCAGGCTGCGAAGAGCGCTGCATCGGGGACGGCGATCCCTGCCTCCTCGCCGCCGGTGAGACGCGCTGCGATCCGTGCAGCGGCAACGCCCTGTACTGCCGGGACCACGAGTGGCGAAGGATGGAGTACTGCTGGTGCCGCGAGGAGCGGGAGCCGGGTCTGGGCGAGGGCGCTCAGGCGGAGGTCCAGTGCTCCGGCGACGTCGCCCGCCGTCCCGAGGAGCCGTGTGCGAACAGCGCACGTACGGTTCTGTGAGAGGTTGGGCGGGTGACCGCCCCACCTGCTCGACGCAATGCCGCTCACCCTCCCAGCAGCACAGTCAGCCTGGCCCCCTGCTCCCTCAGCGCTCCTCGGGCTCCTGCAGCCAGCTCGCGATGGTGCGCTGGAAGGAGAGCAGGTCCGGGATGCCCTCCTCGAGATCGTCGAAGAGCTGGCGCAGGCTCACGCTGGCGCAGCCATGGGCGATCAGGTTGCGGGTGTGTCCGCCTCTTGCCACCCGCCGGGCGAGGTCCGGCGTCAACACGCCGTGCTGCCCCAGGAGCTCCACGGCCTCGGCGTTGGAGCCGGGGAGGCCGAGTCGCTCGGTGGTGCTGATGTGGAAGGCGATGTCGAAGACCTCCTGGAGAGCGACCAGGATGCTCAGAGCCAAGGCGTCCTGGCGATCCTGATCGACGGCGAGCGCCGCGTAGTCGTCGCCGCGGCGGCGCCGGATCCGCCCGAGGTGATCACCGAGGTTCGCCAGCTTGCGGACGAGGACTGCGCGGTCTGTCACGTCGAGGCCAGCCTGGCGAGCAGACGCCGCTGCCCCGCCTCGAGGTTCCACCGCAGGTCTGCGTGGTCGATGCCCGCTCGGATCCGGAAGCGATCGGCGTCCCCTGGCTCCTGCTCCCACAACAGCACGCCATCCCGTGCGGCTCGAAAGCGCAGGACGACGTCCTCCACGTCGAGTCGGACCAGGTCGACCTCTCGCCCGGCGACGCAAGCGAGCTCGGCCTGGAGGGCGCACTCGGCGCCGAAGGTCCAGGCCTCGGCATCCAGGGGCATGAAGCCGATGTCCAGGTCACTCTGCTGGTGGTCCTCGCCGCGGGCCACCGAGCCGAACACCAGGGCCAGGGCCACCCGCTCCCGCAGGAGGTCGCGCAGGGCCTGGACCTCGCCGAGCGTCAGCATCGCAGCCAGCATACCGCGGCCTGCACACGAGGTCGTCGCTGCGTACGCCGGCCTTCGGGCACCCGGAGGTGGTGGAGCGGCTCTCCGGGCTCCGCCGGAACGGGCCCCTCAGCGCAGGTACACCTCCATCACGGCCACGCCGAGGTAGCCCCTCGAGTTCGCGGGTGGGCCGCCGCCGCAGACGTCGCCGGACACCTGGCCGTAGATGTCCGAGCTGTCGACGGGGTAGGACGCCATCGGGTGGTGACCGTCGTCCCAGTAGGAGGCACCGAAGGTGGGACAGGTCGTGCAGCAGGAGCCGTAGAACCAGGGCACGGCGTCGTGCTGGACGACGCAGTCGGAGCCGGGGGCGGCGGCCTCCAGCAGCGCCCCGTCGACCAGCGGGTAGAGCGCGCTGCTCGACGAGAGCACGGCGCTCGACTCGGTGACCTCCAGGGTCGCCCCGCTCTCGATGTAGGTGAGCGGGTCGCAGGTCTCGCCGTCGGTCCGTCGGACCCGGTGGACGACCATCATCGAGGTCTGGCCCATGAGCGAGGGCCACGCCTCGCCACGCAGCCGGAAGACCTCGCCGCTGTCGGGAGATCCGAGCGAAGTCGTGCGCCAGGTCTCGTAGTCCGTGAACAGGATCTCGGTCTCGTCCGGGCTCCAGGTCGTGCGCTGGACCAGGTTCCAGCCGCCACCGGTGGTCGCCAGGTCGCACCAGGTCTCGAAGGGCTCCTGCTCGCCGTCGTGGCCGTCGATGTCCAGGGTGTAGACGCCGTCCTCGACGCCGGCGCCGGAGGAGAGGACCAGGCCGCAGGTCCTGCAGCCGGTGGGGGCCTGCCCGTCGCAGTTGAGGTCCTCGTCGCCGTCGCAGGGCTCCTGGGCCCCGGGGTGGATCTCCGGGTCGTCGGGGGCGCAGTCCGCCGAGTCGACGGTGCCGTCGCCGTCGCTGTCGACGGGCTCGGTGGCGCTGTCGAGCCCGCCGCTGTCGTCGGTCGGCAGCGGGGGCCTGTCGGGACGGTCGCCGGCGACGTGGAGCTCGCTGACGGGGAAGCAGGCGACCAGGCCGGCGAGCAGGGTGAGGGCGAAGACCCGGGGAGGCGAGGTCATGGGCCCATTCTACGGGCCTGTCAGATCCGGTACACCTTCTCCCGGGCGCCCGGCACGGCCCTCAGCACCTCCGCCGTCGCGTTGCGGGTGTCGACCACCAGCGCCGCGCGGCCGACGATGCGCCCGTAGTCGTAGTCCGCGTGGTCGGTGGTGATGAGCACGCAGTCGGCGTCGTCGAGGGTCTCGTCGCCCAGCTCGACCCCCTGCAGCTCCCGCCCGGCCACCCGGACCGAGGAGACGTAGGGATCGTGGAAGGTGACCTCCGCGCCCTTGCCGAGCAGCAGGTCGATGACCGCCAGGGCAGGGGACTCGCGCACGTCGGCCACGTCGGGCTTGTAGGTCACGCCGAGCATCAGGACCCGGGAGCCGCGCACGGCCTTGGCCCGGTCGTTGAGCGCGTCGCTCACGACCGTCAGCACGTGCTCGGGCATGCGGGAGTTGATCGCGTCGGCCAGCTCGACGAAGCGCGCCGTGAAGTTCCGCGAGCGCAGCTTCCAGGCCAGGTAGTGGGGGTCGATGGGGATGCAGTGTCCACCGAGGCCGGGGCCGGGCCGGAAGGGCATGAAGCCGAAGGGCTTGGTCGCGGCGGCGTCGATGACCTCCCAGACGTCCAGCTCCAGGCGGTGGCAGATCAGGGCGAACTCGTTGGCCAGGCCGATGTTCACGCTGCGGAAGATGTTCTCCAGCAGCTTGGCCATCTCGGCGGCGGCGGGGGAGCTGACCGGCACGATGTGGTCACAGCAGCGGCCGTAGAGCGCGGCGGCGGCGGCGGTGCAGCCCGGTGTCACGCCACCGACGACCTTGGGGGTGTTGCGCACGCCGAAGGTCGGGTTGCCCGGGTCGATGCGCTCCGGCGAGAAGGCCACGGCGACGTCGACGCCCGGCTCCAGGCCCTGCTCCTGGAGCATCGGCACCAGGATCTCCTCGGTCGTGCCCGGGTAGGTCGTGCTCTCCAGCACCACGAGCTGCCCGGCCCGGGCCCGGCTCGCCAGGGCGGTGGCCGAAGCCACGATGTAGGAGATGTCCGGGTCCTTGCTCTTGCGCAGCGGGGTGGGCACGCAGATGACCACGGCGTCGGTGCCGATCACGGCGTCGTAGTCGGTGGTGGCCCGCAGCAGCCCGGCGGCGAGGGCCTCACCCAGCTCGGCGTCGGAGATGTCGCCGACCGGGGAGTGGCCGGCGTTGACCACCTCGCAGCGGGCCGCGGAGACGTCGATGCCCACCACGTGGGCGCCAGAGCGGGTGAGCTCCAGCGCCAGGGGCAGGCCGACATAGCCCAGGCCGATGACGGCCACGGTGGGACCGTCTCCGGCGAGGCGGTCGCGGAGGGCCTGCAGCGCGGTGGACTCGGACACGGGGGCTCCTGGTGAGCGGGGGGGTGTAGTAGCGTGCCCGGCGCGTCCCCGGGAGCCCCGACCTGCCGACCCGTTCCGAGCTGCTGCGCGCCGTCCGGGTGGCCCTGGCCCTCGGGGTGCTGGGCTGGGTCGGCTGGAGCCTCTACACCGACTGGAGCGCGGCGAGCTTCCCGGAGCTGAGACCTTCGGTTCCAGACGTGATCGGGGCCGTCGGGATGGGGGCCCTGGGGCTGCTGGGCCTGCCCTGGCTCTTCGTCGGGGCGCTGGGCGCGGCGGGGCTCTATCGACCCGAGCACCGGGCCTTCTACCTGCGCATCTGGCTCCAGGGCTACTTCTTCCGCTACGTGCCGGGCAAGGTGCTGCTGGTGGTGGAGCGGGTGCGGCTGGGTCGCATGGCGGGGCTGGAGCCGGCCACCAGCGTGGTCCTGGTGCTGTGGGAGACCCTGCTGCTGCTGGTCGGCGCCTGCCTGCTGGCCTGTGGTGGGGTGGCGGTGTTGGGGCCGGAGGTCGGGGCCTCGCCTGGGGTGCTGGTGGCCGGCCTGGTGGGGGCGGTGGTCCTGCTGGCGGGCTTCGCCCCGGGCCTGCGCTGGCTGGTTCGCAGGGTGCCCGCTGTGGAGGACAAGGTCCCGGGCCTGGTGCTGGACGTGCCCTGGACCCGCCAGGGGCTGCTGGCGCTCGGCTATGCCGGGGTCTGGCTGGCGCTGGGGGTCTCGTTTTCGTTCACCTGCCGCTGGTTCGTGCCGGGCAGCGAGGCCGGGCTGAGCGAGGCGCTGTGGTTCGTGACCTCGTACGTGGCGGGGCTCGTGATCGGGGTGACGCCGGCGGGCCTGGGCGTGCGGGAGGGCCTGATCGTGGCGGGGCTGTCGGGCGCCCACGGCCCGGCCACGGCGCTGGCCTTCGCCCTGGCGAGTCGCCTGCTCATGACCGCCATCGAGCTCATCGCCGTGGGCAGCGCGGTGACAAACGTCCGTACTCCGGACGAACGTCGCCGATAGGTCGCCAAGGGGCGACGAAGGTCCGGAGTACGGACGTTCGTCACCCCGGTGTTGCCCCCCGCCTCCCCGCCGCCTCCTCGCGTTAGGGGCCCCCATGACGCAACCCACCCTGCTGGTGATGCTGCCGGCGCTCAACGAAGCCGCGAGCATCGCCGCCGTGCTCGACCGGATCCCCAGGGACATCGAGGGCATTCGCGAGGTCCAGCTCCTGGTCATCGACGACGGCTCCACCGACGACACCGTCTCGATCTCCAGGGCCCACGGCGCCTCGGTCATCAGCCACGGTCGCAACCTCGGCGTCGGCGCCGCCCTGCAGTCCGGCCTCGACGAGGCCGTCCAGCGCCGAGCCGACATCTTCGTGAACATCGACAGCGACGGACAGTTCGCCCCCGAGGACATCCCCCGCCTCGTGGCGCCGATCCTGGCGGACGAAGCCGACTTCGTCAGCGCCTCGCGCTTCAGCGACCCGGCCCTGGTCCCGGTGATGCCCGCGGTGAAGCGCTTCGGAAACTGGGGCATGGCCCGCATCATCAGCACCCTCTGCGGCGACGACTGGGCCGACGTGAGCTGCGGCTTCCGGGCGTATAGCCGCGAAGCGCTGCTCCACCTGGTGCTGCTGGGCCGCTTCACCTACACCCAGGAGAGCTTCCTGGTGCTCAGCCAGAAGGGCCTGCGCATCCGTGAGCTGCCCCTGAAGATCCGCGGCGTGCGCGAGCACGGCCAGAGCCGCATCGCCTCGAACCTCTTCCGCTATGCCTGGCGCACCCTGGGCATCATCTTCAGCTTCATCCGGGACTACTCCCCGGGCACCCTCTTCAACGCCGTCACCGCGTTCTTCGCGCTGCTCGGCGCCGCCATCGCGACCTTCTTCCTGTGGCACCGCCTCAGCAGCGGCACCTTCAGCCCCCACATCTGGGCCGGCTTCGTGGCGGCGTTCTTCGTGGGCCTGTCCCTGATGAGCTTCGGTCTCGGCCAGGTGGCGCTGATGGTCTCCCGCCTGCGCAGCGTCCAGGAGCGACAGCTCTACCTGGTGCGCCGCCACCTGCCCCACCTCGGCGAGGAGTCCGGTGCGGACGCTCCTTGACGAGGCGACGCTCCGGGAGATGGGGGCGTTGCTCGACGACGAGGACCGGGACGAGATGGCCATCCCGAGCCTGCTCCACGGCAACCCGGCCCTGCGCTGGATGGCCTGGCGGCGGCTCCACGTCCTGGCGGACGTCTTCCGCACCCTGTGTCCTCCCGAGGCCCGGGTGATGGACTACGGGTGCGGCACCGGCGTGCTCTTCGAGACGCTGCTCGACCGGTCCGCCCGGGTGTTCGGCGTGGACCTGGTGCTCGACGCCGCGCGGCTGCTGGTGGAGCGGCAGGGCCACGACCGGGTCGAGCTGATCGGCCCCGACCAGGCGGAGCAGTACATCGCGCCCGGGAGCCTGGACCTGGTGGTGGCGGCCGAGGTGCTGGAGCACGTCGAAGACCTCGGCCAGGTCCTGGCGCTCTTCCGCACCCTGCTCGCCTCGACGGGCAAGCTGCTCGTGAGTCTTCCGACCGAGAACCGCCTCTACCGGCTCGGTCGTCGCCTCGCGGGCTTCGACGGCCACTACCACGTGCACAACGCCCACAGCATCGACCGCGTCATCCGGGCGGCGGGCTGGCGGCGTGAGCTGCGCCGCAGCGTGCCGGCTCGCGGGCCGCTCTCCATCTACCACGTGGCCGTCTACACCCCCCGGTGAGCGCTCCGAGGAGGACCGGCGCCGTGTTCGTGGGCCTGCTCCTGGCCCTCGCGGCGGCCAAGGTGGGCCTCACGCTGCAGGCGGCCGGCATGGGGGTGGACGGCGGCTACTACACCGACGTGGCGCTGCACGTGAGCCAGGGCCAGGGCCTGGTGACCGACGTCTCGCTCTACCACAAGGGCTATCCGTCCCTTCCCCACCCCACGGCGGTCTACCCCCTCTGGCCAGCCCTGTTGGGCCTGGCCCTCCGCTTCCTGCCCCTGACCGTGGCTGCCTGGTGGCTGCCGGCGCTGCTCTACATCGCCTCCCTCGGCGCGGCCTTCGCCGCCGGGCGCCGCCTGTGGCCGCGCGAGGTGCTGCCGGGCGTGCACGGCGGACACCTGCTGGCGCTGATGCTCGGGCTGCACGGCCCCTACGCCATCTACACCAGCCTGCCCTACACCGAGGGCCTCTCCTACCTGCTGCTGATGCTCTTGTTGTGGCGCCTCCCGGCGCTGGCGGAGTCCAGGAAGCTCTCGGCGGGCCTGGAGCTCGGCGCCTGGTCCGCGGTGCTCCTGCTGTGCCGGGGGCAGTTCCTGCTCGTGCCGCTGGCCCTGGCCTGTGCCTGGGGCGTGTCGCTGCTCTTCGGGCGGGACCGGCGGCGGGTGGCGGCCCAGGCGCTGCTCGGCCTCGCGGTGCCGGTGGCCGTCGGTGGAGCCTGGTGGCTCCACGTGCGGGGCTTCCTCGAAGGCGTCGGGCCCCTGGTGCTGCTGCGCTTCGACCAGGCCCAGGCCACCGACGTCCTGGCGCCGCTGTCGGTCATGAAGCCCACCGACGGGCTGCTCGACCTCGTCGTCGACCGGGCCGCGGGCCTGGCCACCGCGTACCTTCCGGGGCACCGCCACAGCTACAGCGCCGCCTTCTTCGGCTTCGAGTGGGCCCTGCCCCTGGCGATCCCCGTCGCCCTGGTCGCCCTCTACCGACCCCTCCAGCTCCGCGGGCCTTCGATGGCTCTGCTGAACCTCGGGAGCCGGGGCGCCTTCGCCCGCGTCGCCGTCGTCTTCCTCGGCCTGGGAGGGCTGGCCTCCATCCACCTGGCCCACAAGGTCTACCTGGGCGAGTGGTACTTCCACCGGCGGCAGGGCCTGGTGTGCCTCTTCGCCTTCTACGGGGCCCTGCTGCTCCTGCTCGGGGCTCGGAGGCGGGTGCCGCGGGTGCTCGGGGTCGCCGTGCTGCTCGTCGGCACCACCTGGGGCGGCACGACCCTGGCTCGCCGGTCCGTGGGCGCCGAGCCGGTCCGCATCTTCCGAGGCAAGGAGACCACCGAGCTGGTCGCCTGGCTGCAGGACCGGGCAGCCGGCGAGCCGGGGCTCGTGGTGGCGCTCTCGGCCCAGCACCCCCAGCGGGTCGCCTGGCAGACCGACGGCGTGGGCTACCGCTGGTTCCACTCGGGCACCTCCTATGGCGACGTGCTGCGCATGTTCGACGAGCTGGAGACCGATCTGCTGGTCTTCCGCACGGCCTCCACCGACCGGTGGTCCTTCCGCCGCAAGCCGAACCGGCTAATGGCCGACTTCCGCCTCGAGGAGGACGACGTGGGTGGCTTCGCGATCTACCGCCGCCAGGAGGACGCCCGGTGACGACCTGGCTGCTGCTGCTCGCCTGTGGGGAGGCGCCACCTCCAGACGCACCGGCTCCCCTGCCGCGACAGAGGGTCGTGCTGGTCGGTGTCGACGGCGCCACCTGGACGGTGATGGAGCCGATGATCGAGGCCGGTGAGCTGCCGACCTTCGCCCGGCTGCTCGCCGAAGGCGCGTCGATGCCGCGCTTCGAGACCATGAGCAGCACCAGCTCGCCGATGGTCTGGACCTCGGTGGCGACCGGCCGCGAGCCCGACGACCACGGCATCCGAGACTACGTCCAGGAGCTCGACGACGGCTCCAAGGTCCCGATCACCAGCAACGCCCGCGAGGTGCCGGCGATCTGGAACCTCGCCGGGGAGCACGGCCGCACCGTCGGCGTGATCGGCTGGTGGGCGAGCTGGCCGGCGGAGGCGGTCGACGGCTACGTGGTCAGCGACCACACCAACCCGGCCACCAGCGGCTGGATGATGGAGGGCGAGCGGTACTGGACGGCCGATCCCGACGCCCTCGGCGCCCTGGGGTCCGACACCTTCCCCGCCGAGCTGGGGGCGTCGCTCACCTCGCACTGGATCGACGCCGAGGCCTTCCCGGCTGAGGACTTCCGGACCCGGTCACAGCTCAGCGAGGAACAGGTCGCCCTCGCGGTCGCTGCCCCCTGGAACGAGCGGGCACCGTACTCCTGGCTCAAGACCTTCTACGCCGTCGACGGTCCCTACGTGGCGATCGCCCGCCGCCTGGCCGGGGAGCGCCCCGTCGACCTGCAGATGCTGTACCTGCGCGGTCCCGACCCCCTCCAGCACTACGCCTGGGACCTCGTGGAGCCCGAGCGCTTCGCGCGCAAGCCCGAGCACCTGGAGCGGGACCGCGGCATCGTCCAGGGCGTCTACCGCTACGTCGACACCTGGCTCGGCGAGGTCCTCGCCGACCTGGGGCCCGAGACCACCCTGATCGTGGCCAGCGATCACGGCGCCGAGCCGGCCCGCTCGGCGGGCAAGCCCGACCGCAAGGCCCGGCCCGGCGGCCACACCCGCGCCGCCAAGGGCGTGCTCTTCGTCCACGGTCCCCACGTCCGGGCCGGGCACCGGATCGAGGACGCGGGTCCCCTCGATCTCATGCCCACGATGGCCTGGCTGCTCGGCCTGCCGCTCTCCGAGGAGCTGGCCGGATCGCCGCTGACGGAGGCCTTCGAGGCCGACTTCGTGGCCCGTCGGGGTCGCCGGTCGGTGCCGAGCTACGGTGCTCGACCGACGGCGCCGCCGCTGCCGTCCCCCAACGACGCGGTGATGCTCGAGAGCCTCCGGGGGCTCGGCTACATCGAGTGACCCGCCGCAGGGAAGGGCTGGATTCCGGGCCCCCGCAGCCTTGCGTCCGTCAAACGTCCGATACCATTTTGACCACGTGTAGCTAACCCTGGACCATCCCATCCGGAGGACTCTTCGTGTCCGTGCACACCGACTCCGCCCCTGCCCCCGGCACCTCGACCGGCACCCCGCGTCACCCCGGCGAGCGGGTCATCTCCGACGGCAACAACGTCATCAGCGAAGTGGCCTACAAGGCCAATGGTGGGCTGGTCATCTACACGATCACGCCCAGCTCACCCTTCGGCGAGGAGGCCGCCAAGCGGGCCGCCCGTGGCGTGAGGAACATCTACGGCGTGGTGCCCAAGGTCTTCATGGCCTGCGACGAGGCCGCCGCCGCCTCCTTCGTCCAGGGCCTGGCCGCCAAGGGCGTCGGCTCGGCGACTTGCTCCTCGTCACAGGGCATCCTGTTGATGATCCCGGAGATGTACAACTCGGCCGGACAGCTGCTCCCGATCAGCTTCTACATCGGCGCCCGGGACCTCTCCCGCCACAGCCTGACCATCTTCGCCGGCCACTCCGACGTCTACGCCGTCCGGGACACCGGCATCCTGATCCTCTTCTCCCGCGACGCCCAGGAGCTGCAGGACCTCGGCATCATCGCCGAGCGCCTCAAGTGGGAGGTCAGCCTGCCCGTGGCCGTGGTCTACGACGGCTTCCTGACCACCCACAAGCAGACCTGGCTGCAGGCTGCCCCCGACGAGCTCTACTGGGACTTCATGCCCCACGAGAAGATGATCGCCCACAAGAGCCGGTCGCTGGACCCGGCCCACCCGGCGGTCTGGGGCACCAACGAGAACCCCGACGGCTACATGCAGGCCGGCCTCGCCCAGCGCCCCCACGCCACCGCGGTCGAGGAGGTGCTGCCGCGCCTGATGAAGGAGTTCTCCGAGCTCACCGGCCGGACCTACACCCCCTACGAGTACGACGGGCACCCCGCGGCCACCGACATCATCGTCGCCGCAGGCAGCTCCATCAGCACTCTGCGGGCCACCGTGCGCTACCTGCTCGAGCAGGACCCCGACCGACGCATCGGCGTGCTCAACGCCCGCACCTTCCGACCCTTCCTGGTCAAGGACTTCATCGCCACCCTGCCGGGCACCGTCGAGCGCATCGCCGTGCTGGACCGCAGCCTCAACCACACCCTGCAGGACGAGCCGCTGTGCGCCGACGTTCGCTCCGCGGTCATGAAGGCCGTCCAGGGCTTCGCCGGTGTGCCGAGGCTCGATCGGCTCCCGGTCGTGACCGGTGGCATCTACGGCCTCGCCGGCAAGGACTTCCACCCCGGCTCGGTCCTCGAGGTCTTCGAGCACCTCCAGAGCCTCGCCAGGGGCGGCAACCCCTGGACCAACTTCAGCGTCGGCGTGGTCGACGACGTCAACCACACCTCGCTGGAGCTCGGCCCTTCGCCGGACATCTTCGCCGGTCGGGAGATGCGCCAGGCCCGCATCGTGGCCTATGGCAGCGACGGCACCGTCAGCATGGTGAAGACGGCGGCCTACACCTACGCCGCCCTCCGCCACGGCGACGGCGGCGAGTGCGGGCTCTACATCGGCTCCCATGCTGAGTACGACAGCAAGAAGGCCGGCGGGGTCACGGTGTCCCACTTCCGCGTGGCCACCGAGGCCTTCGAGGAGTGCTTCGACGTCCGCACGCCCGACTACGTGGCGGTGCATCACCCGGCACTGCTCACCAAGCGGGCAGGCATCCTCGAAGGGGTCCGCCAGGGCGGGACCTTCGTGGTCAACACTCCGTTGCCGCCGGACGCGGTCTACGCCTCGCTGCCGGAGGACCTCCAGCAGGTCATCCTGGAGCGCGAGCTCGAGGTCTACTGCATCGACGCCTTCGGCATCGCCCACGAGGAGGGCCTGGGCAACAAGATCTCGATGATCATGCAGCGGGTGCTCTTCGACCGCTTCGGGCTGATCGCGGCCGAGGAGGCCGACTCGGCGATGGAGGCCGGCATCACCAAGGCCTTCACCAAGAAGGGCCCCGAGGTCATCGCCCAGAACAACCGCGCCTTCCGGCGGGCGGTCGAGGCCCTGGCGCGGGTCCCCGTGCCCGCCACCACCAACGGCAAGGGCGAGGTCGCGACCATCGACTCCGCCGACCTGATCACCGACCAGCGCCAGGCCCCGTCCTCCGACCTGGACCGCCTGGAGGTGCCCCACCCCGCGGAGCAGGGCTTCCGCGAGCGCATCCAGGGACTGGGCATGTCGGGACTGGGCAACGAGGTGCCGGTCAGCGCCTACTTCGACCACGCCCGCGGTGGCTCCCGCCCGGTGAACACCTGGAAGGGCCTGGAGCGCAGCTTCGCGACCCAGCTCCCCACCTTCGAGCCCTGGGCCTGCAACGAGTGCGGCGAGTGCGTCTTCATCTGTCCCACGGGCGGCGCCCTGGAGCAGGCCATCCTGTCTCCTGAGCAGGAGCAAGGCCTGGTCGGTGACCCCCTGGCGATGGTCTTCCGCGGGGCCGGGGGCGCGTCCCTCGATCCGACCGGCAACGGCGGGCTCCTGCGCCCCCAGAACCTGCGCCCCAACGACTCCTACGGCGTTGCCGTCGACCCCAACCTCTGCACCGGCTGCGGCCTCTGCGCCGAGGTCTGCGACAAGGGTGCCATCAAGCTCCGGTCCGTCACGCCGGAGTACGTGCAGAGTCTGTCCTCCCGTCGCCAGGTCCTGGACAAGGCCCGCGATGCGGGGGCGGACACCGACCCCACCCTGGACCTCTCCCTGCGGCGCCACACCATGCCGGAGATGGAGAGCCTGCCCAATTACCTGGGGGCTTCCGGAGCCTGTGCCGGCTGCTACGAGCCGCTCTATGTCTCCAAGTTCCTCCAGCTCCACCCCTACAGCGTGATCTCCAACGCCACGGGCTGCTCCTCCATCTGGGGCGCCCAGGCCTATGAGACTCCCTTCGGCACCGACCACCACGGCTATGGTCCCGCGTGGGTCAATCCGCTCTTCGAGAACAACGCCGCGGTCGGTGGCGGCATCGCCCTCGGCATGGAACAGGAGCGCGAGCAGATGGACGTCTCGGGCGCCTACGTGCTCAAGGCCATGTCCTCTCAGCCCGAGATCGCGGCCACCCCGGCCTTCCGGGCGTTGTCCGGCGTGATCGGCGAGATGCAGGAGATGGCGTCCAGCGAGGGCAAGACCCTCCAGGACCGCTTCGAGCGGGTCGAGCTGGTCGTGCGGGTCCAGCAGGCCATCGAGGGAGCCCTGCAGGCGACTCCGGCCGGCGACATCCCCCTGCGCACCCACCTCGGCCTGCTCAAGAGCACCATCACCACCTTCGCCGACAAGAAGACCCTGATCGTCGGCGGCGATGGCTGGGCCTTCGACATCGGCCTGCAGATGATGCTGCACGTGCTCCAGTCCGACCTGGACGTGGTCGTGATGGTGCTCGTCACCGACGTGTACTCCAACACCGGCGGCCAGATGTCCAAGGCCACTCCCAAGGGCATGGACGCACCCTTCGCCCCGGGCGGCAAGGACCAGCAGCGCTTCCCGCTCGGCATCTCCGTGGCCTACGCCCACAACGCCTACGTGGGCCAGGTGAACCTGGCCTACCCCAACCACCTGATCGAGGCCTACAAGCGGGCTGCCGACTTCCAGGGCCCGTCGCTGCTGCTCTGCTACGTGCCCTGCATGACGGCCCAGAAGTTCGACGCCCGCGCGGTCGCCGAGCAGGCCCGGCGGGCCACCACGACCCGCTACTGGCCGCTGTGGACCTACGATCCCGAGACCGACGTCTGGAGCATCACGGGCAACCCCGAGAGCCGCCGCGGCGAGGCGAAGTTCGAGGGCGACTTCATCGACTGGTTCGCCCGCCTCGAGGGCCGCTTCCGGTCGCAGTTCAACGGGGCCGGTGAGCCCTCGGGGCTGCTGCTCTCCCAGAAGGAGGAGAACCTGCGCATCTGGAAGCTGCTCCAGGACAACGCCGCGGCCTCCCAGGCCTGACCGCCTCGGGCCGCTCCCGCGGGTGTGGCCCGGTCCTTGCGATGACTCCCTGGTGAGGGTGCGCCCATCCTGGCGCCCTCTGGGGAGCGAACGTGGCCTGCAGTCGTTGGACCTCGCCCAATGTCGCCGTCCTGGCCTCGCTCTGGCTCGTCGCGGTCGCCGGCTGCGTGCCCGCTCTCCCGTCCTGCCCCCCGGACCAAAGGCCCCACCCCCGGGGCCACAACCGGGCCAGACCCCCCACCCCCCTGGTGCATA
>CAZCVP010000025.1:45981-53211 GCA_964501915.1 uncultured Enterobacterales bacterium
GGGGTGTGGGGGGGGGGGGGGGGGGGGGGGGGGGGGGCGGGGTGGCGGGGGGGGGGGGGTGGTGGCGGGGGGGGGGGGGGGGCAGGACAGCGGGACCTGCCAGCCTCCCGAGGTGGTGCTGACCGGCGTGGTCGACGCGGTCGACCTGCTGCCCGCCGACACCGATCCCGCCGAGGTGCCCTTCGAGGCCGGCCCGGGCATCGCGCTCGGCGACCTCGACGGCGACGGCTGGCCGGAGGCCACGGTCGCGGTCCCGCTGGGGGCCTCGGTGGTGCTCGGCAACGACGGGCGGGGCAACCTGCTGCCCGATCCGGCCTGGACCGCGGACGGCGGGCCCCTGCCGACGGCCAGCGCCGTGGCCGCCGCCGACCTGGACGGCGACGGGGACCTCGACCTCGTGCTCAGCCGGCGGTCCGGGCTCCCGGACCTGGTGCTGCGCAACGAGGGCACGCGGGACCTCCGCTCCGAGGTCCTGCCGGACAGCGAGCCCGAGTCCCTCACCATCACCGTGGCCGACCTGGACGGAGACGGGCGACTGGACCTCTTCCTGGCCGGCTTCCAGGACCCCGAGAGCCGCGAGCGCGAGCACTCGGGGCCCAGCGAGCTTCGAGGCGAAGGCCAGCGGCTCTACCTCCAGACCGGGAGCGGGACCTTCGAGCGGGCGCTCGATGCCCTGCCGGAGGCCGTCGAGCCGGCCCTGACCTTCCACGCCGCCACCCTGGACGCCGACGGCGACGGGGACCTCGACCTCTACCTGGCGAACGACTTCGTCGCCCAGGCGGTGCCCAACACGTTGCTGCTCAACGACGGCGAGGCCCGCTTCGAGGTCGCCGAGCACGCGGCCTGCGAGGTCGGGGTCAACCCGATGGGGGCCGGGGTGGGGGACGTCGACGGCGACGGGCGGCTGGACCTCTACGTGAGCGATGTCGACACCCAGCACGTGCTGCTGGGGGGGGCGGACGGCGTCTTCGTGTCCTCGGGGCGGGCCCTGGGAGCGGTGGTGACGGACTCCATGCCGACCTGGGGGGCGGCGGTGGTGGACCTCGACCTCGACGGGCGCTCGGACCTGGTGGCGGCTCGCGGTGGCATCCCGCCTGAGGGGGTCGTGCCCGACGTGAGCCAGGCCGACGGCGGCCTGCTGCTCCGGCAGACCCCGGGGGGCTACCAGGACCTCGGGGCTGGCGGGGACTACGACCTGGAGCGCCAGGGGCGCAGCGTGGTGATCGGCGACCTCGACCGCGACGGTCGGCCGGAGCTGGTCACGGCGGGACTGTGGTCGGTGGAGACCTGGGACCTCGACGGGGGCTGCACGGGCTTCGCCCTCCGGTTCGAGGGAGCGCCCGCCATCGGTGCCCGTGTGGAGGTGGAGCTGTCCGATCGCGTCCACACCTCCTGGCTGCTGCCGTCGACGACCTTCTCGATGTCCGAGCAGGTGCTGATGGTCGGACTGGGGGGCGCCGCCGTGGCCGAGCGGGTGGTGGTCACCTGGCCAGACGGCGAGCAGGAGGTCCTGGAGGACGTGCCGGCCGGGTCCCAGCTCGTGCTCGCTCGGGAGCGCTGACGAGCGAAGCCCCGCTCCTTCGGTCACACTGGGGGTGTTCCGGAGGCGACAGCATGACCCCCCTGCTCCTGACGCTCTTCGCCTGTGGCGATGGAGGCCTCGCGTTCACCCCCGACTCCGACCTGGACGACGACGGCTATGCGCACGACGAGGACTGCGACGACAGCGATCCAGAGGTCAACCCGGACGGCGTCGAGGTCCCCTACGATGGCGACGACAACGACTGCGACCCGCTGACCCTGGACGACGACCTCGACGAGGACGGCCACCCCCTGGCCGAGGACTGCGACGACACCCTGGACACGGTCTACGAGAGCCTGCGCGTGGAGCCCGGCAGCCGCCTCTTCACCGGCGCGGCCGAGCTGGAGGGCTTCTGCGCCGACGCCTGCTCGGTGGCGGTCGAGGGGGACCTGGTCGTGCAGCTCGAGGCCGCGGGCAGCCTCGCGGGTCTGGCCTGCCTGGAGCGGGTCGGCGGGGACCTGCTCGTGGAGGCCGGTGGAGAGCTGAGCTCGCTGGCCGGCCTCGACACCCTCGCCGAGGTGGGGGGGGACCTCGTGGTCCAGGACCAGCCGCTCCTGGAGGCTGTCACCGGCCTGGAGGCCCTGGAGGCCGTCGGTGGTGACCTGGTGCTGGTGCGCAACGAGCGCCTCGGCGACCTGGCGGGCATCGGTGCCCTCGTCGCTGTGGGGGGAGACCTCACGCTCCAGGACCTGCCGCGGCTGGGCTCCACGGCGGGCCTGGAGGCCCTGGAGACCATCGGAGGTGACCTCACGCTGTCCGACGACGCGCTGCTCACCAGCCTGGTCGGGCTGGAGGCCCTGGAGTCGGTGGGCGGAGACCTGGAGCTGGCCGAGAACTCGCGCCTGGTCGACGTGACGGGGCTCGGCGCCCTGGAAGAGGTCGACGGGGACCTGCTGGTGACCGACAACCCGCTCTTGGCGGAGCTGACCGGCTTCGAGGTCCTCTGGGACGTCGGTGGCAGCCTCGAGCTGCGCCGCAACCGGCGCCTGGCCGAGGTGGTCGCCCTGCACGGCGTGCTCTGGGTGGGAGAGGACCTGCGCATCCAGGACAACCGCAGCCTGCCGACGGCGAGCGCCGAGGCGCTGGTGGCGGCGATCGGGGAGGACAACATCGGTGGGGGGGTGGAGGTGTCGGGGAACGCCGAGTAGCGTGAGACGGAGTCCGCCTGTGGCGGATTCGCTCCCGGCTGGGTGGGCACGGCGACGGAACTCCAGATGCTCGGAGCTCGCAGCGCTCGTGGGGTCCACCGGAGGCGGAGGTTCGGGGGCACTGCGTTTCCGGTGGTCACGCGCCGCTGCGCCCGCGCGTATGTTCGGATCGAGCGCCTCCCTTCTGCTGTGCCCAGCTCCGCCCGGAGGTCCGCGTGTCGCTGCTGCTGCTCGTCCTCTGCGGCTGCCCCTGGGACATCTCCGGGACGGAGGACCCGGTCGATGAAGGTGAGCCGGACATCGAGGTCGATCCGCTGGGGGTCGACTTCGGCGTGCTCGACGCTGGCACGGTGCAGACGGCGCTGCTGGCGGCCTCGAACCTGGGCGGAGCCGACCTCCACCTCCTGGACGTGTCGCTCGAGGATCCGACCGCGCCCTTCGTGATCGGCCCGATCGGCAGCGCGGTGCTGCCGCCGCTGCAGCGCACCGTCTTCACCATCACCTACGTCCCCGAGTCCCGCTCCGTCGACTCGGCTCGGCTGCGCATCGACTCCGACGACCCCTTCGAGCCCACGGTCTCCGTGGCGCTCGTCGGTGAGGCCATCGCTCCGGAGCTCGAGGTCCGGCCGGGTGACCACGACTTCGGCACCTTGCCGGTCGGCTGTGAGGCGAGCCTGCCGATCACGCTCTCCAACACCGGCACGGCCGACCTGCGGATCGACGCCGTCTCCTACGACACGGACTCCTCCGACCTGTTCTTCGACGCCGACGAGGCGCTCTACGGCGAGCTGCCGTGGACCCTGCCGCCTGGGGCCTCGGTCCAGGTCGGGGTCGAGTACGTTCCGAGGGACGAGGTGCAGGACTTCGGCGAGCTCACCGTCGCCAGCTCCGATCCCGTCTCGCCAGAGGTCGTGGCGCGGCACTCCGGGAGCGGAGAGGTCCAGGGCCTGGCCTCGGACGTCTTCGAGCAGCCCCTTGTCGTACAGGCGGACGTGCTGTTCGCGGTGGATCGCACGACCTATGTGAACGGCGCCAAGGAGCTCGTGCCGAGCCGCCTGGCGGGCTTCCTCGCCGAGCTGTCCCGGCAGGGTGCGGACTACCACGTGGCCGCCGTGACCACGGACAATGGCTGCGTCTACTCCGGCGGTCCGACCTTCATCGACGATGGCTACGGCGAGGAGGAACAGCTCGCGATCCTCACCGAGATGGTGGAGTTGGGTGGGTTCGGCAGCCACGCCGAGAGCCTCTTCACCGTCCTCGAAGCCGCCCTGGAGAACGACGGCGACGGTGACGCCGGCTGCAACAAGGGCTTCTTCCGCGACGAGGCCGCCCTCCACCTGGTGGCCGTCTCCGACGAGCCGGAGCAGAGCGACGACGGCTACCGTCACTTCGTGCGCCTCTTCCAGCGTCTCAAGGACGACCCCGCCGACGTGGTCCTGCACGCCATCTCCGGGGACTACCCGACGGGCTGTGTCGCCCCCCACGATGGTGCCGACTTCGGCTCCGGCTACTGGGAGGCGACCCTGGCCACCGGGGGTGCGTTCCTGAGCATCTGCACCCTGGACGCCGAGCCCCACATGGAGACCCTGGCCCGCGCCACGGCTCGCAGCCTGCACACCTTCCACCTCGGCCAGACGCCCGTGCCGGAGACGCTCTCGGTCGAGGTCGACGGCATGCCGGTCACCGAGGGCTGGAGCTTCAACGCCACGGACGACTCCGTGGAGTTCGGGTCCGACGCCATCCCCGCCGGCGGTGTGATGGTCGAGGTCTCCTACGTCGTCCTGGGCGAGTGTCCGGGGTGACCGCTCCCGGCTGGAGTTGGAGGCGCGTGCTGGCTTGGCTCCTGGTGCCGGTCCTCGCGCTGGCGGCGGCCTGGTCGGGGCTCTTCGTCCTCCACCTCAGCACACCGCGGATCACGAAGGCGGACGTGATCCGGATCGAGCTGGATGGGCTCCAGACCGGCCTGGTGGGCTACGACGCGGCCTACGACAGGGAGCTGCGGACCTGCGGCTCGGAGGCCCTCGCGCGGATCTCCCTGCGCGAAGGCACCGCCGCCTGGCGCGAGCCCTCGTGCTGGGAGGAGGTCCTCTGGGGAGAGTGGCTGCCGCTCTACGGCTCCTACTGGATCGAGGACGGGGTCCCCCATGCCCTGGCGGACCTCGATGGGGACGGTCGCCCCGTCCACTACGTGCCGGAGCCGCTGTCCCCGTCCACCCCTTGAGGGCGAGGGCCGCGCCGGCGTCTCCTCCTCCGCTTCCGCTTCTTCCCGCCGCCCTCCTTGGCCCCCTGCTCCGGGCGCGGCTTCCTCGCTTCCTGGCGTCTCGGTCCTCGACGGGGCTGTTGGTGCCGCCGCGCCTCCCGCTTCTGCTCCCCCTGCTCCAGCATCTCCACCAGCGAGCAGAAGGTCAGCCGACCGTCCTCCGGCAGCCCCGAGGGGCGCTGCTCGACGGCCGTGCGCTCCCAGGCCAGCCGCGTCACCCCGGTCAGGCAGGCCCCGGCCGCCCCCAGCGACAGCACCCTGTCCAGTCCCCCTGTCGCCTCTCGGTGGCCGTCCCGGCGCTGGCGCTGCCCGGTGCTGAGACTGCCCGGGGGAGCCCGATCGAGCACCACGACCGCCGCGGCCCGGCCCTGGATGGCGCGGGCCTCGGCGCCGTCGGGGTCCATCACGCGGAGGGCCTCGGCGACCCACAGGACCGAGGGAATGGCGTCCTTCTCCACCGGACGCCCGGCCTGGTCCGAGATGGCCAGCAAGGCGAGCCAGGCGGTCCAGGCCGCGTGGTCGGGGTGGCTGGGGTCGACGGCGGTGCACGCCGACCACTCCTGGAGCACGGTGCGGTGGAGGGGGGCATCGGCGTCCTCGGCCCGGACCCGGGCCGCCCAGGTCTCGCAGACCTGGCGTCCGCGGGCCGGCTGTCCGATCTCGCGCAGGGTGCGGGCAAAGGCGCCGACGAACCCGGCGTCGGCGGGGGCCGCCGTCGCCGCCGCCTCGGCCACCGCGACAGACACCGCGGCATCACCGGCCTCCAGGAAGTGCCGCCAGAGCTTCGCGAAGGCCAGGATGCGACGCTCCTTCCGGTGGCGGGGCACGCCGGCGATGGCGGCGCGGGCGAGGCCGGCGTAGACCTCGGCGCGGTCGGTGCCGAGCTTCAGGTCGTCCAGCACCGACAGCATCGTGGCCGACAGCGCGGGATGGCGGGAGCGCACGACGTGGCCGCGCCCCTGGCGCTCGCTGCGCAGCCAGTCGGACCCGGCGTCCAGGACCTCGTGGAGGCCATCCGGCTCCAGCTCGAGCAGGGCGCGCAGCACGCGGTGGTCCAGACCTCCCAGGCCGACGGCGTGGGTGGCGGCGACGGCGAGCAGGGCCCGCAGGACCCGGGGGAAGCGGGTCGATCGCTTGCCCCGGAGGCCCCCGAGGTGGGCCGCGACGTGGGTCTGGAGGCTCTCGCCCGTTCGGGCCTCGATCAGGGCGCCGAGCAGGACGAGGTCGGTGCGGGCCTCGGTGAGCTCCACGAGCCGCTGGGCGCGGGCGTCGCCCGGCGGGAGGTCGGAGAGTCGGCCGAGGGCCTTCCGAGCCTCCAGGGCCTCGGCGATCCGCTGGGCCTCCTTGCTCCCCAGGGCGCGCAGTCCACGGTGGGCGACGACGGCGGGGTCGTCGAGCCAGCGGGGCTTGGCCTTGCTGGCCTCGCGCCAGGCGTGGGCCGTGGCGCACAGCAGCAGGTGGACCTGGGCGCCACAGCGCTCCAGGCGGCGCGGGAGCCTCTGGGGGTCCAGGAAGCGATCGAGATCCCCGCGAGCCCTCAGCTCGTGGGCGTCGTCGATGACCAGCAGGAGTCGCTTCGCTCCTGCGCAGGCCGGACCGACCTGGTCCCAGCGCAGGGCCCCGCCGTCGCGCCACCACACCCGCCAGGCGTCGTCCCGGCGCCCCATCACGGCGGCGACCTGGCGGGCCACCGTGGACTTGCCCTCCCCCTCGGGACCGAGGAGCAGGTGGGCCGACCAGCCGCGATCCCGCCTGGCCTGGCGACCGAGCTCGGAGGTGATCTCCCGGGCCCGGTCCCGCTTCGCCAGCCGACCCCGCTCGATGAGGGCCCAGTCCGGCTCCCGACCCGAGAGGAAGGCGTCGAGTCCGGCCTCCCCGGCCTCGGTGAGCAGGGAGCGGGTCACGGGGGTCCAGCCAACAATGCCCGGGACCTCGACCGGTGGTGGCGGCTCGGGGACCTCTTCGACCACCGGGGTCAGGGCGGCCTTGAGGCCGCAGAAGAAGGCGTGGCAGTCGATGCCGCCGTAGGTCTTGAAGCGACCCTGGCGCATCAGCGGGTCGGCCCCCCCCACGCACGGGGCCCACCCCCCCCCCCCCCGGCCCCCCCCCCGGGCGGGGGGGGGGGGGCGCCGCCCCCGGGCCGCGCCGTCGCCGCCGCCGCCGAGACCCCGAGCCTCTTCAGCGACGAGCGCCGCACGCCGCTCGACGTCGAAGAGGCGGCGGCGGCCCTGCTCGAGCTG
>CAZCVP010000026.1:0-52666 GCA_964501915.1 uncultured Enterobacterales bacterium
GGGGCGGAAGGGGTCCGCGCAACGGCTTGCCATTCGTGCCGAGGGCATCTAGGTGCCGGCCGCGGTGCGCCGACAGGTCTACGAGCGGGACGGTGGGGGCTGCGCCTACGTCAGCCCCGACGGCCGTCGCTGTGGCTCCCGCTGGTTCATCGAGGTGCACCACCGGAGACCCTGGGCTCGGGGTGGAGCCCACACCGTGGACGACCTGGAGCTGAGGTGTCGGACCCACGACCTGCAGGCGGCCCGCGCCGACTTCGGCGGGGACCACGTGGCGTCAAAGGCCCGCCAGGCGCAGCTCTTCGGGGGCTCGACCGGGTGAGGGACCGAGCACCGAGCTCCTCTGGCGCCCGGCCTACGGCCCAGGCCGGTCGACCAGCTCGAGCCGCAGCCGTCGCTTCTCTCGGACCAGCTTCCGCTCGGCGAGGAGCTCGCACGGGTCGCCTACCAGGCGACGTTGCCAGTGCGATGCCGCCTGTGACCGACCACCCGCACGTCGATGAGCTCGTCCGGTGTCCGGGAGTCCGTCAACCGCAAGGTCCCGCCTCGCACCTCGTCGCCTGCCTCCCCGTAGGGCACCCAGTCCGACAGGTCCTCGAAGGCGGCGTACTCCGCCGCACCCTGGCCGATCGGATCGACCGCCTCCCGGGCGGTGAAGTCCTCCACCTCGCCGAGGCCGCCACGGGCCAGGGCGGCCAGCTCCGCCTCGGAGAGGGCATCTTCGTCGCTGCGGGTCCTCAGGGAGAAACGACGCACAGCGTCGCAGAAGAGCCGCTCGATCTCCCCCTGTTGGAGCTGGATCCCGTGGTCCCGCAGGAGGGACACCGAGATGGCCATGGTGATGACCTCGGTAGCGTGAGGTTGCGTTCGCACCTTGGGTCTCTTCGTGCCCATCGTCGAGGCCTCTCCAGCCGGGCTCTTCGGTCCATGGCCTGTGGAGATGGAGCGTGGCGCTGACGTTCCCCGGGCCAGCGGGCTACCCTGCAACCCCGTTCGACGATCTGGAGGTCCTGTGACCCTGGCCCTGATGGTGCTCGCCTGCAAGCCGCCCCCCGAGGCGCCCGAGGGCCTGGACGCCGCCTCGTCCTACATGGTGCGCAACTTCTACGCCGCCGACGACGTCTTCCAGGCTGGCGTCCAGGGCTTCATGAACTGGTACTACGACGAGGGCATCGACCTCGTCGGGCAGAACGCGACCAGCGAGACCACCGAGTCGTTCACGGTCGGTGATCTGGGTGCCGAGGACGTCGCCCTGATGCCCCTGTCCGAGGAGATCCTGCTGGACCCGGAGACCGACGAGTGGGGACCTCGGGACCTGACCCGCTCCAAGGGCGTGGTCAGCCTGGCGGAGATGGACTGTCCGTGGACGGAGAGCGAGCAGTACCTGCTGCGACCGGACCAGGACACGGTCTTCGCCGAGGACTGGGAGGGCTATGATCGCACCTACGTGTCCTCCAGGGCCGCCTACGAGCAAGGCAGCGCCGACGACAGCTACGACCCGATCGAAGAAGACCTCGACCCCTTCACCGGCGACTTCGACACCTCGGCCTACGAGCAGACCGTGCTCTTCACCGAGAACGAGGCCGACCCCTCCAAGGTGCTCACGGCCGATCTCGAGGCCTACACCCTCTACCTCGACTTCCGCCACGGCCTCTACGAGCTGGAGGACGAGACCATCGGCATGTTCGCCATCGTGACCTACATGAAGGACGCCGTGTGGGACGAGTCGGGCAAGAACGGGCTGCTGCAGACCTACAGCGTCGAGATCAACGCTCAACAGGAGGACAGGACCCTGCGCATGCTGGCGGTCTGGGCCGAGCCGGTGGGCCTCGGCATCGACCCCGACGATCCCCTGGTCCTCACCTACGCCGTCAACAAGTCCCTGGACAGCTCCAATCGCCTCAGTGCCCTGTGCGCCGGCGAGGAAGTCGAAGGAGAGTAGGGGCGGTGGCCTGGATCGACCTGCCCGGCGACGAGGACAGCCCCCGCCTGGCGCGCCTGACCCGGAGCTACCGCGCCGAAGGGCGACCGGTGCCCGCGGTGGTGGCGATCATGAAGCCCAGCCCCAGGACGCTCAGGGCCGTGCTGCAGCTCAACACCGCCGTGACCTTCGGGGGCTCGGTGCTGGGGCGCCGGACCGAGGAGCTCATCGCCACCTCGGTGTCGGCGCTGAATGACTGCTTCTACTGAACGGTGTCCCACGCGGGGTTCCTGCGTGACGAAGGGGAGCCCCAGGAGCGGGTCATCGCCCTGGTGCGGGCCCTGACCTCGGCGGGAGAGCACGGGGTGGAGGCCGCGACGGCGGCCCTCGAGGACCTGTCCCTGGGAGACCGTGACCGGGTCCTGCTGGACTACGTCGTGCGGCTCACCCTGGCGCCCCGGGGCCTGCGGCGAGACGATCTCCAGGATCTGCTCCGGGCTGGCCTCAGCGAGCGGGAGGCCCACGACGTGGTGCACGTCGTCTGCTGCTTCTCGTACATGAACCGCCTCGCCGACGGCCTCGGCGTCACCCTGCCCGAGGACCGCTGGGCGTGGGCGTCGAGCCTGTATGATCGGCCGGCCCTGGCCCAGCACAGGGCCTGGGGCGCCCGGGACCCCAGGTAAGCTCAGGTCTTCGAGTCCGGCATCCGATCCCCCGGGCTGACCCCAGGAGGAGGAACCAGTGGGTCTCCCGTCCGCCCACCTGCACCGCCGGCTGCGCGAGACGCTCGAAGTGCGCGTGGTCTGCCCCGAGGGCGAGCGCCTGGGCAACGTGACGTGGATGGACCACGGCTGGCCCTACCTGTTGATCGGTCGGGCCCTGCCGACGAGCGGGCCGGACCTGGAGGCCTGCCTCTTCCAGTCCGAGGGAGGGGACCTCGCCAGGGTCTGGCTCGGCGTGGAGCGGGTGCACAGCGGCCGGGACACCCCCTTCGGCTTCGGGGCCCTGCACGTCTGCCGGGTGAGGCCCCTGGCCGCGAGCGAGCAGGAGGCCCTGGAGCGCCTCGTGGAGCGGCTCAATCCCGCATCCTCCGAAGACGAGACCTCCCGCCCCACCGTCCGCCGGGTGGAGGAGCGCCGGGAGCAGATCGAGGACAGCACCGTCATCAGCGATCGCCCGGAGCGGCGCCACCTGGGTGGCCTGCCCCAGCCCCTCTTCGCGCCGGGCGAGCCCCCGGTGCTGATGGTCACCTTCGCCGACGAGCGCGAGATGTCCCTGGCCCTGCACGCCGACGGCGGGCACCTGCGCCTGCTGCTGGCCCCCGTCCAGGGACCCGAGACCCTGGACCGTGTCCACGTCGTGGCTCGCCTGCCCTCGGGCATCACCGTGCAGCTCGACGCCCGCCTCGTGCGAGAGGACGAGCAGCGCCTTGTGCTGGAGGCCGCCGAGGTCCCCCGCTGGGCGATGAAGGCGATGCGCGTGGCGGCGGGGTAGCCCTACCTCCTGAACCCGAGGGTCAGCTCCAGCGGACCCTCGCCGACGCCCACCTGGGTGTAGCGGTTCTCGCCCTGCTCCCAGGTGACCACGCCGTCGACGAGGGAGATGAGCTTGTACTCGAGCACGTCGCCGAGCACGGCCTCGAAGCGGATGGTGCCGTCGGCCTCCTGGATCAGCGCCCGCTCCGGGGCCCAGTTGCCCAGGTCGGGGCCGGTGCCCACCAGGCGGACCTGTCGGTCCAGCGGGAGACCGAGCGTCATCACCACCACCTCGCGGGTGTCCGGCACCCAGGCCTGGCCGGTGGCCGGCAACAGCTCGACCCCCTGGCGGGTCACCGCCAGGTTCAGGGCCTCGCCGCGGGTCTCCCGGCGCAGGAGCAGCCGGTCCTCGCTGACCTCGAGCACCGTCAGGTCCCCTCGCGCCAGCGCCGGGTGCTCGGCTCGCCGGCGCACGAGGCGCTGGAGGTCCTCGAGCAGCGGCATGGGCTGGTCCCAGGGCAGGTCCGCCCGGTTGGCCGGCTCCTCGCCGCCGTCCAGGGCGGCCTCGGTGCCGTAGCTGATCATCGGCACGCCGCGCACGGCGAGCTGGAAGTCCAGGGCGGCACGGACCCGGTCCAGGTCGCCGCCGCACTCGTGGGTGATGCGGGCCATGTCGTGGTTGTCGAGGAAGGTCACCAGGCTCTGGCCGGGACGGTCGTGGTAGCGGTCCAGCGACAGCACGGCCCCGAGACGGCCCAGGGGCCGGTCGTGGCAGAAGGCATCGACCATCGCGTAGCGCAGGGGGAAGTCGAACACCGCGTCGAGGCGGGTCGCCGTGCGGCTCTCGGCCAGCAGCCAGGGGTCGCCGGTGAAGGTCTCGCCCAGCAGCCAGAAGTCCTCGCCGGCCGCCGCGTGCAGGGCCGCGCCCATCTGCACGAGGAACTCGGCGGGCATGTGGCTCACGGCGTCGACGCGGAAGCCGTCCGCGCCGACCCGCTCGACCCAGCCCAGGGACCAGGCCTGGAGCCAGGCCGCTACCTCCGGACGCTCCTGAGCCAGGTCCGGCAAGCCGTGGACCCAGCCGGTCGTGCGCTGGACCGGGTCGTCCCAGTCCGTGATCGTGACGTCGGGGTGGAACCAGTCGGGGTGGGCCTCCCGGATCGGGCTGTCCCAGGCGACGTGGTTCCAGACCACGTCGAGCAGCAGCTCCATGTCGCGGGCGTGCAGGTCGTCGGCGAGGGCCTTCAGCTCGGCCTCGGTGCCGAAGCGGGGCTCGACGCCGGTGGGGTCGTGGGTCCAGTAGCCGTGGAAGGCCCCCCACTCCCCGAAGGACTCCTGGCGCGAGGCGAAGACGGGGGAGAGCCAGACGTGGGTGACGCCGAGGTCCTCCAGGTGGTCCAGGCGCTGGCGCACGCCGGCCAGGTCGCCGCCGTGCCAGGCCTGCAGGTCGTCCGGGTCGACCACGCCGTCGTTGGTGGTGTCGCCGTTGTCGAAGCGGTCGACGAACACGAAGTAGAGGACCTCCGGGCGCTCGCCGGGCGTCTCCGCGCTGATCTCCGGTGGGAGGCCGTGGCCGCCGCAGGCCAGCCAGGCCAGGGCGATCACAGGCCGCCCAGGTAGCCGTCCAGGAGGTGTCCGAGCCGACGCTGCACGACGGGCGCCGCGGCTGCCAGGGCCTCCTCCTCCCGCTCGTGGTGGAAGCTCAAGAAGACCGGCACGGCGAAGGAGTTGGTCTGCGCCAGCTCGAGGTCGTCGGCGGGGGCCAGGGTGAGGGAGACCTGGACCACCCAGCGATAGAGCCCGTTGAGCTGGGCGTCGTAGCGTGGGGTGGCCTCCACCAGCAGCACCAGCGGCGTACCGGTGGCCTGGCCGGCGAGGTGGCGCAGGCGGTGGCCTGTCGTGCGCTGGCGGGTGAACGCCTCGAGGTAGACCTCGGGTGCCAGCAGCTCGGGCTGGAGGTTGCGTGACTCCAGGGCCTCCACCATGGCCGACAACAGCGCCTCCGGTGCCTGGGTGATGGCCCGGGTCTCCAGCTCGCCGGCCGCGGTCGCCACCAGGGTCGGCAGCGGTGTGGGGGCCTGGATGGAGGGGGTCCCGGTGGTGGCGCAGGCGAGGACGGCGAGCAGCAGCATCAGAACCAGGCCTCCGCTTCCAGTGCGACCACGTGGTGCCAGTGGCGCTCCACGGCGTCGAACTCGTCGTACTGGTCGAGGGTCTCGACGAAGCTGTTGCCGAAGGCGTTGTTCTGGGTGGAGTACTGGAGCCCGTAGAGCAGCCTCAGGCTGGGTCGCACGTAGACCCCCGGCCCCAGCGGGTTGAGCACGACCCCGGCCTTGCCCTGCCAGGTGGTGCGGGTGTCGGAGTCGCCGTACTCCAGGCCCCGGGCGTCGGACACGCCGTCGGTCGAGGTGAAGATCGAGTCGGCGTGGAGCCGGTAGGCGTTGCCGTTGGTGCTGACCTCCTGGGCGAGGGAGGTCTCGACCAGCAGGTGCACGGTGTGGCTGAGGTAGCCCTGGACCCGGAGCACGGTGCTGGCGTACCAGCGGGCGTGGTCGCTGGGAGCGATCTCGTTGTCCCCGTCCCAGTGGCGCCCGAAGAGTCCCGCCCAGACCACGTCGAGGCGGTCCGGCACCAGGCGGAGCTGGAGCTCGTCGCCGATCAGCAGCTCGTAGCGCTGGTCGGTGAGGTCGGTGATGTAGAGGGTGTAGTCGACCCCGTCGACGCTCTCGATGGTCGTCGCCTCGGGATGGACCCGCCGGAAGCCGGCGTAGAGGTTGTTCCAGACGATGGGGCCCAGGCCGCCGAAGCCGACGTAGGCCACGCCCTTGTAGGAGGTGGCGGAGGTGGGCTCCGGATCGGGGAAGTTGATCGCCTGGCCGGGGTGCTCCTCGAGCCAGGAGGCGACGATCTCGCCGCGCACGTAGTCCTCGTAGTCGAGGTCCGGGGTGGCGTGGGGGGCGTAGCGGTTGTCGGCGACCCTGGGCTCGTAGCGGACTTCGCCACCGAGCCCCAGCTCGGCCTTGGTGCCGACCGAGAGCCGCGCCAGGGCGCCCCCTGTGAAGACCGTGTTGTAGCCCCCCTCGCGGAGCCGATACCCGGAGTCCCCCACACCGATCATCACCCCGAGGCGGTCGCTGCGGTAGTCCAGCATGCCGCCCACGGTCTCGAAGAGGATCTGGGTGGGGCGCAGGTCATAGAGGCCCAGGTCGCCGAACTGGGCGTGCTGCCACAGGGTGCCGATGCGCCAGGTGACGCCGGGCAGGCCGATGTTGCCGGCCTCGGCGTAGAACTGGGTGAACCGGTAGTTGCCCAGCCCCCCCGAGCCCGCGTCGGTCGCCCAGATGCTGTTGCCCTCGACCTGGGCCACCACCCGCGACCAGACGGCGTCGGAGCCGGGCTCGGGCTCCAGCACGTCGATGTTCAGCCGCAGCGAGGCCCAGGGGCTCTCGTTGAGCAGGCGTCCGTAGAGGTTCCAGTAGCCGAGCTTGCCGTCGCCGCCCTGGAAGTCGGGGCGGGTCATCACCCGGACGTAGCCCCCGACGTCGGCATCAGCGGCCTGGCAGAGGCCGGTCATCAACAGCAGCGAGAGCATCGACAGCCCGTAATCCGGGCTCGGCGGTGAGCCACACCCTGTCACCTGGCCGTTGCCGGGGATAGGATCGGGGGTCCTGGAGGACGCCATGACTCGCTTGATCTACGGCTTCGGCCTGCTCTCTCTGCCGCTGCTCGCCTGTAGCGGCGACGACACCGCGGACACCGCCGACAGCGGCGAGACCGACACGGACACGGACACGGACACGGACACGGACACCGACACCGTGCCCGATGTGACGATCCCGGACATCCAGGGGGGCACCGTGGCCGAGGGAGAGCTGGTGGACCTTCCGTCCGTCTTCGTGACCGGCGTCGCGAAGAACTCCGACGGCGAGGGCTACGGCCTCTTCGTCGGAGAAGACGGCGGGGGCGCCTACAGCGGGCTGTGGGTCTACACCCGGGACGGCGCCGAGGCGTTCGCCGTGGGCGACGCGGTCACGGTGCGGGGCCGGGTCCTGGAGTACAACGGCGGCGACACCTGGACCGACTCCGTCACCGAGATCAACGTCGGGGAGCACCCGGACGACTCCTGGGTGACGGCCCTCGATCCCGCCAGCTCCACCATCCCCCCGACCACCCTCGAAGCGACGGCGTTCACCGACGACGCCACCCTCGAGCCCTACGAGGGCGTGCTGGTGACCGTGGCCAGCCTCACGGTCACCGACCCCGACCTCGGCCACGGCGAGTGGGCGGTCGGCGACGTGCGGGTCGACGACAAGTGCTACGACGCGGGCACCTTCTACGAGGGCGACACCTTCACCTCGATCACCGGGGTGTTGGACTACACCTACGACACCTGGAAGCTGGTGCCCCGGTCTTCCGACGACCTGGCTGGCTACAGCTCGGAGGTGGTGAGCGTGCACGACCTCGGCCCGGGGGCCTTCGTGATCTCCGAGGTGATGGTCGACCCGGGCGCGGAGTGCTCCGACGCCGACGACGAGTACTTCGAGATCTACAACACCACGGCCTACACGGTGGACCTCTACGACCTGAACATCGGGTTCGGCGAGAGCGCCAAGACCATCGAGGAGCACGTCACCGTGCCGGCGGCCTCCTACGCGCTGTTCGTGCGGGAGAACCCCTCGCCCTGCTACGGCCACACCGGCGACGTGGAGTTCTCGCTGCAGCTCACCAACACCCCGGGCCCGATGAGCCTGAACACCAACACCGGCACGATGCTCGACGAGGTGGACTTCACCGACTTCGAGATCACCCCCGGCTACGCCTGGGGGGTGGACCCGACCAAGCTCAGCGCCAACGCGAACGACAAGGCCTCGAACTGGTGCCTCCAGTCCACGGCCCTGGGCTCGGACTTCGGCACGCCGGACGCGGCGAACGACTCCTGTAGCTGACCCGACCTACCACTCCACGCCGATCCGCAGGCGGCCCGTGTACAGCTTGCCGTACCGGGATCGCTTGTCGACGGAGTCGATCTGTCCGGCGTCCTCGGGGATGCTGTAGCCCCCCGGGGCGCCGTAGAATTCGGCCCCTACCCGCAGCCGCCCCTTCACCAGCAGGTCGGCGCCCGCGGAGAACGCCGGCCCGAAGTAGGGGTGGAGGTTGTTGGCCACGTATCCGTCGTCACCGATCCAGAAGAAGCTCGAGGCGTCGAGCCAGCCCAGCGCGACATAGGGCGTCAGGGCGCTGATGGTGCCGCCGGCCAGCTCGCCCAGGGGCAGCCCGACCAGCAGATCGAGGCCCAACGTCGAGCCGACGAAGAGGTCGTCGTAGTCGGGGTCGTCCTCGGAGAACTTCCCGGCGACGTCGCCCACCGTCTTCTGCATCGTGGCGTGGTAGCGCAGGCCGACCTGGAGCTTGTCGTGGACTCTGTACCCGGCGCCCAGCTCGGCGCTGAGGATCACGCTCCGCACGCCGGCGACCGTGACCGGGGGGACGTAGGCCAGCCCGGCGTAGGGCACCAGCCGGTCCTTCAGCAGCGCGTGGGTGGCGAAGGTCACCCGCAGGCGCGGCGCCACCGGGGTCTTGTTGGTGTCCTCGGTCTTGGTCCAGTTCAGGACGTAGCGCTGCTCACAGGCCAGCGGCGGGATGCCGAGCAGGTCGAGGCCCACCGAAGCCGTGCCCGGCTCGTGGGGGATCGGTCCGTGGATCGGCGAGAGCGTGGTGCTCAGGGCGGCGTAGTTGTTCAGGAAGTCGCCCTGGACCTGCTCGTCGTAGTCGGCGGGCTGGGCGAGCCCGGTGCACTCGGGGTCGACGGAGGCCTGGGCGGGGGCGCTCGACCCCCAGAGGACGGCGATCAGCAGAGAAGCGCTCATGTCGGTTCCGGGTGGGGGTTCAGTCGAGGGGGGCGCCGGCTTCGAGCCAGGCCTGGACGTGGTCGATCTCCCAGGCCGGCAGGGTGCCGCCGTCCGGCATCGGGGCGGCTCCGTCGAGCTCGGCGAGGCGCTGCCACACGAGCGAGGACGCGGGGTCTCCGGCCACGAAGTACGTGCCGGTGCCGTCGGCGAGGTCCGCCTCCCAGTCCTCCAGGGTGAAGGGAGGACCCCCGGAGCCGTCGTCGTGGCAGGAGCCGCACTCGGCGTCGTAGAACGCGGTCACGCCGGCCCAGTCGGCGGTGTAGCGGGTGGCGCCGGCGTCGATCCAGGCGGCCACCGAGTCGGTCACGCAGTCCTCGAGGGGGGCACCCGGGGGCATCGCCGAGGGCACGCCGATGAGGCGCTGGTAGACCAGGGAGTCCTCGGCGTCGCCGGCCGAGAACCAGGTGCCGTCGCCGCTGGCGAGGTCGTCTTCCCAGTCCGAGGTCGTGAACTCCGGCTGGACGCCGTTGGCGTGACAGCTCGCGCAGTGGTCGTCGTAGAGCGCGACCACGCCCTCCCAGGTGGCCGGCGGTGCGTCGCAGGTCCCGGTCCCGGAGTCGGTGGTGGCGTTGTGGGGGGTCCCGAAGACCGTGTCGTCGCACGCGGCCAGCAGCAGGACGGCCCCGAGGGCCAGGGTCCTCGTCATCGTTGGATCTCCATGTCCGATTCGACAAGCTCCGGACGGTAATGCCCTTGACGGGCATTTGTCGCGAGGCCGACCGCTGTCGGGGCACATTCGTCGACCGATGTGGTGGATGTTGCTCGGTTGTGCCCCGGAGCTTGCGACGCGCCCCTGGCCGTCGCCGGCGGATCGGACGGACTCGGATGCCGCGATCACGGACTCCTGGGCGGCCTCCGACTCGGCGGACCCCCACGGTCCCTGCGGCGCCCTGGCCGCCCCCGTCCTCGGCGCCTGCATGGACCTCCACGAGGCGCCCGGCCAGGCCGGGGCCCTGCCCCTGGTGATGTACACCTTCGACGAGGCCGAGGCCTGGTGCTCGGCGAGGGGCAAGCGCCTCTGCTACGACGACGAGTGGGAGTCGGCCTGCGAGGGACCGGCCGCCACGGCCTACCCCTACGGACAAGAGCAGCTCCCCGGCGTGTGCAACGACGAGGAGACCTGGATCGTCTACAGCCAGGACAAGCTGAGCGCCTGGCCGACCCGGGCGTCCACCCCCGAGGTCGAGGACCTGGAGGACCTCTGGCGGAGCGCCCGGGCCGCCGGAGCCAGCGAGAGCGTCGTCTCCCACCTCCAGGAGCTGTACCAGGGGGAGGGGGGCGGGGACAACGCCGGCTGCGTGGGCCCCCGGGGCGTCTTCGATCTCACGGGCAACGTGGAGGAGTGGACCCGGAGGCGAGACGGGGGCACAGCGAGCTTCCACGGCAACCTCAAGGGGAGGTACTGGGCCGAGACCCGGACCTGCCAGAGCGACCTGACCAGCCACGGAGACGGGTTCCGCTTCTACGAGATCGGGTTCCGGTGTTGCTGGGACACCTCATAGGCCTCAGGACCCCGAGCGATCCTCGACGATGACGATGGTCTTGGCCGGCACCCCGTAGCTCGAGCCGACCAGGTCCGGGTCGCCGAGCTCGATGTTGGCGCTCGTGCGGGTGTCGAGGTCCGGGTTGTCCTCGAACCAGTCCTCGTCGTCCCAGTACGCCTGGGTGTCGACCACCCGCCCCCAGGAGCGCCCCGAAGGCAGGCTGAAGGTGACCTCGTCGTTGGACATGTTCACCAGGATCGCCAGCTCGGCCGGCCAGTCCTGGGAGCCGTCGTCGACGTAGTGCATCATCATCGACTGGCTGTCCCAGTCGGGCTCGCCGCCGCCCGGGCCCTTCCACTCCAGGGGCATGCCGGTGCCCCAGTCCGACGGCGCCAGGGCGGCCGCGTGGTCCTTGCGGAGCTGGATCAGGTCCGCCACGAAGTCCGCCATGCGCCAGCGGTGGTCATAGGCCCGCCACTCGCCCCAGCGGAACCAGTTCCACTCGTTGTCGGCCCAGGTGCTGTAGGCGTTGTTGTTGCCGTACTGGGTGCGGATCCACTCGTCGCCCCCGAGCAGCAGCGGGGTGCCGTGGCTGGTGAGCATCGCCACGAAGGCGTTGCGCATCATCTGTCGCTTCAGACCCTCGTCGGCCCAGTCCTTGGAGCGGTTGTGGCTCTCGCCGCTCTCGATGTCGCACCAGGTGTTGTAGGGCTCGTCGCAGCAGAGCGGGTTGAGCACGCCGCAGTCGTTCTGCTTGTCCTCGTAGGTGAACAGGTCGTAGAGCGTGAAGCCGTCGTGCACCGTGACGTAGTTGGTGGCGTGGTAGGGCTTGCGGCCGTTGTGGGCGTAGAGGTCGTAGGAGCCGGTGACCACGCCGCCGAAGTTCACGGCCCCCTCGTAGTGGCTGAGGTGGGTGTCTTCGTTGATCAGGCTGCGCCAGGCGTCGCGGAAGTGGGCGTTCCACTCCCCCCAGCCGGAGTCGGCATCGGTCGCGGCGGCCGGGAAGTCGCCGATGACCGGGTTGTAGTAGCCCCCGGCGGACCAGGGCTCGGCGATGACGCGGACGTTGTTCTCCACCACCACCGGGTCGTCGATGATGTCCTGGAGGATCGTGTTGGCCGGGTCGTCCCAGTAGTTGTAGTCCCCGTCTTTCTCGCCCAGGATCGGGGCGAGGTCGAAGCGCAGGCCGTCGATGTGGAGCTCCTCCACCATGTAGTGGATGGAGTCCATGATCAGGCGACGCATCGGGGTGTGGTTGGGCCGGGTCTGGTTGCCGACGCCGGTGTTGTTCCAGTAGGTCAGGCCGTCGCCGTCCAGGGCGTAGTAGCCGGCGTTGTCCAGGCCGCGGAAGCTGTAGATGCCGGCGACTTCGATCGAGTCGAGGTTGACCGCGTCCTGCACCGCCGAGCCGTCGGGCTGGTAGTCGTTGTAGACGAGGATGTCGCGCCAGAGCCCGCCTTCGCCGGTGTGGTTGTAGACCACGTCGACGATGACCTCGATGCCGTGCTGGTGGAGCACGTCGACCATGGCCTTGAACTCGTCGACCACCTCGTCGGGCTTGTCGTTGTCCCGGTAGGCGGCGCTGTAGGTGTTCTCCAGGGCGAAGAAGTTGAGGTTGTTGTAGCCCCAGTAGCCGCCGTCGGGTGCCTTCTCGTGGACCGGCATCAGCTCGATGCCGGTGATGCCCAGGTCCTGGAGGTAGGGCGCCATCTCGGCGACGCCCTTGTAGGTGCCTTCGAACTCGACCTCTTCGAGGCCGTTCATCGTGAAGCCCCGCGGGTGGACCTCGTAGAGGATGAGGTCGGACCAGCCGTGGCCCTCGTGGTCGTCGGAGGCTCGCAGCTCCTGCCAGGTGCTCTCGTCGGCGGACCACTCGTAGGCGCTGCGGCTGACGATGCCCTTGATGCCCGCGGCCCAGGTGCTGTCGCTGCGGCGGCTCTCGCCCGTGCCGGCGGAGCCCTTGGACCAGTCGTGGTCCCGGTGGACGGAGCGGGCGTAGGGGTCGATGAGCAGCTTGTTGGGGTTGAAGCGGTTGCCGTCGGTGTCGACGTCCTTGAGGAAGCCGGCCTCCGAGCCCGGGTAGAAGTCCTCGTCGTAGGGCCAGTTCGGTCCCCAGGCCGCGAAGCCGTAGTGCTGGCCGTAGCCCACGCCCTCGACGTAGACGGACCAGACGTCGCCGAAGCGCGTCAGCTCGAACTGCTGGATCGGCAGCTCGGCCTCGGGATCGTCGAAGAGCAGCAGGTCCAGGCGCTCGGCGGCCTCGGACCAGACGGCGAAGTTGACGCCGTCGTCGACCACCACGGCCCCCATGTGCTCCAGGGCCTCGATGTCGAACTGCGAGAGGCTCGGGGCGTGGGGCTCGTCGTGGTAGAGCCGGGCCGTGTCCTGGGGACAGGCCAACAAGAGCCAGAGGCCGACCATGATCTCCTCCGAAGGATCGCAGCTTGCGCAGCCCTTGGGGTTAACGCAAGCCCTCCCCGGAGAAGCTCATGCGCGTCAGCCTCCTCGCGATCGTCACCTGCGTGGCATGTGGCGACGCCGTCCTCGTCGACGACACGGGCCTGATCCGGTCCGAGATCTGCGACGAGGACATCGACACCTCGCCGCCGGACGGCCCGGACTGCCTCATGGGCACCCTGAGCTGTGGCGACACGGTCACAGGGATCACCTCCGGCGGATCCGAGATCTGGAACTCGGACTTCCACGACGAGGCCTTCTGCTTCGTCACCGACGGCAGCTTCGAGGGGGCCGAGCGCATCTGGGAGTTCATCCAGCCGGCCGAGTCCAACGCCACGGTCAAGGTGGAGGAGTCCTGCGGCAACTGGGGGCTCTCGGTGGTCGGCTGGCACGACGAGGACTGGTGTCCCAACGTCGGCGCCGAGATCGGCCGCTGCGAGGGCACGAACCTGAACACCCAGGTGGAGTTCTTCACCCAGTCCGAGAAGCGGTGGTTGATCGGCATGGACTCCCGGGATGGCGGAGAGGTGAAGTTCAGGCTCAGCGTGAGCTGCGACTGAGGGCGGGGTCGTCGCCGGGCTCGGGCTCCCCCCCGAGCACCTCCACCACCTCCCGCACGCTCAACCGGGAGCCATAGTTCCACGGCGAGCCGAACACCGTGGCTCTCCCGCCCCAGTTCTCGGCACCGGGGACCGGCTCGGGCGCCAGGCACGGGGGGCCGTGGGCGTGCTCCCGTCGCGCCAGCGCCCGCAGGAGCCCGCCCAGGTCGTCGGGGGCGTCTGACCGGAGGGGGTTGCGCCCCACCGTGTAGCGCAGCCCCCCCCGGGGATGGTCGTCGACGAACACCCCCAGCGCCGTGTCCAGGGTCTCGTAGAGCACCCGGGGATCGAGGCCCCGGCCTCCCCGGAGGTCCGCCAGCCCCACCTCCCCGAGCGCCACCAGGCGACCCTCGTCCAGCAGCTCCGACGCGGTGGCCCCACCCTCGACCGCCTCCCCCTGGGCTGGCAGGGGTTCCCCGGACTGCACCCGAGCCCAGACCGTCTCGCACAGCTCGCCGAAGACCCTCGACTTGGCCGCCGGGGTCTGCGCCTCGGTCAGGGCGGCGACCACCCACCGGTGCAGCCCCAGCCCAGCGGCGTCCACCTCTGGAGGCAGGCCCGGGGCAGCCACCAGGTGGTCGCAGCGGTGGGAGGCGGCCCGCAGCACGTCCAGGACAGGCGCGGGCAGGGCCGTCGGTCCCCCTGCCAGCACGGCCACGACGCTGGCCAGGGCGTCCGTGTCGGGGTGGGTGGTGCAGACGCCGTCGAAGCGGGAGGGATCGATGCGCTCGGGCAGGGCGTCCAGGTTGATGGGCTCGCCGGTGACGTGGTGGTCCCAGGTGACCCGCGCCCCGGGCACGCTGCCGTCGACGCTGGCGTAGCGGACGCAGCTGGGGGGGACCTCGTCGAGGGAGGTGGCGGAGAAGACGTGGGGGGTGCTCATGGGGACTCGGGGCGTTGCGGCTGGATCGCGGTGCTGTCAGTAGGGGTACCAGCGGGCCGCGTCCAGCGGTCCATCGAGCAGGCGCCTCATCGGTACGTCGGCATGTTCGACCAGGACGCTGGGGTCGGCGCCCACGTCGACCCGGGCCAGGGCCCGCTGGAGCGGGGTCTCGATGATCGACCGGAGGGCCTTCGCGTCCTCTGGCTTCCCCAGCCCGTCCAGGGCCTGGGCCCGCAGGCGGCGGGCGCGATCGCGGACGTCCGACCAGTAGGCACCGACGCCTCTCTCGATGGCCTGCACCGCCCCCACGACCCAGGGGAGGTCGCGCCCCAGGCACACCCTCGCCCAGGCGGTGTTGAGCGACACGAAGGTGCCGCCACCCTGGGCCATGCCCCCCTGCTCGGTGACCACCGTCTCGTAGGCCAGGGCCCGCTCGAAGGCCTCCCGGTCCCCGAGGAGCCCGGCGAGGCGGAACCACTCGCTCAGGCCGTAGGTCGTCTCGGCGGGCTGGAGCAGGTCCAGGAAGGCCCTGGCGGCGGCCTCCTGCTCGACGAGGGCCCGCTCGGCCAGCTCCCGAGTGCGCGTGGCCCAGAGGCGGGCCCGGGCTCCGCGCAGCCGCAGGAAGGGCGAGGAGGGCACGGTCCACTCTGCCTCGGTCACGTGGCTCAGCAGCTCGTCCACCTGGGCGAGGGAGGGGACCCCGGTGTCGTTGGCCTGCTGGACGAGCTGGGCCAGGATGGCGCCCTTGCGTGCCGGTGGCTGGTCCAGGACCCACTGCGGGTCCGGGAGCTCGACGGGGCTGACCTCGCGGTCGTCGAACCGACTCGCGACCGCCACGGCCAGGCGGAGCTGGTTGGACTCGTCGGGGTCCAGGTCGGGCCAGTTCTCCAGGGCCGCGAGCGCCGCCCGGCGGCGTGACCGCCAGCGGACCATCTCGGTGCGGCCGCGCATCGACGCGAAGAAGAAGTCCCGGAGGACCGCCTCGCGTCGGCTCGGGTCCTGGCCCGCGGCGACCAGGGCGTCCACGACCTCGGACTCCTGGAAGACCTCCTGGAGGGCCTGCCGACCGGTCGAGACACGGACCAGCTCGAGGCCGTCCGGGACTTCGCCCACCTCCTGGTCCCGCGCGATCACCACCCTCCGGATGCCGGGGGCCATCCTGGCCAGGCCAGCCAGCTTGCGCTCCAGGCCACCTACGGCCAGGACCTCTCCTCGCACCGTGACTTCGGCGGTGGCCAGCAGGTCGGAGGGGAGCAGCAGTCCGGTCGCGCTGGACGCCATCGAGAGCAGGAGCGCCAGGCCGATGCTGGGTCCGTCGACGCCCGACCTGCTGTCGACGGCGCCGTCGCGAATGGTCGTGGCCAGGCGCGTCAGCACGATGCGGGCGCGTGGCTGTGTGCTGGTGCGGTTCCAGAGCAGCTCCAACGAAGCGCCCAGGGCCTGGCGGGCGCGCTCGTGGGCGGCCAGCGACCTGGGGCCCACGGGTCGGTGCTCCAGGGCCGGGGCTTCGACGGGTCGAGCCGCGTGCAGCCACAGGGAGACCTGGTCTCTGTGCACGGACACGCAGAGGCTGTCGCCGGGTTCGAACAGGGCAGGTGGGTGCCCCTCCCGGCGCCACCACCCCGGTGCCAGCGCTCGGGCTTGGGTGCACCGCGTCTCCGCTGGAGGTCTCGGCATCCTGGTCCTTCAGGTCCGCGCGGCGGGATCGGTCCACCAGGCGTCGGCTTCTCGGAGCCCGGCGCGCTGGAGCCGCTCGCTGTCGACCCGGGGCTCGACGGGCAGTGAGCGCAGGAACAGGTGGAGTCCATCGTCGAGGCCAGCCAGGGCCTCGGTGAGCTTGGCGCCCCCGTCGACCAGCTCCAGCAGACGGGCGAGGGAGGCCAGGTCGTCCCGCTCCTCCAGCAGCTCGCCCAGGGAGGCCCACCAGTCGTCGTCGTCGAGGCGGAGCTCGGCGTCCAGGGTGTCCAGGGCGTGCAGGGTGCGGACCGCCATGCCCCGGGCGAGGCCGCCCCAGTTCTCGAGCTGCTCCGAGGTCTGGTCCTGGAGCCACGTCCTCACGGTTGCCTGTCGCGGTGTGGGCTCGCCAGCGAGGGAGCGTCTCAGGATGTCGGCGAGCTGCTCGGGTGGCGGGTCGTGGAAGCGCAGGTGGTGACCTGCGGCCAGCGCGGGTCCGATGCGCTGCCGGGAGAGGGCCTCCTGTTTGATGAGGTCCAGCCAGGGCTCCGGGTCGTGCTGGAGCCAGTCCGGTTGCGTCGGCCCGAGCACGGTGCCGACCTCGAACTCCCCCGTCGGGTTCCGCAGGAGCACCACACGGCCCTGCGCACCCGCATCGACCATGCAGCAACCGCCGAGCTCCAACACCATCGCGAGCGCCGCTCCGTCGGCGTCTTCGATGTGTCGGCCCACGGCTCCGCAGCAGCGCTCGAACACCAGGTCCTGGCCGTAGAGGACGATGCCCGAGAAGTCGCCCCCCACGGTGTGCAGGCTCAGCTCCGCCCGAAGGGCAGAGGTCTCGACCCGGCGAAGCCTCGGCGAGGTCGCCAGGACCAGTCCGACCAGGAGGTCCAGGGTGGTGGCGTCTCCACGCTTCAACATCTCCTCTGTCGACTCCTCGGGCGCGGGGATGTGCGCCTGGCGTTCGAGGCGCATGTGGTCGCAGCCGAGGTCTCTCAGCGCCTGGTCGAGTGGGCTCATCGGACTGCTCCACGGTGGAGACGTGTCGTGCTCGTGCTCCTGACAGGTCTCACGGGGCGGGCCTCCGGTTGATGCGGTAGCGGTCCTCGGCGATCCGGGCCGCCAGCCTCAGCATCCAGGGGGTCAGGCGGTCATCGGTCGGCCACGCCCCCAGGAAGGACAACAGGGTCTCGCGCGCCCGCTCGAAGCGCTTGTAGAGGGCATTGGTCTTGCGGCGGAGCGACTCGTCGTCGGGGGGGCGCCCTTGCTCGCTCTCGAGCTCGGTCCGGGCGAGGTCCTCTGCGGTCTGGTTCGAGGCGCTCAGCTCGTCGATCTGGGCCAGGGTCTGCGCCGCGCGGGTACCGGCCCCTGCGCTCGCGATGTTCCGGGCCTCCACGTAGGCGGGGAGCAGGGTCTGATCGAGCAGGAGGGCCGCGTGTTCGATGGCCTCCCGTGCCGCCCAGTGCTCGGCCGGCTCCGGGTCGGCCACCTGCTCCACGCGCGGTCCCGGGTCCCCGCCCTCCGGTGAGGCCCTCTCGGTGTCCCTCCCGTCCCAGTGCCGGTCTCGCTTGCGCACTCCGTCGATGCAGGCGCGGACCAGGCACTGTCGCAGGTAGGCTCGCACGGTGAGGTCCCGGCCCGGCCCGGTGTCGCGCAGGACATGGGGTCGCTCCAGCAGGCGGATGAGCACGCGCTGGAGGCTGTCCTCGACGAGGGGGTCCTGGGGCCGGGCCTCGACCCGCTGAGCCGCCTGCGGTGCCAGGCGTCGCAGCTCCGCTTGGAGCACGACCCCGGCCTCCGCTCGATCGCCCGCTGTGCCCTCACACAGGATGCTCCAGGCGTCACCCAGGGTCATGAAGGGCTCCACTGGAGTGCCTGTGCCTGCGCCCAGGGTGCCAGGCCGCGTAGATCCTGGGTCCGGGGAGAGCGACCGGCCCGGCTGTCCAGGATGAAGGTCCGTGCCTTGACGTGCGCGGCGCAGTGGCTGCGCGCCGGCTTGCCCGACCGGGGTCGCAGGCCGGTGGACGACCGGATGACCGCGTGGAGGGCGGTGAGGTTGCCGCGGTGGGCGCGAGCGCTGTTGGCCAGCAGGTCGGCCAGGAACCCGGGTCCCGGGTGGGCGCCCGGGTAGGCCGAGGGGGCGTCGGCCATGATCTCCAGCCTGTGGGGGAGATCGGCGGCCGCGATGAGCTCGACGAGGTCCTGCCGTCGCATTGGCCGGCGGGTCCCGTCCACCCTCACGTCCCTCACGAAGGGCCGGATCGCCAGCTCGTCCCCCGGGCGCTGCGCATGCAACACGTCTCCGGCGCGCTCCACCAGGACCTGCAACAGGGCCACGTAGCGGTCGGGGGAGAGCGGTGACTGGACCGCGTTGCCGCGCGTGCTCTCGCTCGACGTCACCGCCCAGAGGGTGGCACCCAGCCGGCGCTCCTGTTGGACGAAGGCCTCCACCGCGTTTGCGATGCCACCGAACAGGTACTCCTGGTGTCTCCGGAGCTCGCGTCTGGTCGGCCTGAGGCGGGGCTGGGTCTCCAGCCAGCGCTCCAGGTCCTGCAGGTCCTCCCAGCGACCCTTCTTGCCGGTCGCGATGTCCTGGAACACCCGCTCGGTCTTGCGGCCGTGGGTGCGCTCCAGCGCCTCCAGCACCGTGTCGCAGGCCGAGCTGATGCCTCGGGGGCCCGCGGGACCCTGCCTGCGCACCTCGGTGTGCCTGGCGGCCGCCAGCCAGGTGAGGGTGCGCAGGTGCGCCGTGTGCAGGGGCCAGGGGCAGCGTGGATCCAGGAGGTGGACAGCGCGTCGCAGGGCGGAGTCCAGGACCGCCAGGCTGCGCTCGGGCACCAGGAGCGCGCCCACCGCCACGTGCTCGGTGCGCACGTCGAAGTGCCCGCTCTCGTCGACCAGGAGGACCCACCGCACGGCGGGAGTCTACTCTGTGGGCCTCTCCGTGTCCTCGGTCCACGCCGGGCCGAAGAGGAGGTCGCGATGTTGCGCCAGGAGGCCCGCGAGCTCCCTCAGGCAGGAGATGGGGTCCTGGCCGGGCTGGAGGATCTCGACGACCCGGTCCCGGATCCCCAGCTCGGGGTGGCGGTGGTCCAGGATGCCGAGGCGTCTCGCGCTCTCACCCCAGGCGGCGGCCCTCTGCGCCTCCTGCTCTCCCTCGGGGCCGAGGGGGACGAGTCCGAGGCTCAGCAGGGCCAGGGCGCCTGCGCGGCGGGGGATGGAGGGGGCCTCGTCGGACATGTCGGAGCTCGCGGGTGGCCGGTTCGGGGAGTCGACGGGGGTCGGGGCGGGTCCTGACAGGGCGTGACTGCGCCACCACCCCTCACCCCACGGGCGCGATGGTCCTCAGCGTGAACACCGGCGCGGTCTCCCCGTCGCAGAGCAGCCGGGCTGCGGCGTGGAAGAGCGGCAGGTCCTGGAGCTCCCGGGGGGTCACGCCGCCCCCCAGCTCCGTGGCCATCTGGGCGGCGTCGACCGACCCCACCCGGAAGGTGATCATGCTGCCCACGTTGCCGAAGATCGCCTCTCGGGTCGCGCTGTCGAGCTGGCTGGTGAACTGGTGGGAGAGCACGAGTCGCAGGCCGAACTTGCGGGCCTCGGAGAGCATCGGCGCCAGGGTGCGCTCGGAGTCGGTGTAGCCGAAGCCTCCGCCGCCCACGAGGTGCTGGAACTCGTCCATCACCAGGGTGAACGGGCTGCGGTCCCCCTCGCGGATCGCACTGCGGGCGAAGACTGCGTCCTTGAGCCGTCCCACCAGCAGCATGCCGAGGAACCAGGCGCTCACCTGGCCGACGACGCCCTCCGAGAGCTTCACCAGGAGGACGTCGCCCCGGTCCAGCAGCCCGTAGAGGTCGAGCTGGTCCCGCTCCCGGTCACAGACCCGGCGGAGGATGGAGGACTTCACCAGGGCTTCGTACTTGGAGAGCACGTAGCTCTGCATCTCGCTCCGGTACTGGCTGCCCCAGTTCGGGTACTCCTTCTCCCAGAAGCGGTGGATCTCGTCGTGGAGGGGGTCCGTGCGGTCGAGCTCCCGCAGGCACTCCTGGCGGAAGGACCGGTCGTTGTGGAAGCGGCTGATGTCCGCCAGGGGCCTGCCGGCCGCCATCAGGGGGAAGAGCAGGGCTCGGCTGTGGCGGTCGAAGGCGGGGCCCATGTAGTCGGTGGGGTAGAGGCGGAACATGACCGCCGTGATCTCTTCGGCGGCCCGCTCGATGCCGGCGAGGGTGCCGTCGTGGGCCAGCGGGTCCAGGGAGGGGCAGGCCGGGTCGGCGGGGTCGAAGACCACCACCCTGCGCCGGGATCCGATCCGGGTCCGGCAGGCCTCCACCAGGTCGCCGTGGGGGTCGATCAGGCCCACGCCCTCCCCGGCCAGGGCGAGGTCGCAGATCAGGCTCTGGAGCAGGGTGCTCTTGCCGACGCCGGTCTTGCCGTTGAGGTAGAGGTGGCGGGCGAGGTCGGTGTCTGCGATCCGCACGGGACGCCACCGGCTGGAGGAGAGGCCCTCCCCCAGCAGGCGGCCGTCGCCACGCAGCACCCGCCCGTCGGCCGGGCGCCGGCGCATCGCGGACAGGGGCAGACCGGGCAGGCCCGCCGGTCCGGGGGTGGGCAGGCAGAGGCAGCTCACCGCGGCCCGGGCGGGCGTCCAGCGTGACAGCAGGCCGTCCTGGTCCGGGTCCCACGGGGGGCAGTGGGTGAGCGGTCCCTCGGCGAGCAGCCGGGCCTGGTCCTCGGTGAGGTCCGTCCAGCCGACCCGGTCGGCCCCGAGCAGGGCCTCGGCGGCCGCGTGGACCAGCGGATCTCCGGGGCGCTCCGAGCCGACCACCGCCACCCGGAGGTCCAGGGTCCCGCGCCCCAGGCCCTGGAGGTGCTCGATCACCGACTCGCACCGGTCCTTGATCCCCTGTGCCATCAGCAGGTCGGAGGGGAAGGTGTGGCTGTAGGCGTCGCGGTGGGTCACCCGGACCCCTTCGACGTGGCCGAGGGCCCAGGCGTAGCGGCCGGACACCTCGGTCACCAGGCTCTCGCTGGCCGCGGCCACGTCCTCGCGGGGCACCGGGCGGGCGTGGAGCAGCACCGAGCAGGGTCCGGGCTGGGCCAGGAGCATCGTCACCAGCGCGTCCACCTTGTGGGCACCGTGGGGGGTCCGGGGTGCGGGGAGGAGGCGACCGCCGAGGAGCTCCGGGAGGATCACGGCCAGCCGTCCCGTGGTGGGGGTCCGGGGCGCTGGAGCCGCCGCCCCCACGCGCACCAGGCCGGCCCCCTCGAGGATCTGGAGGAGCTGGCGCCTGCGTTCGGTGCCCTGGCGCCGGGCACTCTCCTCGTCGTGCTCGTCGAGCTGGAGCCGCAGGGAGATCTCCAGGCGGTGGGCGTCGGGGACCCCGTGGAGGCCGAGCTGGAGGCCGCACCGGGGGCCCAGGTTCAGCAGCCACACCGCGAGCTGCTGCCCGAGGGCTTCGAGTCGCTCCTGGAAGGCCTCCCGGAGCTCCGCCTCGTCGTAGGTCGAGACCCCCGAGGGCAGCCGGTAGCCGCTCGCCTGGACCTCGGCCGTGGCCCGCCAGGTGGGCTGGAGCCAGGCGCTGCCGGAGGGGGAGGCCATCGCCTGCTCGACGACCACCGTGCTGGGCCGGCGCTCGACGACGGGGAGGTGCTCGACGGGGAAGGGGCGGGGGTGGGGCATGGGTCTCCGGGGTGGGCGGTGGGGAGACGGGGTGGGGGGGGAGAGCTGACTGGTGCTGGTCCGGGAACCCGACGTGGTGGGCATCGGCACCTCGCCCCTGGTCCACCTCTACTCCTTCGCGTCCACCACCGCGTCGTCGTACCGAGGGGCCTTCGCCCGACGGCTGCGGAAGGACGGGTCGATGTTCGTCCTGCAGAGACCCAGGGCGGGCCCGAGAGTGGAAGCGCGCATCGAGGAGCTCCATCGAGTGTGAGTCAGGGGCCCCTGTCGCAGCTCCACCTCCCTCACCACCCCACGTCCTGCACATCGCCCCAGGCCAGCACCCGGTCCCCCCGCCTCCATCCACTCTCCTCCCCTCCATAGACCAGGAAGGTCTCCAGGGCGCGATCCGGATCTTCCTGCCAGACGCCCCGGAGCCTCCGCAGCGCGTGGAGCTGGTCGCCGCTCAGCGTGGCGCCGGACCTGACCTCCACCGCCCGGACGCGGTCGGCTCCCCGCAGCACGAGATCCACCTCCTCACCCCCGCGTGTCCTCAGCTGGTAGAGGTCCGCCGGTCGGCCGGCGTGGAAGCGGGCCTTGAGGATCTCACTCGCCACCCAGCTCTCGAAGATGGCGCCCCGTGCGGAGTGGGTCCGAAGCTCCTCCGGGCTCCGGATGCCCAGCAGCCAGCAGGCGAGGCCCGAGTCGAGCAGGTGCAGCCTGGCCCGCCGCGTGAGGCGCTTGCGCAGGTTGCCGTGCCAGGCCGGCAGCATCGTGAGCAGGAAGCTCGTCTCCAGCACGGACAGCCAGCTCGACGCCGTCCCGTGAGCGATGCCGGCGTCCGCGGAGAGCGCCGAAGCATTGACGACCTGGGCCGTGCGGCCCGCCACCAGCCCCAGGAAGGCCTGGAAGGCTCCGAGCTGGCGCACCTCGAGGACCTGCCGCACGTCGCGCTCCAGGTAGGTCGCGACGTAGCCGCCCTACCAGTCGCCGGCGGCCAGACCCCGGTCGTGGATCTCGGGGTAGCTGCCTGTCCAGAGGACCTCCAGCAGCGTCTGTGGAGGGTCGCGGAACCGCTGCACCTCCCGCCACGAAGGTGGCAGGAGGTGCAGCACCGCCGTGCGCCCCGCCAGGGACTGGGACACCGCCGCCAGCAGCCCGAGGCCAGGAAGTCCACCGGGTCCCCCTGGGCGTGGGCACGCACATCCGGCCGCTCCAGGGACCGGTAGGGGCGGTCGGGGAAGACGGCGCGACACAGGGTGGTCTTCCCCGACTGCCGCGGACCCGTCAGCGTCACCACGCGGAACTGGGCTGCGAGCCGATGCGGGGTGGGAGCCAGGTCGCGCTGGATCGTGATGACCTATTCACAGTGCTACTGGAGATCTGTCCATGCCCCAGACGCCTCTCCCCCCCTCGCTATCATTCCCCCCCCAACTGGAGCCCCCCGTGTCCTCCCTCCGCCCCGGCGCCCGCGACCTCGGCCTCGACGTCCACTGGCACTACCACTTCCTCGGCCCTGGCGAGGCGGCCTCCTCCACCCCGGACGCCCTCTTCCTCGACGTCGGGCGCTCCCTGTCGCCGGGCGTCATCGATCAGCACGGCGACGCCCCGGGGGCCGCGAGCACCGCGGAGCTGATCGTCCGGTTCCCCGACCTGGCCTACAACCACCTGGTCGGCCCCTGGCTGGAGGTCGCCCGGGCGGGCCGCGAGCTCGGCGGTGTGGCCTGGCACCCCGGGATCGCCACCCACCGGGCCCCGGACTTCGACGCGGTCGTCTCCACCCTGCTGGCCAGGCACCTGGTCGAGCACGGGGGCTTCCCCCGCTACACGCCGGCCCTGGTGGCCTACGCCTCCGAGGTGGACCAGGGCCGCTACCGGGTCGACCTGGACCGCACCGAGACCGCCACCCACGCCCTCCACGCGGCGTTGCTGGCTCTGATGAACCTGCCCTGCCCCGACGACGCGGGCATGCCGGCCGACGAGTGGCGGCTCCGCAGGGGCGTGGACCTGGTTCAGGGGACCCTGGAGCGGGTCGCCGCCGCCTTCGCCGCCGCCAAGAGGCCACTACACGCCTCCCACCACCTCCACCCCGGCTCCCCGGGGGCGGACTCCTGGAGGCAGGACCCCGCCAACACCGACATCCTCGAGCTGCTCGAGGAAGACCTGGCCCTCTACCGGAAGGACCGGGCGACGGCGAGCCTGTGCGAGGTGGTGCTGCCCTCCCGGGACGGGGCCGCCAAGCTCCAGGTCCCCGCCCTGATCGCCTCCAGGCCGACCGAGTCCAGGCTCAACAAGTACTGGGTCCGGGCCGAGGGCCGCCCCTACTTCATCTGTCCCCTGGAGGAGATGGGCCACGTGGTGGCCGACGAAGTGGACGGCGAGCCGCGCTACCCCCGGGTCATCCCCTCCCTGGACCCGACCTGGACCGACCCGGTCACCGGCCGCAGGCCGAGCCTGCAGGGGCTGGGCTACCGCCTGGAGCGGGCCGAGGTCCGGGCGCGGGAGGCGGCCGGCGGTGACGACCGGGGCCGCACGCCCCGCTTCGGCGGTGGCTACTGCGACAACGACGACCCCTGGTACGACGGTCGAGGACACGAGCACACCATCGTCGACAGCCCCCGCAGCGGCACCCGCCTGACCTACCGGGAGGTGTGCGAGGTGGCCACCGGGCCGTTCTGGGAGGTGCCGCTGACCGAGTGCTCCGTCTACCTGGTCTCCAGCGGAGACCCGGGGGCGGCTCCCGGGGGTGAGGGGCTCCCGGTCCCCCCCCCGCCGGGGCTCACAGCCACCCTCGACGCCTACTTCCGGGACTCGCGGATCCTGGAGGACAGCGGCGCCGCCAGCGACGAGCCGCCCCCTGGGTTCCAGCCCATCGAGATCGCCTGGCGGGTCTTCCCCCAGGGCACCTGCCCCCCGATGCGCATCCTCGAGCTGCGGGCGGTCGGCACCGACAGCGGCGCCACGCTCGAGGGACTGGTGGCGTGGTGCCTGCGGGCCCGTGGCGGCTCCGGAGGCCCCCCCCCGGAGTACGTCTTCGCCCACCTGCGCCTGGGGACCTCGTTCACGCCCCCGGGCTACTGCGACCGCCTGCTCGGACTGCTCGGTCGAGGCGAGCTGGTCGCCTTCGCCCCCGCGGCGGACGAGAGGGAGGTCGTGCTCTTCAACAGCCGGGCCGTGTTCGTTCGCTCCGTGGCGCCTCCCGTGGCCCCGTCGTCGGTGGGCCACGGCCGGGACTGGGAGCTGATGCTCTACGCGGTCTTCCTGAGCGAGACGGCGACCTCCTTCTCCCGGCGGATCACCGAGGCCCTCGGTGACGAGGAGCTGGGCGACGAGGACGGCCCCGTGCGACTGAGTCGCTCCGCGATGGCCACGGCCTCACGCCTGCGCAAGGACTTCCTCGCCTTCCAGGCCCGCTACTTCCAGTTCGACACGACGAGCCACCCCTACAGCCGCCGGCTCTTCAAGCGGCTGCTCGACAGCATGACCTTCGCCGAGCACTACGCCGAGATCCAGTCGGAGCTCGACCGCCTCTACCAGATCGAGGAGCGGGACGCGGAGCGGCGGAAGCAGAAGAGCGACTCCTTCTTCGAGTTCCTGCTCTTCTTCATCGGCCTGTTCGGCGTGGTGCAGACCGTGGCGGCCTTCCACACGATGACGGACGCCCAGCGGAGCAGCGTGGGGCTCTGGCAGGTCGTCGGGGCCTCCTCGCTGTTCCTGGTCCTGCTCTACCTGCTGGTGCGGCCTTGGTTGCGGCGGTAGCAGCACGGGTCAGACACCCACCTCCGTCGGGAACGCGGGGGCCGGCGAGCGGCGGATGCCGTCGGGAGTGGGAGCGGGTCCGGAGCCCCTGGCGGCCATCTGCCAGGTGTCGACCTCGGGGAAGTGGGCGAAGAGCTGGCCAAGCCCACGACGGGGCCACCGCACCACCCTCCCGGCACGAAGCGGCCGAGGCAGCGGACCACCAGCGCGACCACCGCCCACAGCCCGTGGTGTACTGACCCCGCTCCTGTTCACAGAAGTCCCCAGTGGGAGGGTTGCTTGACCACGGGCTCCACCGACCTTCTCCTGGACCACATGCGCGGCCTCCTCGCCCGGTGCTTCGAGCACCAGGGCGCCCGTGGCGGGCTGCCAGAGACCTTCCCGGGGACTCGACCCGGCTGTTGGACCTCGTCGGAGGTCTATGCAGCCATCACCAGTCTCGACCTCGTGGACCTCTGCCCGCCCGATGCCCTGGAGCTCCTCGAGGAGTACCTGGTCGAGGTGTGCGAGCGACACGGCGGTCGAGGCTTGCCGTACTACGAGGTCCTCGATGCCGACGGCCAGGCGCGCTCGACCTGCATGGTCGAGGCGAGTGCCAGCCTCTGCATCGGCCTGCATCAACGTCGCCCCGGGAGCCCCCTGGTCCCGAGCATCGCCCGCTGGCTGGCGGAGTCGCAGAACGCCACCGGGGGTTGGGGCATCGCCAGCGGCGAGCCGGATCGGACCTACTCCACGGCCTATGCGGTGATGGCACTGGAGCCGCTGGGATGGTCTCCCAGCGAGGTCGAGCGCGGCCGAGAGTGGCTGACGGAGGCAGCGAGGACAGGTGAGGCAGGGACCTGGTGGAGCTACAGGCCGGGGCTCGAGGTTCCCAGCGCGCTGATGACGGCTCTGGCCGTCTCCGCGCTCGGGATCACCCCCGGAGACAGGAGGGCGCCGGGGATCGTGCGCTTCCTGTTGGGCCAGGTCGAGCGAGGCCGTCTCGTCGAGGAGGACGAGTTCCCCACGAGTCGCGGACTGAAGCTCAGCTTCCTCTACGCACCGAGACTGGCGAGCCTCGCCGCCCTGTTCGCCCTCCAGGACCGCGGTGCTGGTGGCGCAGACAGCAGAGTCGACCTGGATCGATGCCTCCGTGCCCTGGCTCACTATGAGTTCCGAACACGGCAGACGGGGCGCCCCGCGGTGGACCTCGCCGACGAGCGACTCTGGCACTACATCGAGCTGGGTTGGGGCTATGGCGGCGTTCGCGTCGGGCTCGAGCGGCTCGGAACCACTGTACAGAGGCGGTACGAGGAGCACGCAGCCGTCGTGTCCCGAGACCTCACGCGTCGACGGCTCCTCCGCAGGGCTCCGCCACCCCTGGCGGCGGCCCTGGCCCGGTGCTGGGAGCAGGCGGAGCTGCCCGGAGAGCGCCTGCTGGAGCTCATCTCGGCCACGGAAGCCACCTGCCGCCTGGCGAGGGCACGCCAGGCGTCCTTCTGCTCGTGCTCCGATCGGCCGAGGTCCATCCTCCCAGCTCTGGAGAAGCCACACCCAGGTGCGGGGACCACCCTTCGCCAGCTCTGGACCTCCCTGAAGAAGGCCCGCCTGGCCGATCCTCGTCAGCGTGCCTCGGCCGCGAGCCTGGTCGAGCAGGATCGCGCCCTCAGGTCCCTGCTCAGCCGATGGCTCGGTCTGAGAAACCGCCACGCCCACGGTGGCCCCGCCACCGCTGCAGGACGCATGAGGGCTGCCGAGAGCTGGGACAGCCTCGTCGCCGAGGTGCTGTGCAGGTTCGACGCCCTGCTGGAGCCCCCCTTCGTCACCCTGGAGCGGGTGGGGCTTCCTGGACACGCGTCGGGCTACAGCTACCGGCTGCGCTCCTGGCGGGGCAACGAGGCCTCCTGGGAGAGCCTGCTGTTGACCCACGACCGTCGCGTTCCCGACCACGTGGTCGTGCAGGTGCAGTCCCCGGACGGAGGGCGCTCGGAACGCACGGTCGGCTGCGTGTACACGGGCGACCTGGCGCACGGCGGCGTGGATGGGCTGCTTCCGATGTCTCCCTTCGTCGTCCGGCTGATGTGCGACGACTGTGGGGAGCGCCACTTCTTCCTGCTGGTCGGAGGCCTTCGGCGAGACTCCGGGCAAGGGGAGTTGGATCCGTCCACACGGCCCCTCGTGGTGCATGCGCCGCGATGTGGTGCGGAGCTGATGCTGTTGTGGCCGGAGCAGGCGCTCGGGTTGGGGTGACGCTGCTGACCGGACAGGCACCGCGGCGGAGGGCAGGCGGGCCGCAGGCGGGCGAAGGCCCCCTGCGCAGAAGGGGGATCGCACGGGCGCCATCGACCTGGCCGGTCAGCCGTGCGAGATCGGGCGCCGTGCGTGGATCCGGCCTCGTCGAGCTCCCTGGACCCCCTCGCCGCCAAGGTCGTCCCGGACCTCCGGTCTTCGGAACCTGTGGCCGACCTCGGCCCCGAGGGGGTCCGGCCGGGTCGACCCGTGGAGGTCCCCCGGCCCCCCTCGGTCTTCGGTGCGGAGCCGGGCGGCTGCGGGGGATCGCACCCTCGCCCATGCCGCTCACCCTCAGGCAGGCGTCGCATCCCGACCAGGATCCACCACGACCCTGGAATGGTCGCGACCATCCCGCGATCACCCCAGACACCGGTCGCTGTCAGCTCCCGCCCCCCCCGACCGTCCCCACGACACCCCCGGTTGTATTCTCTGCGACCCTCCGAGGTGCGCGCGTGGGAGCCCTGGCCTCCAACCTGCTGGTCCTGCTGGTGATGCTCTTCGGCCTGGCTGTGATGTTCCAGGCCCACGACTCGCCGTGGGTGAAGAAGCTGCTGGGGCTCGGGCTGCTGGTCGTGGTCCTGCTGCTGTTGCTGCCCGGCCTGCTGGCCGGGGCCAGCGCGTCCCTGTCGGGCTGGCTCAACTCGCTGCTGGCCAGCGTCACCCTCCCCAGCCTCCCCGGGCTGCCGAGCCTGCCCCCAGGGGAGTTCCTGCTCGGCTACCTCGCCTTCGTCGTGGGGGCCCTGGCGATCTACGGCACCGGCCGCTTCATCGAGCGTGCGCGGTGAACTGCAGCAAGTGCTGGTACGAGCTGACGGAGGGCTGGCCGATCTGCCCGGAGTGCGGCACGCCGGTGCCGGCCAAGCCCGAAGCCGGCGAGCCGAAGCCCCGGCCGAGGGCAGAGCCCGCCCCCGCCCCCGCCCCGCGGCCCGCCCCACCACCCGCGGCGCCCACCGAGCGAGGCGGCCTCCGCCTGTGGCTGACGGAGCGCATGGCCCCGCGCTGGACCGAGGAGCTGCGGGGCACGCTGCTGGAGCACCCCCGGGAGGCTCGGGTCGGTCGCGGCTGGCCCCTCGCCAGGTGGGCCTGCACGCTGCTGCTGGGCATCGCCTTCCTGCCCGTCGGACTGGTGTCGGCGCTCTGCCTGATCCCCTTCCTGCTGATCGGAGCGTGGATCCTGTTCAAGTACGCCCTGGCCTTCGGCGCCGCCCGTGGGATGTCCAGGGAGCGGGAGACCCCCGCCGACGACGGCCAGGCCTTCGTGGTCAAGCTGGAGGACCAGGTGGACGCCGAGCGCACCGTGCTGGTGCGCGGACGCCTCATCGGACCGGTGGCGCCCGGCAACCGGGTGCGGCTGCGGGTCTTCGAGGACGGAGAGCAGACCGTGCTGTCGGTGGGCTTCAACGACACCCAGGGGGGGCGCCTCTTTCGCGGCGACCTCTACCCCTGGCCCCACGTGCTGGTGGTCATGCTGGCCTGGTACGCCGCGGCCCTCGTCGCCTGGCAGGTGGCCTGATGGACCCCACCCGGCTCGCCGCTCGCCTCCGCTTCCTCGAGGGGCACTTCGACGAAGGCCTGGGGGACTTCGCCAGCCACCATCCACCCCTGGACCCCGCGGGGCGCTTCCCCCGGACCGTGCAGGTCCTGGGCTGCCGCCAGCGCCTGGAGTCCGACGAGGCCCCCCCGCCCGGTCCCACCGCCGGCTGGCTGTCCCACCTCCACGCCAGCCCTGACGCCGGCGCCCTGCTCAGCTTCTTCGACAACGGTCCCGCGGGCACGAGCTGGCGCTGGATGGTCCGGGGCCGCTTCCCGCTGGAGCGGGCCCTGGAGTCCCTGTTCGGCCGGGGGCTGGCCGCCTCCGGGCCGCGGGAGGCGGGACCCGGCCGCCACCAGGCCGCCCTGGTCGGCCACCCCCGCAGCCGACTGGCCGAGCACCCGGGGCGAGGCATCGACGCCCTGGTCCGGGCCCTGCCCTCCGAGCGGTGGTCCTTCGTCGTGTGGGCCGAGCCGGTGCCCGCCGACGCCGTCGAGACCCGCCACGCCGCCCTGCTGCGGGACCTGCGACCGCTGACCTCGCTGGGCGAGGGCGACCAGGGAGACCCCTTCGTCCAGGAGGCCACCCGGGTGCTGGACGCCAGCTTCCAGCACCTGGTGACCCGGCGGGCCAGCGGCCTGTGGAAGGTCGCCGCCCTGCTGCTCTGCGACGACGAGCGGACCTTCCGCGTCGCCTGTGCCACCCTGGCCGAAGGCTTCCCCTCCGGCGACGAGGTCCCCCGCCCGGTCCAGGTCCACCCCTGCGGCACCGGCCGGGACCCGGGGGAGCAGTGGCTCGGCTGCGAGGAGCTCTCCACGCTCCTGGCCCCGCCGGAGCTGGAGTGGCCCGGCTTCCGCCAGCTCCTGGAGCCGGTCTTCGACCTGCACTTCCCCGAGCCCGGCGAGCGCGCCTGGACCCTGGGCCGGGCCCTGCTGGACGGCGCCCCCGAGGGCCCGGAGCTGGTGCTCGACGTCGACCGGCTGACCCGCCACGCCCTGGTGGCCGGCATCACCGGCTCCGGCAAGACCCACACCCTCGTGCGCCTGCTGGAGGCTCTGCGGGGGGACCACCGGGTCCCCTTCCTGGTGGTCGAGCCGACCAAGACGGAGTTCCGCCGGCTGGCCCGGGACCCCGCGGTCCGCCTGCTCACACCGGGCCTGGAGGGCGAGCGGGCCCTGCGCCTGAACCCCCTCGACGTCCCGGAGGGAGCGGCGCTGGGCGCCTGGATGGACGGGCTGCTGGCCCTGTTCGAGGCCGCCTTCGCGATGGTCCCGCCGCTGCCCTACGTGCTCCGGTCAGCGCTGGTGAGGCTCTACGACGAGGCGGGCTGGGAGGACGTCTCCGGGCGCCGCGGGCGTCCCCCGCGCCTCGAAGACCTGGTCTCCACCTGCGACGCGGTCATCGACGAGCTGGCCTACGCCCCCCGCATCCGCGCCGACGTGCGGGCGGCGCTGCGGGCCCGGCTCCAGACTCTCACCACCGGCGCCCGGGGCCTGGTCTACGCCGCCGGCGCCCAGACCTCCGACGCGATCCTGTTCGACGGCCCCTGTGTCGTCGAGCTCGACGCCCTGCCCCGGTCCGAGGACAAGGCCTTCGCCATGGGCCTGCTGGTGCTCCGGCTGGCGGCCTTCCGCCGCAGCATGGGGCCTTCGCCCAGGCTCCAGCACCTGCTCGTGCTGGAGGAGGCCCACCGGCTGCTGCGCAAGGCCGAGGGCAGCGAGGACCCCCGCAGCCGCGGCGTGGAGCAGCTCGCCGACCTGATCTCCGAGGTGCGCAGCTACGGGCAGGGGGTGGTGATCGCTGACCAGGTCCCCTCGCGACTCGCCGAGGACGCCGTCAAGAACACCGACCTCAAGATCCTCCACCGGCTGGTGGCCAACGACGACCGGGAGCTGGTCGGCGGCAGCGCCGGGCTCTCCGAGGCCCAGCAGGAGCACCTGGTCCGCCTGGAGCGCGGCCAGGCGGTCGTCTTCCAGGAGCCCATGGACCGGCCGGTGCTGGCCAAGGTGAGGTGGGTCTCCGGCTACGACCAACCCCCAGGCCCGGGGGAGCTGCCCCAGGGGCACGCCGAGGCCAAGCCCTACGGCCTGTGCAGTCGCTGCCCGCGGCACCGCCTGCCCTGTGGCCCCCAGCTCGTCGAGGGACGGGCGGGCCTGGAGGACGTGGGGCTGTGGCGGCGGGCCCGGCGGGCGGCCCTGCAGGCGGTGACCGGAGGTCGCCCGGCAGGCCTGCCGGAGCAGGCGAGCTGGTGCAGGCGGGCCACGGTCGCCGAGCGCTCGGCCCGCTGGATCGGCGACCCGCTGCGCCTGCACGACGACCTGGTCGCCGGGATCGCCGCCAGCATCGTCGACGGGACCCCCGCCCCCCGGCGCCCCAGCGGCGGCGACGGCGGGCTGCTGGCCTGTGGCTCCTGCCCCGAGGCCTGCCGCTGGCGGGGGCTCGGAGCTCGCCTCTCGGGCACCGGCGGACCCTGGGACACCGAGCTCGCCGACCCCTCCGACCTGGCCCGACCCCTCGCCGGCCTCTGGCAGGCGGCGGTCGCCTGGGCGGGGCCGGTACCGGAAGACCTGCTCGCCGGCCTGGTCTACTGCGCCGCGGCCCATGAGGTGGAGCTGGCCTACCCCGAGGAGCTGGCCCTGGAGATCTCCGCCTGGATCGGCGAGCATCTCGCTGGCGAGGGAGGCGGATCGTGAACGTCCTGGTCATCGATCGGGTGGATGGCCGTGTCCGTGGCCTCGTCGTGCTGCCGGACGGCACCCTGGAGGTGGAGGACGCCGACCTCCGGAGGCGGCTCGAGGAGGCCCTGGCGGAGCTGGGGGAGGAGCTGCTGCTGCCCGGCTCCCAGCTCGGGAAGGGGCTCGGGGGTCGGCCGGTCCTCAGCCGCACGCTCCAGGTCGTGGGACGGACCGAACCCGGTTGGCCCACGGCGCTGTGCCGCTACCTCCGCACGAGGCGCACCCTCGGGCGCTACCAGTTCCACCTGGAGCCGTCCTGATGGCGCTGGACCGCGACGACCTCCAGGAGGTCGAGGAGGCCACCGAGCCGGCGACGGAGCTCCCTCGGATCGAGGGCTTCGAGAGGTGCGAGGCCATGCAGCCCGAGGAGGTGGAGGAGTTCCTGGGCCGCTTCGAGCCCCACGAGGTGGACCGGGAGGCGATCGAGCGGATCCGCTTCGTGAACCGGAAGAAGAAGGGCGACGGGGAGGGCACCCGGCTGGGAGGGCGGATCTTCCTCGATGGCAAGTGGGTGGAGCGCCACATCCACCCGGATCGCGGCGCCACCATCGAGGTCTTCTCCCACGAGGGGATCGCGGAGTACCTCCCCCACGAGCGCCTGCGCCACGACGAGCAGACCGCGCTCACCCACGAGGTCGGCCACAGCCTCTGGGAGCGGGCCACCGACGAGGCGAAGCAGGACTACGTCGACAAGGTCTGGCTGGCCCCCAGGGGCCCCACCGAGGACAAGGTCAGCAGCTACCCGGAGTGGGCCGGCGAAGGGCTCGACGAGCCCGCGCGGACCTCCCTCCAGGCCCAGGAGTCCTTCTGCGAGGACTTCGCCCTGGCCATCAACCAGCCCCAGGACCTGGCGGAGCTGGACATCGACCTCCCCGAGGACCGCCGCCGCAGCACGGCGATCCAGCGCATCCGGGACTCCGTCCCCCGGGAGGAGCCATCCTGATCCAGCTCTGGGCGATCTGGCTGCTGCTCGTCGGCGTGGCCCAGGCCGACGAGATCGTCGTCGTGGTCGACATCTCCCGCTCGATGGTGGACAGCGACCCGGACCAGCTCGCGGTCCTGTCCACGCTGATGCTCGCCGACGTGCTCGACGGCACCGACGACGCGCTCACGGTGGTGCCCTTCGACCGGTCGATGAGCGGCCCGCGGCACCGGGCCACCACGGCGCCGCTGCGCCGGAGTGACTTCGCCGACACCAACAGCTTCTACCAGGAGCTGAAGCGACAGCTCGTCTACGACGGCGACGCCACCTACTTCGCCCCCCCGCTGGCCAACGGGCTGGGGGCCTTCGGCAAGGCCAGCGGTCGCCGGGTCCTGATCCTGCTGACGGACGGGGCCTCGAACGACTCGGCCGGCGACGAGGCGCGCTTCCGGGAGGAGATCCTGCCGGCGGCGGTGAGCGCCGGGGTGCAGGTGTGGATGGTGCAGCTCGGGACCGAGCCCCCCGACCGGCTCCCCCACTACTTCCGGGCCAACCGCCAGGGGGGCTATGAGCACGCACCGACCGCGGCGGACCTGCCGAAGGTCTTCGTCGACGTGCTGGGTCGCTCCACCGGGCGCCGAGTGGAGGCGCTGCGCCTGCGCTCGGGCCAGCGACACACCTTCGCCGGCGGCAGCTCGCTCACCCGCGTGGACATCGTCGCCTTCGGCCAGGGGCCCGTGGGGGCCCGCAGCCTGGGCCTGGCCCGTCCCGACCGGTCCGCCTGGACCGGGGCAGCCAACGAAGACGTCCAGGGCCTGGTCCAGGCCCGCCACCCCAGCAAGCCCCCCGGGACCCCCCACGGCTACCGGCGCCTGCGCCTCCACACTCCAGCGGTCGGCACCTGGACCCTGTCCGCCGCCAGGAACCTCGAGGTGCTGGTCGTCACCAACACCCGCTTCGAGCTGGAGCTCGACCAGCACGTGGGCCGGGTGGAGGTGCCCGCCGGGGCCGTGGCCTGCCTCTCGGGGCAGGTGCTCTCCCGGGCCAACGCCCAGGCCCGCCCGATCCCGGTGACCGACCCGGCGATGCTGGCGGACCTCCAGGTCCGGGTCGCCCTCGAAGAGGTGTCGCGGCCGGGGGTCCCCTGGCGGTCCAAGGCCCAGATGGTGGACGACGGCGCGGCCCCCGCCGACGCCAACGCCGGCGACGGGGCCTTCGGCTGGTGCCTGTCGCCGGGACCCTCCGACGTCGGCGTGGAGCTGCTGGCCACCGCCGAGCTGAGCGCCTTCCAGACCCTGACCACCCGCAGCCAGCCCGTCGCCCTGCGGGTGGTCGAGCCGCTGCGCATCGCCGCCACCCCCGACCCGGTCCAGTTCGGCGCCACCGGAGCGCCTCTGGCCACGGGGCAGACCCAGTGCCAGGCCTTCGAGGTCGCGGCTCCCGCCAGCGCCCTGCCCGAGGCACCGACCGGCTTCACCCTGGGGCTGGCCTACGACGACGGCGGCCTGCGCGAGGCCGGCACGCCGTCGGGCGGGCCGATGCGCAACGCCGGGGTCACCCTGGACGGCGTGGCGGTCAACGACCCCACCGGGGGGCTGGGCACACCGACGGTCTCCTGGTCCCGGGCCGAGACCCAGCACGAGCTGTGCTTCACGCCCGGACGCCGGCTCGCCGGCGGTCGCGGGGAGCTGCTGGTGGTGCTGCTCCCCTCGGACACCGTCTACACCGACTACGGCATCGAGGGCGTGATCTCGCTCACGGCCGACGTGGAGACCCCGGGCTTCCTGGAGGCCTACGGGGGCCTGGCCACGGCGCTGCTCCTGCTGCTGGCGGGCGGTGTCGGCTACTGGTTCGTCAAGCAGCCGCCGGAGCTGCCGGAGGGCCTGCACGCCGCGACCTGGACCGGCGATCCGGACACCCCCGACCCGGACTTCACCTCCATCGGCGGAGGGCGGACCGGCGGCCTGGAGGAGCTGGGCCTGAGGATCCGGGTGTGCCGGGACCGGGGCATCGTGGTGCGCACGGAGTCCAGCCTGGTCGAGCGCCAGCAGGCCGACGGGACCTGGGTGGCCGTGCTCGACGCTGGCGCCGAAGGCCCGCTCCACGCCGGCGAGACCTACCGGGTGGGGGAGCGCTTCGTGCGCTTCCGGATGGAGCCATGAGCCCGCTCATCGCCCTCTGGCTCTGGGTCGGCTTCGCCCTCGGCAGCGAGCGGGGCACCTGGCACGTGGCGATGGTCGTCGACCAGTCCTGCTCGATGACCGGATCCCACGACCCGGACTCCTTCGCGATCATCGCCCCGGCGATCTTCTCCGACGTCACCGGCGCCGCGGATCGCCTGGAGGTGTTCGAGCAGGGCGGATCCCGCACGCCCTACCGGCTCCACCCCGACCGTCGCGAGGACTTCAAGAACGCCCTGCTCGGCCTGCCCGGGGACTCCGAGTGGTACCCGGCGTACGAGCGCGCGACCGACAGCCTCGTGTCCCACGCCGACGTCTACGACCGGCAGCTCCTGGTGGTGGTCTACGACGGCGACCGGCCGGGGCCTTCCGGCATGTTCGACGACCGGGACCGGCTGCTGGCGGCGGGCGGCCAGGGCCACGTGATCGGGCTCGGCAGCAACGCCTCCGGGCGCCCGCTGATGAAGCTCTTCGGCAAGGACCACGGCCACGCGGTCGAGGGCGGCGACGAGCTCCTGGAGGCCTTCGCGCTGATCTTCAAGACCGTGCTGGGGGCCCGTCGGGTGCCCAGGGGGCGGGTGTCACCGACGTTCACGGTGGAGGTCGCTCCCGGCGTCAGCGAGGCCTGGCTGGTGGCCCTGGCGGAGGGCCGGATCACCGGACTGCGCGAGACGGGCTCCAACCCTGGCGCCACGCGCGTCCAGGAGGTCCCGGGAGGGGGCTGGAACCGCCCCACGCCGGCCGGCCCCCGCGGCTACCAGGTGCTGCACCTGGTGGCGCCCCGCTCCGGGACCTGGACCTTCGAGGCCAGCACCTCCGCTCCCCAGGTCACCTACCTGCTGCTCCAGTACTTCGACCTCGACCTGGTCATCACGGTGGACCCCCAGCCCTGCGCCGGCTGCAAGACACCGATCACGGTCGAGCCGCGGGGCGGCGAGGTCCCGCAGGACCTGGAGGTCGAGGTCGAGGTCGACGGCGACGTCGTCCGCCTCACCGCCACCGCGGACGGGCGCTACGAGGGCATCGTCGTGCCCCGCGCCGCCGGGCGCGTCCCGCTCCAGGTCACGGCTCGCAACGCCGACGTCGAGGTCACCGAGACCACGGTGGTCGACGTCAGCGAGGCCCAGTGGGCGCTGCGCTGCCGGGACTTCACGGACCAGGTGGTGCCCGTGGGGACCGAGATCCACGTGATCGTCACCAGCGAAGACGGCCAGCGCACCGCCGACCGGGCCTGGCTGGAGCTCGGGGGCCGCGAGTTCGAGCTCGCCTGGCTCACCGATCACTACGAGGGTGTCTTCCCCGTCGACGAGGTGGGTCCCCTGGAGGTCCGAGGGTGGGCGGCCAAGGGCCCGGAGAAGACCTACTGCAAGGCCACCTACGACGTGCGGGAGGTCGTCGATCTGCGGGTCTCCTACGGGGGGGACCTCCTGGAGCTCGGTCCCTGCGACCCCGACGCCACCCCCTCGGGTCCGGGTCCCGAGGGCTGCGTGGCGTGTGGCCACTGCTCCGGCGCGATGGGGCTGCTGGACTTCGGGGGCACCCGGGCCACGGGGGACTTCTCGGCCGAGTTCTCCCTGGCCGACCACCCCTCGGGGGGGATCCGGGTCCACCTGGCCGGCGTGCCCCCCGACGAGGGCCGCGTCCGCACGGGGGAGGGGACCCCCCGCTTCGTGTCCCTGGCCCGGGGCACCCAGGGGCTGCTCGTCTGTGGCCGCACCTGCCCGCTGCCCGGCGACCACAGCCTGGACGTGGTGGTCACCGTGCCCGACGCCTTCCACGACGACGGCGCGGGCGCCCTGGTCCATGGGCCCCAGGCGGTGACGGTCTCGGTGCCCTACCGGGTCCACCCGTCCGCCTTCTGGACCTGCTGGGGCTGGCTGGTGCAGCTCGTCACCGGGGTGCTGCTGCTGGCGCTGCTGGTCTACGGGTATGTGCGGTCGCTGCGGTTCCCGTCTCCGGGGGGCAGGGGGCGCGGCGCGAGCTTCCCGGGACAGGTCGCGGCGTGTTGGGACAACGAGCTGCAGGAGCTCAAGCGTCGTCGCAATCCCTGCTCGGGCTTCAAGCGCCCGACCTGGACCTGGTGGGTCGACGAGCGTCTCCACCTCCGCGCCGACGGGACGCCGACCCGGGATCCGAGCGCCGGCGCCGTCACGGTCTCCCTGGAGCGCGACGAGTCCGGTCGGGCGGTGGCTAGGGTCCACAGCAGCCGGTCCCTGCTGCGCTGCCGCTGGACGGAGGAGGCCTCCTGGTGGGACGTCCCTCCCCTGGAGGAGGACGAGGACGACGAGAGCGTCACACCCGACGGCTACCGCGTGGCCTCCGGCGACGTGCTCAAGCTCGACTGGCTCTACTACTTCGAAGACGAGGTCGGCAGCGAAGAGGACCGCTTCCGCATCCTCCGCTTCACCCGATGAACTAGAATCCCCCTCCCAGGAGGACCCCATGGCATCCACCACCCGCGAGCGCTTCGAGGCCCGCTACATCGGAGCGGTCGGCCCCCAGCTCTACGTCGGGCTCGGCGGCGTCGGCATCGAGATCGTGCTCCGCATCCGGGAGCGGCTCCAGGCCAACGCCCGCTGGCGGCGCTACCGGGAGCCCTGCGTGGGCTTCGTGGCCCTGGACACCAACGAGAACGACCTCACCAGGGCCAAGCACGCCGGGGTGCCCCACGTCCACCTGGCCCAGCGCGGCCGGGCCCACGCCCTGGAGCGGCTGCGCCGCAAGGGCGACACCTGGCTGGAGCAGTGGCTGCCGGACGCCTATGAACCCCGGGAGAACGTGCCGGGCGCCGGCCAGATCCGCGTCGAGAGCCGGGTGGGCTTCTACGTCTTCAGCGAGCGCATCGAGGACCGGCTGGACCGCGTGCTGGACCGCCTCTTCTCGGTGGACAACACCTTCCTGCGACAGGCCCCGAAGAACCTGGAGGTCTTCGTCTTCGGATCGCTGGCTGGCGGCACCTGCAGTGGCTCCTTCCTCTCCGCCGCGGGCCTGCTCCGAGAGGTGGTCGAGGACCGCGGCTGGTCGCCCAGGCTCTTCGGCTACTTCCTGACCGCCACCTCGCTGGAGGGCATCGTCGCCGACGAGCTGGGGGACTTCATCCACGCCAACACCTACGCCGCCCTCAAGGAGCTGGAGCGGCTCAACAAGTGCGGCTACGAGGACTACGACGACGTCCCCTTCCCCTACCGCCAGCCGGACCACCGCCGGGAGGCGCTGCCCCTCCAGACCCTGCCCCCCTACGACTGGGTGGTGCTGGTCGACGAGCCCGCGGGCATGGACCTCGGCGTCAAGATGCCCTGGGCCGTGGCGGACCTCGCCTACCTCAACCTGATGACGCCCGCCGCCAGCCAGCAGGCCAGCGAGCGGGACAACTACACGCGGTTCATGAACCGCGCCTCCCACGTCCTGGGGGAGGACGGCACCCTGACCGAGGCCGGGTTCACCAAGCACTTCGGGACCTTCGGCGGCGCCGCCCTGGTCTGCCCCGAGGAGACCCTGCTGGAGTACTGCAAGCTGCGCTTCCTGGCGACCGCCTTCCGCTCCCAATTCTCGACCGAGGCCCGGACCGCCGGAGCCGAGGCCGGCCCCGCCCCGGAGCGCCTGAACGTCAACGATCCGCGGCTCAAGGGCACGCCCGAGGACGTCGTCGCCCGGCTGCTGGCCCGCCAGTGGTGCGACGAGGTGAAGCGGCTGGCCATCGCCGAGGAGAAGGCCGCCGTCGACAAGGCGGAGTGGCTGAGGAGCCTCGGAGAAGAGGTGGACCTGTCCAAGGACGCCCTGGGAGAGTGGTCCAGGCTCTTCCGGGTCGTCGAGGGCGAGCCCGCCTTCCTCTCCACGGAGTCGGCCGGACCGGCACGGGGGAAGGGGAAGGGCAGCCGGTCCGGGGGCAGCCGGAAGGGGGGCGGGCTCCGCTCCACGGTGCACCAGCACTTCCTCGCTCGGGCCAAGGCGGTGGACAAGGTCGACAAGAAGCCGCCTCCCCGGATGGACATCGCCGTCTCCCTGACCTCGGACCTGGCCGGACTGCAGAGGGAGTTCGAAGACCAGGAGAGGTCGCGGGTCGCCCGCTGCGAGGCCTGGGCGACAGACGCCCGGGCCGGCGAGGTCTTCGACAAGCTGCGGCAGAACGAGTCGGGCTTCGACGCCATGCAGGAGCGCTACCTGGTCATGCGGCTGCTCCTGGAGGACATCGAGGGCTGGATCACCGCGACCGAGAAGCGGGTGGACTCCCTGGTCCCGGCCTCGCTCGCCTGGGAGGACAAGGAGGGGAGGCGCAAGGACGAGTTCTCGGCGATCCAGCAGGAGGCGAAGTCGGCGGACTCCTGGAAGGTCGTCGGCAAGAAGAAGAAGGAGGCGGTCCGTGGTGACGCGCACGCCAAGGCCCAGGACCTCTGGGACGCCCTCGTCAAGAAGTCCAACGAGCTGCTGGAGGCCAGGGCCCTGCTCGCCCAGCTCGAGTCCTTTCGCCAGTATCTCCGGGAGCGCTCCGCCAGCTACACCAACGTGGCCCGGTCGGCCGAGTCCCGGGCGGATGGCCTCGACGACGAGGCCTGGAGCCTGCTCGTGGGCGGCGAGCTGCACGTCGACGACTTCTACCTGCGCCTGGAGGCCCTCGATCCGTTGGACGAGGCGCTGCACAGGCAGTGGGACCTCTTCTGGGAAGACGTCCTGCTCCCGGACGTCGAAGGCACCCTCACCGACGGCTCCTGGCTGGGCCAGCTCGTGGGCGACGCGCTCGCCGCCGAGGAGGCGCGGGCTCGGGATCCGCGGAACACCTTCGCCGCCCACAACGTGCTCAAGCGCCTCCAGGCGGCCCTGACCGCCAAGGCCGACGAGCTGCTGCGACCGCTGATCTCGGGGGATCCGGAGGCGGACGGGGCCCGCCGGGACGGGCTCACGCTCATCCGTGCCCTGGAGTACGAGGCCAGGTACTGCACAATGTCCGAGGCCGAGCGTGGGGACCCGGTGAGCCGGCAGCGGCTGCTCGAGCCCGGGGAGCTGCCCGACGACCGCGTCGGGAGCTACATGGAGGCCAAGCTCACGGCGCTGCGGGACATGGCGCAGCCCCTGGCCCGCCTCGCCTACACCAAGCTGCCCAGGGGCGAAGGCACCGCCGTGTTCGCCTCCGGTGTGCTCATCGGCCACCAGGACCTGTTCACCGTCCTGGACGAGCGCTTCCAGAGCGCGCTGGCGGTGATGACCGAGGACGCCGGCGAGCTCGACTCCCTCCGGCTCAAGGTCGAGATCGGTTCCGGCCTCCAGGAGTGGGACGATCCCCGCATGCTGGTCGCCTTCAAGGGCTACGGTGTGCTGCCGGTCTACGTGTTCGACACGGTGTCCAAGTCCCACGGCGCCTACTGGGAGTTCATGGACTGGGGAGAGAACAAGCCCCACATGCTGCACACCGCCAAGGACTGGGAGCACACGCTCCAGGACCTCGACGATCAGGCCGTCGAGGCCCAGGAGTCGGAGGACCGGGAGCTGCTGGTGAGGGCGCTCTCCCGCGGGGTCGTGGTGCGGAAGCGGCCGCGGGGCAAGCCACCGGTGTGGTCGCTGGAGGTCTCCAAGAAGAACGTCGCCCCCCTCTGCGAGTGCCCCACGGACCTGGCCCGGTCCCTGCGCTCGGAGCTGGCCCGAGACGCCGGGCGGGCTGCGGCCGTGCACACGGTGCTCGGGGCCCGGTCCTACGACGACCAGCGCACCCGCGTCGCCATCGACACCCTCAAGAAGTTCGTCGTCGACGAGGGCTTCGCCGGTGGCCGTGCCCGGAGGCTCCAGCCCGTGGAGCGCCTGGTGAAGGCCCTCGAGGCGCTGCGGGAGGCGAACTGAGCTGCCACCCAAGAGGCGAGCCCCCCACCCCACCGTGGTCGTCGCCGTCGATCCGGCGGGACGACGAGCGGTGGAGCTGCTCCTCCGGCGGCTTCGGGTCGACGAGTCGATCGAGGACCTCGTCTGCCTCGCCGGCGAGCAGGAGGTCTCGGCGGCGGAGGTGCGCAGCCACCTGATCCGGGTGCTCGAGCAGGACCGGGTCCTGCTGGCGTCCGGCGTCCGGCTCTGCGGCGTGGGCGAAGTCCGGCACCTGGAGGCCTTCTGCGAGCTCTACCGGGACGTCGTCGGCCACCCGGAGGTCGACGGGCTCCTGGAGCGCACCGGGCGGTCCCGGGGGGCCTTCGTGATGATCGCCGACACGGAGGCCGGGGCCTTCGAGGCCGCCGCGGGGGTCTCCCACCCGGAGGTGAGCTGTCTCGCCGTGGCCCACGATCGCGGCCCCGTCCGACAGGAACAGGACGAGGTCCTCGAAGAGGCGTCCTGGCTCGTGCAGCTCCTCTGCCTGGACGGCACCGAAGCCGTGGAGCGGGCCCTGGTGCCCCCGGCGGGTCGCTGCTGCCGCCTGCTGCTGACCACGATCGCCGACGGCATGGACGAGGTCGAGCGGCAGTGGCTGCTCCAGCGAGGCGTGGAGCAGGTGAACCACCTCCTGGACAGCCCGCCGGAGGAGAAGGACGAGGTCGACCCGGCCGCGAGCTTCGTGAGCGAGTGGGGGTCCCGGTTCGACCCCGAAGGCGAGCCGCCGAAGGCCTACGTCGCCGCGCGACGGTCCTTCCGCGTGGACGCCGAGGCCGTCACGCGCCGCGTGGTCGCCCGCTTCGCCGGGGAGGGCGCCCGGCATCGACTGCGGGAGGAGGGGTGGAAGGAGGCGGTGTGCCGCGAGGTGCGGAAGCGCCTGGAGGAGACCGTCGGCGGCCAGGGCGGGGAGCGAGGGGTCGCCCTGACCGTGGCCGAGGACTTCGCCGGCAAGGCCGGCACCTGGCAGGCGGACCTGGAGCGGTGCGTGACCGGCCAGCCGGAGTGGATGGGGCTCAAGCCGCTGCACGGGAGGCTCCAGCGCCGGGTGGCGGGGCTCAGGCGGGCCCGGGGAGAGCTGGGGGATCGAGAGGTGCTGCCTGGAGCTTCCCTGGGGGAGTCGGCGGCGCTGGGGCGGCTCGAAGAGGCCAGGATCCGGGCGGTGGAGGACCTCGGGCGCATGCCCCCCGAGGGACAGCTCAAGGGCTGGCTGGGCCTGGCGGCGCTGCTGGTGGGGCTGCTCATCGTGCCCGTCCTGCGCCTGCTCGCCGACAGCCTGGGACCGCCGGACCCGAGCATGAAGTCCCCGGGGTGGGACCTGGTGCTCTTCTACCTCCACACGGTGGCCTGGACGGCCCTCCAGCCGCCCTGGGTGGCCGGGGTCGGCATGGTGCTGACCCTGGGGGCCTGGAACGGGCTGCTGTCGATCGCCCGGAGCCGGGTGCAGGCGCGGCTGGTCCGTCACTTCGGCCCGATGGGCACGGTCGCGACCGCCGTCTGCGACGTCGTGCGCGGGCTCGACGGGCGGTTGGACACCGAGCGGGGGGCCTTCGAGGACGCCATCGACAAGGAGCTGATCCTCGGCGCCGACGCCACCCTGCGCAAGCTCGCCCGGGTCACGGCGGGCATCGACTACACGGCCCGCTGCCTGGGCTGGCTGAGGAAGGACCTGGACGGGGTGAGATCGAGGGCCGTCAGCCCCGAGGAGGAGGCCTGGTCGCTGCACAGGGACAGCGCCTCGGGCCTGTCCTGGACCGTGGTCCCGCCGGCCTCGGCCTTCCAGCGGGTGGACGACACCTGGACGCCGGAGGCCTTCTGGGACGAGGGCCTCTACCCGCTGGACCACGACGAGGTCGACCGGGTGCTCCTGTGGTCCGAGGTCTTCATGGACCTGCTGGCCGAGCGCACCAGGCTCGTCCGGCCCAGCCCGGCCATGGGCGGCGCCGGTCCCCAGTGGCCCGAGGACCTGTCCCAGGAGCGCTGGTCCATCGCGGACCGGAACAGCACCCGCCTGGTCCTGCCCGGCGCCACCATGTCCAGGCGGCTCGGCCACTGGTCGAAGACCCGGCCGGGGGCCGTGCCTCCCTGGGCTGGAGAGGGCAGCGACTGGGAGGTCGTCGAGGGCTCCGGCGTGGACGCCCAGCGGATCTGGCTCGTCGAGCGGGTGACCCAGCCATGAGCGGGCTGTGGGCCGAGCTCGTGGCCGCGCTGGCCGGACGCCCGGGGCGGGCGATGCTCGTCCTGGCGCTGGTGGGCCTGTGCTCGGCGGCGGGCGTGCTGGCGCCGGCGGTGTTGGCCCGGTTCCGCGAGCAGGCCCCCGACCCGGGCCCGCTCTACGGGCGGGCCTTCTCGGCCTACTGTGGGGTGGTCCTGCTGGTCTCCGGCGCCGCGGGCATCGCTGACTGGGCCGTGCGCTTCCAGGGCGTGAGCGCCGGGTTCCTGCACTCCTTCTACCAGTGGCCGGGCTTCCCCTGGCGGGACCTGGTGCGACGGGTGGCCACCGCCGCGGACGTCGAGGCGGTCAACCTGGTGGTCGGCACCCTGGCGCTGCTCGCGGGCCCGGTCGTGCTCGGCCTGACCCGGGCCTTCGCGGGACCCCAGGGTCCTCCCTCCGCCGGGGAGCTGCGCCGGTGGGGGCACCACGGGGGCCAGCCCGAGCCCTGGCTCCGGACCCTGGTGGGCGGGCTGCTGCTGGTGCTCGCCGCCCTGGTGATCGGTCTCGCCGCCTTCCAGCCGATGTTCCAGGGCACGGGCTCGGTCATGGTCCCCGGCCAGGTGTGGGCGTCGGCCCTGGCGGGCGGTGTCCTGCTCTTCGGGCTGCTGGTGAGCCGAGGCGTGACCGCCGAGCAGGAGGAGCCGCCGCCGCCGCCTGAGCCACCGGAGCCCAGGTCCGACCTGTCCCGGCGCGACTGGGAGATGCACCTCGCCGGGCTCGGCTTCGAGCTCCACCGGGCGGCCTTCATCGAGGGGGACGTGGAGGTCCGGCCCGCGCCGCTGCCCCAGGACCAGGACCTGCCCAACCGGACAGGCTGGAGCGGCAACTCCACCATCGCCAGCTTCCGGCTCCCGCCCGTGGACGGGGGCGGCATCTGGAAGCACCAGGCCGAGTTCGTCCGCACGGTGATGGCGGAGCTCCAGACGCCGAAGGAGCGCCCCGTGCTGCTCAACTGTCCCTTCGGCAGCGGGCGCAGCACGGCGGCCTTCGAGTGCGTGGCGCGCACCTGGCTCGACGAGGGCCGTCGCTCGCTGGTGGTCTACCCGAGCCAGGCGGTCCTGGAGCGCCCCCGCGGCCACATGCGCCCGGGCCCCCCCCCCCGGGGGCGCCCCGGCCCGCGGGCCAACACCCCCCGGGGCCCCCCGGGGCGGGCTGCCGATGCAGACCCCCGACACCCTGGACCCCCACAACCCCCCGGCGGTCCTGTTCACGACGGCGGACTGGCTGGCCCTGGAGCTGATGCCGGTCCACGCCACCCACGAGTCCCTGCTCTCCGAGCTCGGCCTGGTGGTGCTCGAGGACCTCGAGGCCTACTCGGGCGTGCACGCGGCCAACCTGGCGGTGGCCCTGCGCCGGCTCCAGCGCATCATCGAGTTCCACGGGGCTCGACCGGTGCTGGCCCAGACCCTGTGCTGCAACCCCTTCGGCATGTCCGGGGCCAAGGAGTACGCCCGCTGGCTGGCCGGGGGTCGGGGAGCACCGGTGGCCGACTTCGCCGTGGGGGCCCCGCGCAAGGAGCTGCACCTCTACCACCTCGTCGGTGCGCCGGGTCTCCGGGACAGCCACGAAGCCGAAGTGCTGCCCGCGGCGATGCAGGTGGCCTGGGCCAGCGCCTGCTACGGGGGGGGGCACCACATCTCCCTCGCCGAGGACGTCGTCGAGTCCGACAAGCGCAAGCCGAACTGGGTGGACACCGTCACCTCGCGGGAGGAGAGACCGCCGGTGCTCGAGGACCCCTGGGTGGACCTCCGGGACGCCTGGGTCCACGTCCGCGAGGTCCCCGTCGACGACTTCCTCTCCCTGCCGGAGCGGGTCGCTCACGGAGGCGTCTGCCAGGGCGGCAAGAAAGACCACCTGGTGGTGGCGGTCCCCTCGCTGGAGTCCCGCGGCCTGGTGGGCTGGCTGATGGAGCGCTGGCTCTGCTCCCTGGGCATCAAGCGCCGCGAGCCCCACGCCGACGTCTGGAAGCAGGACCTGCGCCCGCTGGGGACACGGCTGGTCTGCGGGGACCCCGGGCTGGAGATGCTGGACAAGCACCTGCTGGCGGCCCTGGGGGAGCTGCGGGGGCCGCGGGAGCAGCTCTTCGACCTGCTGCCCGCCGACTGGCCCGTCCAGCGGAGCTTCGATCACCTGCGGGAGCAGGGCCTGCTCCAGGAGGTCCATCGCCGGCGGCTGGGGTCCGACGGGCGGATCCAGGAGAGCCGCGAGCTGGCCGTCGTCGGCCGGGCGGCGGCGCCGACGCCCCTGGACACCGTCACCGGTCGCTGGGTCCGCCTGGTGCTGGTCGACCAGCGCTCCTCCCGGGACCTGGCCCGCGTCGACCTCGACCACGTCTTCCGGCTGGCCTACCCCGGCTGCCTGCTGCACATCGACGAGATCCGCTACCAGGTGCCGCTCAAGGGCTACGCCGACTTCGTCGAGCGCCTCCGCGCGCCCGCGTCTGGCGACGGCGGGCCGACGGTTCCCTGGCTGAAGTGCGAGCCGGCCACGGTGCTCGGCTTCACGGTGCCGATCCGGGAGCGGTCGATCACCCGCACGCCGGGCGAGGAGCCCGAGGCCTACCAGGACCATCGCCCCAAGCACGGACAGGACTTCGCCACCTGGCGGCTCCACGTGGACGTCGAGGAGAGGCACCTGGGGTACTGGCTCCTGCGGGACGACGGGCAGGGCGGGCTGGTGGAGCCCAGCCGCCACCTGATCCCGGAGCTGGAGCTGGAGTGGAAGCTCTCGGCGGTGGCGCTGGTCATCGCCCTGCCGCAACAGACGGTCCTGTCCACGTCCGCGCGGGTCACCCTGCGGCGCATGCTGCACGCCGCCCTGCGGGTCCTGATCCGCCTGGAGCGGGCCGTCATCGACATCGACGTGGTGGAGAGGCTGGGCTCGCTCGCCCACCGCGAGGAGGACGAGGGCCGCCCGGCGATCCTGCTCATCGACCCCTACGAGGGGGGCGCGGGCCTGCTGGATGCCCTCGGCGCGGACTTCTACCGCTTCCTCGTCGCCGTCTTCCAGTTCTTGTGGCTGTGGAGCGAGCGCCCGCCCGCGAGCGCCACCTTCAAGGACATCGGGTACGAGCCCTCCCGCCTCGGGGACGAGGACCAGGTCCCCGACGTGCAGGCCGTGCACGACTTCGTCGCCCGCCTGATGGGGGCCGAGGTGGGGCACAAGGGGCCGACGGGTTCGGGGCTGCCGACCCCGCCAGCCTCGGAGACCTCGGGTCCTGCACCGGCGGGGGTCGGGACGAAGCGCTGCATCGCCTGTCTCCAGCCGCTGACCGGGACCTTCTTCACGTCCGTGCTGAACCCCGACCGTCACTACTGTGAGCGCTGCCGGCTGGACCGGGAGGCCTGCGACTTCTGTGGCGTGCCCGTGGACGACGGGGCGCTGGTGCACCGGGACGGTCGCGCCTCCTGCACCCGGTGCTCGGCCACCGCCGTCACCACCCAGGCCGAGCTGAACGCCCTGGTGGAGGAGGCCCGGCGCTGGCTCGAGGGCAGCCTGGGCATGGAGCTGCGCCCGCGGAGCGAGTGCCCCGTGACCTTGACCGATGCCGCCACCCTCGCCCACCGCCAGGACCGCGTCTTCCGGCCGACCCCGGCCCATGACCCCCGCACGGCGGGGCTGTTCTGTCGCCGGAGCACGAGCCATGGCGACGGCACGCAGAGCCAGGACCTGGAGATCCTCGTCGAGGACGGTCGGCCGGCGACGGACACCTTCGGCACGGTGGTCCACGAGCACGTCCACCTGTGGCAGGCCGACCACTTCCCCTCGGACACCGACGACCGCTGGGTCGAGGGACTGGCGGTCTGGGCCCAGTACCACGCTGCCCTGGATCGGGGCGACACCGCCGCGGCCCGTTCCTGCGAGATGCGCGACGACGAGGTCTACGGCGCCGGCTTCAGGATGGTCCGCCGGCTGGAGGCCAGGGTCGGCCGCGCCGGCACCCTCGCGGCGGTGTCGAGGGAGGTGGGTTCCGGTGCGGGTTGATGTTGCCGAAGGCTGGGAGGCCTTCGTCGCGGGTGGCACGGGGCATGGGAGACTCGAGGTCCCCGCCAGAGCCCGATCGCGCCGTTGTCCTGGCCCGGCAGGTCTCCGGCTCGGGGAGTCCGGCCATCTGGCGACGCCGGCCTCCGATGCGGCGTCCAGGCGTGACCCCCGGTCGGCGGAACGATCTCCTCAGCGTCCCTCGTGCTCGGCGGCGAGCCGGTCGAGGTCCAGCTCATGGAGCACGAAGTCCACCACCTCGTCCCCCTGGGTCGGATCCACCGGCACGCTGTCGGAGTCGTAGAAGCGGCGGCGCTCTCCCTCCCACTGAGCGCTCCAGTTGTTCCAGTTCGCGCTGACCGAGCAGGGCTCCCGCACCGCCACGGGCATGAAGTAGGAGCCGTCGGAGTCGCTGCTGCGGTGCCTCCCACAGCCATGGACCAGGGCGCCCTCGACCGGTCGGCCGTCTTCGAAGGTGACCCGACCGATGATCGCATGGGTCGGCGCAGGCTCCAGCAGGATCGGCCCGCAGCTCCCGATGGCGCCAGCCTCCAGCCCCTCCCAGACGGAGAAGGCAGGGTAGAAGCCCACCACATCGAAGCGCAGCTCGCCCGAGGGCCCGTTCACCTCGAAGCTCACCCAGCCGTCGAACACCGGCGTCCAGGCGCCCCAGTGGATCATGTCGCCGTCAAAGGTGCTGGCGGCCTCCGTCGACACCTCGGCCCGGTCCATGAAGCCCTCACCGATCAGCCGGCAGCGCAACGTCGCCGCCTCTCCTCTCCGCCCGACGAGCTCGCGCCACTCCGCGGCCTCCTCCTCCCATCGGACGAGCCTGGCCAGCACTTCGGGCGACGGTCCCTCGATCTCCAGGGCCTCCGTGCGCGTCGGCAGGGCGGTCACCCGGGCCGCGGGCACTCCCCCTGGCTCTGAAGCCGGTGCGCCGGGCCCGATCGGATCCGGGTCCGCGGTGGACCCGAGCTGCAGCGGACCCACCAGCAGCGCGGAGGCCACGAGAAGCACGATGGTCTTGTCCATGGTCAGCCTCCGAACTCGGATCGGCGCGGCAGGTACGACCTTGTGTCTCGGGATGTCTCGGCCCTCGCCCGACTCCGGGTTGAGGGGACCTGCGAGCTCTCTCTCGTCGGGGCCCCTGACGTAGACGCCGTTGATGAAGAGGAGGTGGGAGAGCGGGTTCCAGGTCCTGACCCAGGGTCCCCAGGTCCCGCTCACCGAGGCGGACGCCGTGTCCATCTGCGGCCCGCAGACCCCTCGCTGACCGCGGCGAGCACGGGTCTCGCTCCGGTGCTCGCGAGCCCCCCCGGCAGGCGGCTTGACCGCCCTCGCCGCCCAGCCTACAGGGCTCGGGGAGGCCCCTGGAGATGAAGCTGAACCGTGCCCTGTGGCTGGTGGTCGTGGGGCTCTGGAGTCTGCTGGGCGCCCGCGATGCTCGCGCGGCGCAACCCGTGATCGTCGTCGGCCTGGACGGCCTGGAGATGCGGGTCCTCCAGCAGATGATGAGCGACGGAGAGCTTCCCACCTTTCGCAAGCTCTCCAGCCAGGGCTTCCTGACCCACCTGGCGACCGACTATGGCTCTCGTTCCCCCGTGGTCTGGACCACCGTGGCGACGGGCCACGAGCCTTCCACCCACGGCATCACCGACTTCCTGTCGACCAGCTCCGAGACCCAGGTCCCGGTGTCGTCCTCGGACCGCCAGGTCAAGGCGATCTGGAACATCGCGTCCGAGGCGAACAGGCGGGTCATGGTGCTGGGGTGGTGGGCGAGCTGGCCGGCGGAGCCCATCAACGGCCTGATGATCACCGATCGTGTGTCCCGAGAGGGCATCGAGGACACCACCTGGCCCGCGTCCTACGCCCACGACCTGGCGAGCTGGTCCACCCAGGCGGATCGGGCCTACGAGAGCTTCTACGCCGGCTCCGACTTCTACGGTCCCGACGATCGCCTGTTCACCTGGGTCGCCACCCACCAGCCCGCGGAAGGTCCCTTCGACCTGGCGATGGTCTACCTCCACCGGGTCGACGTCACGGCCCACCAGTACTGGAAGTACTTCGAGCCCGACCGGTTCGACACGATCACCCCCGAGGGGAGACGCACCGAGGGAGCGCTGTTCTTCGACGCCTATCGCGGTGTCGACCGGGCCCTGAAGGAGATCGTCGACGCCGCGCCCGAGGAGGCCCTGATCATCGTGCTCTCGGACCACGGCTTCAAGGCGCTGGAGGAGCAGAACCGGGTCAGCCTGAGCATCGAGCGGGTGTTGAGCCGGCTGGGCTACTGGTCCGGCACAGGCACGACCCCGGACATGCCCAACACCCGCGTCTACCCCCGGGGCTCTCACCCCACCCGGGTCCAGAAGTGCCTCGTGGTCAACCTGCAGGGACGAGAGGCCCACGGCGTGGTGCCGTCCCAGCACAAGGACCGGCTCGTCGCCCGACTCGAGGAGGACCTTGCCGCTGTCACCTACGAGGGCACCGGGGCGCCGGTGTTCGAGATCGACGAGACCCCGGCCAAGCCGGAGTGCGACCTGACGGCCAACGTGCCGGGTCACGGCGCCACAGGGTCCGTGGTGATCGAGGGCACGGTCTACGACGACCCGGTCCTCTCCATCACCCTGCGCACGGGTGGGCACACGGCCCGCCAGCCCGGGGTGCTGATGATGGTCGGGCCCCAGGTCCAGCCCGGAGCGACCCTCGACGAGCCGACCATCCGGGACATCACCCCCACCGTGTTGATGGCCATGGAGCTGCCGGTCGGCGACGACATGACGGGCCGTCCCCTGGTCGAGGCCTTCCGACCCGCGTGGGTCCAGGCCCACCCGGTGCGGTCCCAGCCCACCTGGGAGGACGGGGCCCGCGAAGGGACCCGAGACGCCCACGAGTCCGACGAGGACATCCTCGAGGAGCTCCGGGCCATCGGCTACATCGAGTGAACGGAGTGCGTCCGATGCTCACCGTCCTGTTCTTGGCTCTCCTCGGGCTGGCGCTTCCCTCGACGGCCCGGGCCGCGCCGGTCTGCGCGGGCTGCAACGTGCTGTGGATCGTCATCGACACGACCCGGGCGGACCGCCTCGGGGTGTACGGAGGACCGCCCGTCAACACCCCCAACCTGGACCGCCTGGCCGCCCGCGGCACGACCTGGGAGCACGCCTACTCCCAGGCGCCGTCCACCATGCTCTCGGTGAGCAGCTACTTCTCCGGACGCTACCGTCTCAGCACGGGCCAGATGTTCACCATGAACCAGCGAAGGGAGCACTTCAACCAGCTCTCGCCCGAGGTCACGACCGTGGCCGAGGTCCTCGAGCAGCGCGGCTACAGGATCGACGGCTACGTCGCCAACGGCGTCATCGCGCCGGCGCCGACGGCCCGCTTCCAGCTCCGGGTCCACCAGGGCTTCGACACCTGGGTGCAGGTCACCGACCAGGCCGCCGTCGACCAGGGTTCGGACCGCCTGGCCGAGCTGAAGGCGAGCGGTGAGCCCTGGATGCTCTACCTCCACCTCCTGGGCCCCCACGCCCCCAACGACCGCTTCGAGGGCTTCGAGGCTCGACGGGGTCAGCACCCCTCCCAGTTCGGCGACGTGGTGGAGCCGGCGCACTACCTCGAGATCAACACGGGTCGCACGGTGCCGACCGCGGCGGACCTGGCCTACATCAACGCCCTCTACGACGACGCCGTCTTCCTGGCCGATCGCCAGGTCGGTCAGGTCCTCGACCGCCTGGAGCAGCTCGGGCTGGCCGAGAAGACCCTCGTGATCGTGACCAGCGACCACGGCGAGACCCTCGGGGAGTACCGAGACCCCCACCCTCACTTCGGCCACAGCCACTCGCTCATCGATGCCCTGCTCAACGTCCCCCTCATCATCGCCGGCCCCGGCATCCCCGAGGGGCGAGTGGAGCGGGATCAGGTCGCCGAGCTGGTGGACCTGGCCCCCACCCTCGCCAGCTACCTGGGCATCCCCGTGCAGAACGCCTGGGAGTGGGACGGGGAGCCCCTGTTCGGTCCCCAGGCGGCGCAGGGCCCCATCGCCCTCAGCGACCGCGGCGGTGTCGGCTACATGCAGACCGGAGCCCGCGACACGACCCACGCCGTGCGCTACTACCACGAGAACGGGCTGTGGCGGTACATGGTCCTGCCCGAGGAACAGGTCCACGTCAAGCCTCCCACCTCCGCCCACAAGGCCCTCCAGGCCGCCGCCCAGGCCTACATGGACAGCGCCCATCCTCCCAAGGTGGCCGGCGAGACCCTGGAGGCCCCGGAGGACGATGAGCTGGAGATGCTGCGGGCGTTGGGGTACGTGGAGTAGGGGTCGGTGACGTGATTTCGGGGGGTTGGGGTCGCTGGATCCGGGGGACTACCGCCTATCACCGCTCTCTACCGCCGGGGTTGGGATCTTGATCCCACCGGAGCCGGGTCCGAGCACACGGTTCATACCCGTGTTGTCGCAGGTTCGAGTCCCGCCGAAGCCACCTTCTTATTAGCAAGGTTCAACGCCGATTAAGCTCCGTTGGGCCTTGTTGCTACGGGAGGGGCGGAGATCGGCGTGGATGCTCTGGTGGATGCCATCTCCGGGGGTGGGTTGGTGGTGATCGCCCGGCCGCCCCCAGGCCCGCCGCTGCTACGGGGGTCCGATGTCCACCCCCCAGCAGGTCACCACTCCCTCCACGTCCAGCGCGCAGGAGTTGTCTGTGCTTGCGACGACCTGGACCCAGCCGTTCGTGGTGGGAGCGTCCTCGACCTGTCCGCAGCATCCGTCGGGCTCCTCTCCCCAGCAGATGACGTAGTGTGCTGCCCCTGTCGAAACCTGACTCTCCACCCCGCCGCGATAGGAGCGGCATCCTCAAGGAGAGCACATAGCGAAGAAGAAGCGCCGCACCTTCACGGCCGAGCAGAAGGCCGCCATCCTGCGACGTCACCACATCGACAAGGTCCCTGTCTCCCAGGTCTGCGAGGAGGAGGACCTCCTCCTCTCCGTCAAGGCCTTGGTGGATCGAGACCGCCCACGCCGGGCGGTGGAGCGAGCTGCTCGAAGAGGAGGTCGAGCGGTGGCCACAGCTCCTGATCAACGCCGATGACGTCCCCGGGCCCCCCCGGGGGGGGGAGGGGGACCCCGGGGCGGGGGGGGGGGGGGGGGGGGGCGCCACACCCCGCCCCGCCGCCC
>CAZCVP010000027.1:0-14837 GCA_964501915.1 uncultured Enterobacterales bacterium
GATCTGGTACGACGGCGTGGACCAGGACTGCGACGGCAACGACGACGACCAGGACCGGGACGGCTGGGCGGTCGATGTCGACTGCGACGACACGGACGCCTCGGTCTACCCGGGTGCGCCGGGCTGGGACCAGGACTGCAACGAGCTGGGCCACGACGATCCCGACTGGACCCACTCCGGCCTCGACGGCGACGAGCTCTACCGAGGCGGCGGTGGCTGCGGGTGCGCGTCCACCCCGGCGCCACGAACCGGCGCCGCCTGGTTGCTGGCGCTGGTCGGACTGGTGGGGTGGCGCCGCCGGCTGTAGCCGGGCCGATCGAATGCGCTGAGCCTCCAGGCGTCCGAAGACCCAGGAGGATCTCGTGGACCGCCTGGTTGTCCTGCTCAGCGCCCTGGGACTCGCCGCCTGCTCGGCGCAGACCCCGCTCCAGACGCTGGAGCTGCCGGCCGCCCTGGAGCTCCGACTGAGCGAGGCCGTCGACGTCGTCGAGTCCCTGGCCCTCGATCGGGTCGTGCTCGGAGAGCCTGGACCCTGGGCGCCGGTGTCGGACATCGCCTTCCTCGCCGGCGGCAGCGGTGAGCTCGCCTCGGGACCGCTGGTCTTCACCTGGTCCCTGCACAGCCGGAACCTCGGACTCACGGAGCCGGTTCTCACCGAGCACCTGGAGGCCGCCACCGCGGCCCTCGGTCGCCTGGACCTGCCCGCCTGCGAGCCCGCCCACATCGAAGTCTTCGAGGTCGAGACGGCGCTGGCGAACCAGGACGATCGCTTCAACCTGGCTCGTGAACCGGGCGCCGAAGAGGTCCTGGTCGGCGTCTACGACCCCCGGTCGCTGACCCCGGCCCAGGCCGCCATCGTGCTCACCCCGGTCACGCCGGCCGAGCTGGGGCCCCTGGTGGCCCACGAGCTGGCCCACCACGCCTTCGAGGCCTGCGGGCTGGACGGGGACTCCGAGGCCTTCGCCGAGCTGGTGGAGGGCCTCGTGCGGCCCGAGCCGCAGCTCACCCCCTCACGGGACCCGGTCCGGGTGGCCGCAGCGGATCCGCCCGCCGCTCTGGCCCCCGCCCGGGTCCCACCGCGCGGCTACCGGTCCGTTCCCCCCCGGGCGCGCCGAGCCCGCGCACGGCGACTCTACCGGGGCTGGTAGACGGCTCAGCGCCACCGGGCCCGCTCCAGCTTCATGCGGACCACCGCGTCCTGGCGGCTCAGCTCCCGCATCAGGCGCCGCCGCTCCGCCGGATCGGTGGTCCCCCTGGGCTGAGCCTCGATGGCCCCGAGGGCGCTGAGCGCCGAGACCTCCGAGGGAGGCACGCCGCGGTCGTCGACGAGCTGGAGCGGCTTGACCCGGCCCGGCAGGTCGTCGAAGTCGCCACGCTCCATGGCCTGTCGGAGGAGGGCGTCCACGTGAACGGCGATCTCGTCCTCCCGTTCGCTGTCAACCTGGGCATCTCGACGATCGCGACAAGGCCCTCGAGGTTAGAAACCCACCTGGAGGTCCGATGAGAGACACCCCCTGTCCCTGGCAGCACGGCGTGGTGCTGGTCTGCAGCAACGAGCGGGATCCGGGGGCGAAGAAGCCCTCCTGCGGTCGGGCCCGGGGCAAGCGGCTCAAGGGCTGGCTCAAGGAGGCCGCCCGTGCCGAAGACGGCCCGGTGAGCACCTGTCGGGTCCTGGAGACGAGCTGTCTGGACGTCTGCCCGGCCGACGGCGTCGCCGTCGCTCTGGTGCCCGGAAACGAGGTGTTCGTGGTCACCCCGGAGGACGATCGGCAGGCGCTGCTCGAGCGCGTGCGCACCCACATGGAGGGCGCCGCGGGGGGCCCCGGCAAGGCGAGGAGGGTGCTCTCGCGGCTCCGCGGCCGGGAGTAGGCCCTACTTCGTCCCCGTCACCGACCAGCTCTGGTAGCTGCACCCCAGGCAGCCCCCTGTGAAGTCGGCTTCGAAGGTCCCGGTGAAGGTGTTGGCGTCGGTGAAGGTCCCGGTCATCGTGTAGTCCTCGGTGCAGGACCCGGTGATCGAGTTCGTCGCCGACCAGTCCGTCGCGCTGGTGAAGCTTCCGGCCATGGTGCCGGGCTGGCTGCTGGCCTCGGCGACCACGATCGTGGGGTAGCTGTCGGTGATCAGCACCTGGCTGAAGTTGATGTTCACCAGCCCGAAGGCGCAGGTGTGGGAGACCGTGGAGTCGAGCGTCCAGGTCCCGGAGTAGCTGGTGCTCGAGGAGCCCACGGTCACGAAGGTCGACACGCCGGCCGAGGTGTCCGTGCCGTCGCTGGCCGTCACGGTGCACACCCAGGTCTCCCCGTCGAGGATGTCCTCCGCGGGCACCGTGTCGTCGGTGTAGATGGTCGTGTCCGGCCCCAGCCAGGTCGCCGTGTCGGCGGTGTCGCCCGCCGGGTAGTCGAGGCCGTCGACGGTCCAGGTGAAGGTGGTTGTGATGCTGTCGCCGTCGGCGTCGGTGGAGGCCGTGTCGATGGCACAGATGAGGTCGTCCGTGCCCTCCGTGGGACTGGACGGGCTGATCGAGATGGCCGGCGTAGACGGTGCGGAGTTGACGATCGTCACCGAGGAGGACGTCATGGACGTGCCGAACTCGGTGCCGTCGTGGGGCGTGGCCGTCACCTCCACGACCTGGTCGCGGTCGAAGAAGGTGGCGCCGTCCAGCGTGCTGCCGGTGGTGACGTAGCCGCCGTCCACGGACCAGTCATAGGTCAGCGTGACCGTGTCGCCGTCGGCATCGGTCGTCGAGGCGCTGGCCACCAGCACGTCGGCGGTGTCGGGGCTGGCGGGACTGATCGAGACCGCCGTGACCTCGGGAGGCGTGTTGCCGATGACGACCGCGTCGCTCAGCGGCGATCCGCTGTCGCTGCCGTCCGAGGGCGTGACCGTGCAGGTCACCACGTCGCCCCCGACGAAGGCGCCCGACAGGGTGCTCGCCGACCCTGCTCCCGTCCCGTTGACGTCCCAGGCGTAGGTCGACGCGTCGGCGTCCCCGTCGGGATCGCTGTACCCGGAGTAGCTGCAGAGCAGGGTGTCGCTCGGGATCGCCGGATCGGGGCTCACGGTGACCGAGGAGATGGACGGGGCGCTGTTGCCGACCGTGACCACCGCCGAGGACACAGGCGTGCCCAGGTCGTCGCCGTCGTCGGGCGTGGCCTCCACGTAGACCGTCTGACCGGCGTCGAAGTAGGTCGCGCCGTCCAGGGTCGTGGTCCCCGACGCGACGAAGCTGCCGTCCACGTACCAGTCGTAGCTGACCGACACGCTGTCGCCGTCGGCGTCGCTGGTGCTGGCGCTGGCCGTCAACACGTCGTCGGTGTCGGGCGACGAGGGGGAGATCGAGACCGACGCGACCTCGGGGGCGGTGTTGCTGACGATCAGGGAGTCGCTCAGCGGCGTGCCCAGGTCCGTGCCGTCGCTGGGGGTGACGGTGCAGACCACCGAGTCCCCCTTGCCGAAGGAGCCGGCGAAGGTGCTCGCGCTGCCCGCCGACGACCCGTTCACCGTCCACTCGTAGGTGGAGGCGTCGGCGTCGCCCTGGGGGTCGCTGAAGCCGCTGTAGGAGCAGGTCAGGGTGTCGCCGTCGTAGGCCGGGCTCGGCGAGATGGTCACCGACGTGATCGACGGACTGCCGCTGGTCTCACCCACCGTGACGGTGGCGGTGACCGTGGCCCCGGGATCGGTGCCATCGTCGGCCGTGATGGCGCAGGTCACCACGTCGCCGTCGCTCAGGGACCCGCTGTAGCTGCTGCCCGTGCCCACGGTGCTGCCGCCGATCGACCACGCTGTCGTGCTGGCGTCACTGTCGCCGTCGGCGTCGTACCAGCCGGACCCCGAGCAGGAGAGCGTGTCCGACGGGGTCGGCGAGGAGGGCGTGATGACCGCCGAGGAGAGCTCCGGTGCGCTGTTGAGGATGGTCAGCGACGACGAGGTCAGCGACGACCCGATGTCGTCGCCGTCGTCCGGGGTGGCGATCACGGTGATCGCCTCGTCCCGGTCGAAGTAGAGGGCGCCGTCCAGGGTGTCGCTACCAGAGGCGACGAAGGTGCCGTCCACGTACCACTCGTAGGACACCGCGACCGCGTCGCCGTCGCCGTCCGAGGTCGTGACCACCGCGGTGAGCACGTCGTCGGTGTAGGCCAGGGTCGGCGTGATCATCACCGCGGCGAGCACCGGCACCTGGTTCTCGATGACCAGGCTGTCGTTCAGAGCCGTGCCGGTGTCCGAGCCGTCAGACGGGGTGACGATGCAGGCGACCGTGTCGGCCTTGGCGAAGCTCCCGGACAGGGTGTTGCTCGTGCCGGCCGAGGAGCCGTTCACCGTCCAGGCGAAGGTGGAGGCGTCCGGATCGCCCTGGGGGTCCGTGAAGCCCGTGTAGCTGCAGGTGAGGGTGTCGCTGGCGTCGGCCGGATCGGGGGTGATCGAGACCGAGGCGATGGACGGGCTGGCTCCGCTGCTGACGGTGACGCTGGTCGAGACGTCGGTCCCGGCGTCGCTGCCGTCGTCCGGCGTCACCGTGCAGGTCACCACGTCGCCGTCGCTGAGGGTGCCCGCGTAGGTCGTGCCCGTGCCCACCGTCGAGCCGGCGATCGACCAGGCGTAGGTCGAGACGTCCGTGTCGCCGTCGGCGTCCGAGAATCCATTTCCGCTACAGGTCAGGGTGTCGGCATCGGTCGGGCTCGCCGGCGTGATCGAGGCCGAGGTCAGGCTCGGCGCCGAGTTCACCACCGTCACGCTGCTCGAGGTCGCCGCGCTGCCGTACTCCGTGCCGTCGTGCGGCGTCGCCGTGACCTCCACCACCTGGCCCTTGTCGAAGTAGCTCGCACCGTCCAGGGTCGTGCCCGTCGCCGCGTAGGTCCCGTCCACCGACCAGTCGAAGGTGACGGTCACGGTGTCGCCGTCGGCGTCGCTGGTGCTGGCGCTGGCCGTGAGCACGTCGTCGGTCACCGGGCTCGACGGCGCGATGCTCACCGCGGTCACCACCGGCGCCGCGTTGCTCGACCCGACCGTCACGCTCGTCGAGACATCGGTCCCGGTGTCGCTGCCGTCGTCCGGCGTCACCGTGCAGGTCACCACGTCGCCGTCGGCGAGCGCACCCGAGTAGGTCGTGCCCGTGCCCACCGTCGAGCCGGCGATCGACCAGGCGTAGGTCGAGACGTCCGTGTCGCCGTCGGCGTCCGAGAATCCATTTCCGCTACAGGTCAGGGTGTCGGCATCGGTCGGGCTCGCCGGCGTGATCGAGGCCGAGGTCAGGCTCGGCGCCGAGTTCACCACCGTCACGCTGCTCGAGGTCGCCGCGCTGCCGTACTCCGTGCCGTCGTGCGGCGTCGCCGTGACCTCCACCACCTGGCCCTTGTCGAAGTAGCTCGCACCGTCCAGGGTCGTGCCCGTCGCCGCGTAGGTCCCGTCCACCGACCAGTCGAAGGTGACGGTCACGGTGTCGCCGTCGGCGTCGCTGGTGCTGGCGCTGGCCGTGAGCACGTCGTCGGTCACCGGGCTCGACGGCGCGATGCTCACCGCGGTCACCACCGGCGCCGCGTTGCTCGACCCGACCGTCACGCTCGTCGAGACATCGGTCCCGGTGTCGCTGCCGTCGTCCGGCGTCACCGTGCAGGTCACCACGTCGCCGTCGGCGAGCGCACCCGAGTAGGTCGTGCCCGTGCCCACCGTCGAGCCGGCGATCGACCAGGCGTAGGTCGAGACGTCCAGGTCGCCGTCGGCGTCGGAGTAGCCGCTCGCGGTGCACACCAGGGTGTCCCCGGGGGCCGGAGAAGCGGGTGAGACCGCCACCGAAGACAGGCTCGGCGGGGAGTTCTGGATCGTGATCGCGGCGCTGGTGAGCGCCGACCCGGTGTCGTCCCCGTCGTCGGGGGTGGCGGTCACCTCCACCACCTGGCCCTTGTCGAAGGAGGTCGCGCCGCTCAGGGTGGTGCCCGTCGACACATAGGTGCCGTCCACCGACCAGTCATAGCTCACGCTCACCGAGTCCCCGTCGCCGTCACCGGTGGAGGCGCTGGCGGTCAGGGTGTCGTCGGTGGTCGCAGCAGAGGGCGTGATCGACACCGCGGAGACCACCGGCACCTGGTTGTCGATCACGAGGTTGTCCGTGACCACCGTGCCCGTCGAGGACCCGTCGTAGGGCGTGACGGAGCAGGTGACGGTGTCCGCCTTGGCGAAGCCGCTGGACAGCGTGCTGCCGGCGCCGATCGTGGAGCCCGAGATGCTCCAGGCGACGGTGGAGGCGTCCGCGTCCCCCTCCGGGTCGGAGTAGCCGCTGTAGCTGCAGGTCAGCGTGTCGCTGGCGTCGGCCGGATCGGGAGAGATCGAGACCGTGCTGATCGAAGGGGGCGAGTTGCCGACCACGGCCGTCGCCGAGACCGGGCTGCCGCTGTCAATGCCGTCGTGGGGCGTGACGGTACAGGTGACGACGTCGCCGTCGGCGAGCGAACCAGTGGGCGAGCTTCCCGACCCCGCGGAGGTGCTGTTGACCTCCCAGGCGAGGGTGGAGGCGTCGGCGTCGCCGTCGGCGTCCGAGTAGCCGCTCCAGGCGCAGGTGAGGGTGTCACCGGGGGCCGGGCTGGCGGGGCTGATGGCGACCGACGAGATCGACGGCGCCGTATTGACCACGGTGACGGTGCTGGAGGTCAGGCTGCTGCCGCTGTCCGTCCCATCGGAGGGCGTGACGACGACGGAGACGGTCTGGTCCCGATCGAAGTAGCTGGCGCCGGACAGGGTGCTCGAGCCGGAGGCCACGTAGCCGCCGTCGACGTACCAGTCGTAGCCCAGGCTCAAGCTGTCCCCGTCGGCGTCCGAGGTGCTGGCGGAGGCGACGAGGGTGTCGCCGGTGGCCGGGCTCGAGGGGCTCAGGGACACCGCGCTGACCGAGGGGGCCGTGTTGGAGACGGTGAGGGTGTCGCTCAGGGTCGTGCCGGTGTTCGTGCCGTCCGAGGGGGTGACGGAGCAGCTGATCACGTCGTCGCGGCCAAAACCGGTGGACAGGGTGCTCGCCGTGCCCACCGTGGTGCCGCCGACGGTCCAGGCGATCGTCGAGGCGTCCGGGTCCCCGTCCGGGTCGCTGAACCCGGTGTAGGAGCAGGTCAGGGTGTCGCTGACCGTGGCCGGATCGGGGCTGATGACCACCGAGGTGATGGACGGCGCCGAATTGCCGACGGTAGCCGTCACGCTCAGCGCGGTCCCCGTGTCCGTGCCGTCGTCCGGGGTGACGGTGCAGGTGATGGCGTCGCCGTTCGCCGGCGTGCCCGGGTAGACCGCTCCCGAGCCGACCGAGGTGCCGCCCAGGGCCCAGGCGAAGGTGGACGCGTCAGCGTCGCCATCGGCGTCCGCGAACCCGCCGTAGGAGCAGGTCAGGGTGTCCCCGGCCTGGGGTGCGGTGGGGCTCAGGGAGACCGACGCGATGGACGGGGCCGAGTTGGCCACCGTGACGCTGCTGGAGGCCAGGGTGGCCCCGTCCTCGCTGCCGTCGTTGGGGGTCGCCTCCAGCGTGATCGCCTGCCCCCGGTCGAAGTGGAGGGCACCGTCGAGGGTGCTGCCCGACGCGGCGTAGCCGCCGTCGACGTACCAGTCATAGGAGAAGGTCACCGCGTCCCCGTCGGCGTCGGTGGCCGAAGCGCTGGCGGCGAGCACGTCGTCGGTGACCGGTGTGGTCGGCGAGATGCTCACGCCGGTCGCCACAGGCGCGGTGTTGCCGATGGTGACCACCGCCGCGACCGGCGAGCCGGTCTGCAGGCCGTCGTCGGGCGTCACCGTGCAGGTGACGACGTCGTCCTTGGCGATCACGCCGCCGAGCGTCGCGCTGGTGCCGACCGTGGTGCCGGCGATGCTCCAGGCGAGGGTGGACTGGTCGCTGTCGCCGTCCGCGTCGCTGAAGCCGGACCAGGCACAGGTCAGGGTGTCGCTCGGCGAGGCCGGGTCCGGGGTGATGGTGACCGACGTGATCGCCGGCGCCGAGTTGTCCACGGTGACGCTGGCGCTGACCACCGTGCCCGTGTCCAAGCCGTCCGACGGGGTCACGTCGCAGGTGACCACGTCACCGCGCACGAAGGCCCCGGCGTAGGTGGTGCCGGTGCCGTCCGGCGTGCCGTTGAGAGACCACGCATAGGAGCTGGCGTCCGCGTCGCCGTCGGGATCGGAGAAGCCGCTGGCGGCGCAGGTCAGGACGTCTCCAGCCTCGGGCGGATCCGGCGTGATGGCCACGCTGGTCACCGCTGGCGCGCCGTTGGAGATGGTGACGAGGTTGGAGTCCACCAGCGTGCCCGCGTCGACCCCGTCGTCGGGGGTCACGGTGCAGAAGACCTCGTCGTCCCGGCTGAACCAGGTGCCGTCCAGGGTGCTGCCGAGTCCGGTGAGGGTCACCCCAGCGACGCTCCAGGAGACCTCCGCCACCACAGCGTCACCGTCCACGTCGCTGGTGGCCCCCGGCGTGCAGGTGAGGGTGTCCGACTCGCTGGCCGGATCCGGCGTCAGCGTCGCGCTGGCGACCTCAGGAGCCGTGTTGTCGATGACCAGCTCGGCTTCGCCGACGGCGCCGTCGTGCACGCCGTCGCTGGGGGTCACCGTGATCTTCCAGGTGTCGCCGCGGGCCGTGGCCGAGGCGGCGAGGGCGGACGAGGTCGACGCGGTCGAAGGAGCACCGTCGACCGACCAGGCCCAGGTCAGAGTGACGGGATCGCCATCGGGATCGACGCTGTCGGTGGTGATCGTGGCCACGAGGTCGTCGCTGGTGACCGCGGGATCCGGCGACAGGACGACCACGGGAGCCGAGGGCAGGCCGTTGACCGCGAACGAGGTGGCGGCCTGGGCGTAGAGGCCGTCGGTGTCGGTGACCGTGAGGATCAGGTCGTGGACGCCGCTGCGCAGGTCGCTCCGGGAGAAGGCGGACAGCCCGACGCTGTCGGCGGAGGCCGTGCTCAGCACACCGTCGAGGCTCGACTCCCACCGCAGCTCCAGGTCCTCCGGCCGGTCCTCGCCGTCGCCCACCGAGGCGGCGAAGAGCACCACGTCGGTCTCCCGGTAGACATCGCCCAGCAGCGGCGCGCTCAGGCCGACCGTCGGCGGACTGCCGATGCTGTAGTGGACGAAGTCGGCACAGGTCGCCCCGACGTCGTCCTCCACCTCCAGCGTCACCGTGTGGGTCCCCACGGAGAGCGCGTTCGTCGTGAAGCTCACCAGCCCGTCCGTGTCCGGCTTCGACTGGCCGAGGAAGCCGTCCTGGTCGCTGCGCCAGGAGGCCAGCAGCAGGTCCGGCGACACGTCCGGATCGCCGACCTGCGCCTCGAAGAGCGCGTCCTCTCCCGAGGCCCCACTGTCCCCGTCGCTCGGCCGCGTGATGGCGCAGGACGGAGCGGAGTTCGGCGCCCCGACGGTGACCACCACCGAGTCGAGGCCGGTCTTGCCGGCGCTGTCCGTCACGTGCAGCAGGATCGGGTGCTCGCCCTCAGGCAGGGTGGTGAAGTCGAGGATCACGCCCTGGTCGTCCGGGGTGGCGTCCAGGCCCATGTCCCCGACCCCCTCGAGCTCCCACCAGGCCGTCAGCACCTCGGAGTCGTCCTCCCAGTCCAGCAGCAGGCCCTGGAAGGTGATGAGCTGATCGGTGTAGTACAGGACCGACGCCTCGGGGCTGACGATGTAGGCCTGGGGACCCTGGGTGGCCTGGATGTCGAGCACCACCCGGGCCGAGGCGGCGGCGTTGGCCGGGTCGTGCACCTCGACCCGGACCTCCTGGTCGCTCTCGTCGAGCACGATGTCGCAGGTCGTGATGCCCTCGTCGTCCGCGGCCTCCCCCTCGCAGGCCTCCTGGTCGTCGACGAACCACCGGGCGGTCAGCTCCTCGGGACGGTTGTCCGGGTCGCTCACGCCGGCGCGAAACGCAACCGCTTCATCAGCGCGGACCTCGTCGCCGTCCAGGTGGGACAGGATCACGACGACCGGGCTGGCGTTGAAGGTGCTGACCGCGTTGTCCACACAGGCGGACAACGGCACCAGCAGGCCGAGGAGGAGGGGGGCTCGGTACATGGGCTCTCTCGCGTGCCAGCCGGCACGATACCCTGCCCGGCAGCCACTTCGGGCCTCTTCGCCGATGCCGGACGACACTTCTCCGTCGTTCAGCCGATGGGCGCTGCGGCCTTCCGAGGTGAGACAGACCGGTCCACGCCCTTCTATCATGGCCCCCTTGCCGACACCGAGCCCCTGCTGAGCAACACCCGCAAGGTCCTCACGGCCGTGCTGATCGTGGCCTATGTCGTCCAGACGTTGCTGGTGTGGCGGGATCCACCCAGCTCTCCGCCGCTGGGAGACCGGGCCCTGGTCGGAGCGCACGTCTGGCACCAGCACAATTGCCAGGCCTGCCACCAGCTCTACGGCTACGGGGGTTTCCTGGGTCCCGACCTGACCAACGCCGCGACGGTACACGGAGCCACGGGCCTGCGAGAGCGCCTGGAGCAGGTGATGTCCCATGGCTCGGCGGGCATGCCACCGATCGAGGCCAGCGCCGCCGACCTCGACGCCCTGACGGCCTGGCTCGTCCACCTGGACGCGACCGGCATCGGGCAGGCGAGGGCTCCGAGCGCCCTGAGCCCGCAGGAGCTCTTCGAGCGGGCGAACCGGGAGCTGCTCTCCGTCGGTCCCCTGGCACGGGGCTTCGAGACCTACCGGGCTCGCGCCTGCAGCGCCTGCCATCTCCCGCTCCAGGAGACGAACGACGGCGCTCCCGACCTCTCCCTGGCCGCCCGGCGACTCGACCCGGACGGCCTGAGGGCCGTGCTCGAGCACGGCCGCCCGCCGCACATGCCCCCCCCTGCCCCCCCCCTCACGGCTCGGGAACGGGAAGAGGTGGTGGACTGGCTGACCTGGCTGAGCGCCGAGCGGGACACGCTGGTGGGAGCGACCCAGCCCCCCGAGAGCCTGGCCTTCGCGGACCTGCCCTGGTGGGAGTTCGAGTGAGCCCCTACCGCCTCGCCACGCGGCTGCTGATCCAGGGCGCGCTGCTCTCCCTGGGCATCACGCTGGTCATGGGCCTGGTCGCCGCGGTGATGTCCACGCCCGTCGGTGCCGCCTGGTTCGGGAGCCACGGCCTCGACATGCGCGACGTGCGCCCGCTCCACACCGTCTACGGTGCCGCCTGGCCGATCCTGGCGGCCCTGGCAGGCCTCTACCACCACCTCCACACCCGCGACCGGCCCGTCGGGAGGACCGAGCGCTGGCGCCTGCGCATCATGGTGGTGAGCTGGACCGTGGCCGGCGCCGGCATCCTGCTGTCGGTGCCCGCTGGCTGGACCTCGGGCCGGGAGTACGTCGGCTACCACCCGATCTGGTCGATCCCGATCGCGATCGGCTGGGCCTGCCTGTGCGGGTCGGTCGTGGAGGCCTTTGCCAGCCGGATCTTCAGCCGCCCCGTCTACGCCCTGATGTGGGTGACGGGGTGCCTGCTCTTCGCCTGGACCTTCCTGGAGCAGCACGCCTGGCTGCTGTCCCCGGTCTTCGAGGACCCCATCGTCGACAAGCGGCTCCAGTGGAAGGCCTGCGGGACCCTGGTGGGGGCCTTCAACTTCCTGATCTACGGGAGCCTCTTCCGACTCGGCGAACACCTGACCGGAGATGAGCGCTACGCCCACAGCCGGACCGCCTGGGCCCTCTGGTACGTGTCGCTGGCCAACACGCTCTTCAACTACACCCACCACACCTACCACCTGCCCCAGGGGCACGCGCTGAAGTGGTGGGGGTTCGCCGTCACGATGACCGAGACCATCCTGGTCTTCAAGGCCGTCGCCGACCTGGTGTCGGCGATTCGCTCCCAGCAGGGCGGCCCGGTGGCCTGCCGCTCGCTCCTGAACACCACCAAGGGCTGGACGGTCTTCATGCTGGTGTCGGCGATCCTGCTGTCGGTGCCGCCGCTCAACGCCCTGGTCCACGGCAGCTACCTGATCGTGGGCCACGCCATGGGTGGCATGATCGGCATCGACACCATGGCGATGTTGGCCGTGACGGCCTGGCTGCTCGCCGCCGACAGCCCTCGGGCGGGGGCGGTCCTCGACCGGCCCGGCCTCCGCACCTGGATCGTGGCCACCAACGTCGCGGTGGTCGCGTTCGTGCTGTGGCTTCACGGCGTCGGCCTGATCGACGGCGTCGCGCGGTACCTGGCACCCTCCGGCGGCGGCTTCGCCCACCGCTCCGAGACCTGGACCACCTGGACGCCGCCCGTGCTCGCCGTCACCGGGGTCCTCGCCACCATTGGACTGCTCGGCCTCACGCTGGTCTGGGGCCGCCTCGCCTTCTCGGCCCCCGCGGAGGCCCGAGCCCCGTCGCGCCGGGCCGCCACGGGGTCCTGAGCACCGATCGCTCACCTCCCGACCCTCGGCCATCCGACCGACCGGCCCATCGGTCGATTGACCGATTCACGGCACGACCCTTGCAGACGCGGATCCCCGCACCATCCGTCACACGGGGGAGGCTTCATGAAGAACCTGCTGATGCGCTTGGACTGGACCGGCCGGATCCTGGAGGCGTCACCGGAGGCCCACAGCGCCTTTGGCGCCTGCGAAGGTCTCGAGTGCGCTCGCGTCATCAAGGCGCGCGGCCTCGATCGCAGCGACATCTGCCGGCCGGGCTGCGTGACCGAAGGACGCGGCCCCGGAACCACGGGCGCCCCCGAGCGGCATCCCGTGACGGTCCAGGGACGCATCGGACGGCTGACCTGTACCCCACTGGGGCGCGGTCACGTGGTCTGTCTCGAGCTCTCCGACCGGCAGGCCGGCGAGGTCGAGGTCCTCACCGCGCGCGAGCGAGAGGTCCTGCAACTGGTCTCCACCGGTCGTACGACGAACCAGATCGCACAGCGTCTCGGCGTGTCCCCGGCCACCGTGCGAACCCACGTCGAACACGCCCGCGACAAGCTCGGCGCACGCACCCGCGCCGAGGCGGTCATGCGCGGAATGGTCACCGGCCAGATCGGCTGAACCTCGGTCAATCGGCCTATGGACAGTGGGGTTTCACCCACTAGGTTGGGCCATCTCACACGGAGCTCTGATGCGCGTACATCTGATCGACGTCGCACCCAAGCCCTCCTTCAAGCAGAGCTTCCAGACGCTGTCGCTGCCCCGCGTCGCGGGCTGCACGCCGGACCACGTCGACGTGGCCATCACCGACGGTCGCGTCGAGCGCATCCCGCGCCGGATCAAGGCCGACCTGATCGGGATGACCTTCTCCTGCAACAACGCACCCCACGCCTACGAGCTCGCCCGGCGCTACCGCGCCCAGGGCATCAAGGTCGTCGCAGGTGGCACCCACACCACCGCCGTCCCCGAAGAAGCCCTCCAGCACTTCGACGCCGTGCTGCTGGGAGAAGCCGAAGGCGGCGCCTGGGAGCGCGTCCTGGAGGATGCCGCTGGCGGCCGCCTCGCGGGTCGCTACCGCAACCAGTCCCCCCCGGACATCGCAGGCCTCAACCCGCCGCGCCTCGACCTGCTGAAGCACTGGCACCACTACCTCGGCTTCTCCCCGATGGAGGCCACCCGCGGCTGTACCCACAACTGCTCCTTCTGCTTCAACAGCGAGATCCACGGTGAGGGCTTCCGCACCCGGCCCGTCGAGGAGGTCGTCGAGGACGCCCGCCGCTCCCGCAGCCGTCGCCTGATGTTCATGGACGACAACCTCTGCGGCCACGTGGACTACGCCAAGGAGCTCTTCGAGGCGCTGATCCCCCTGAAGAAGCAGCTCTTCTACCAGACCCACATCCTGATGGCGGCCGACAAGGAGCTGCTGGAGCTGGCGGCCCGGGCCGGCACCCGCTTCGCCTTCGTCGGCATCGAGAGCTTCGAGGCCGAGAGCCTCAAGGCGGTCAACAAGACCTGGAACAAGATCGCCGACTACCGCAAGTACATCGACGAATTCCACCGGGTCGGCATCTTCGTCAGCGGCGGGCTGATCCTGGGCCTGGACTGCGACACGCCGCAGACCTTCGGCCACACCCTGAACATGATGCACTCCATCGGTCTCGACAACGCAGCCGTGAACCTGCTCATCCCCTACCCGGGCACCGCCGAGTACGACCGCTACAAGGCCGAAGGCCGCCTGCTGACCCACGACTACTCCCGCTACACCGGCTTCGACCCGGTCGTGCAGCCCGCCAACATGAGCGTCGAGCAGCTCATGGCCGGCTACCACGAGGTGCTGAAGGAGTTCTACCGCCCCACCCGCTACATGGAGCGCATGGCCCGCAACGGCATGCAGCACCGCTGGCACCTCTACCCGGTCGCCTGGTGGCGCGAGCCGCGGCGGCGGCGGCTGCTCAGCCGAAAGTGGGCCATCAACCGGCGTGGTGGCGATCCGGGCAAGGACTCGAACCATCGCGCAGCCTGAGCCAGCAGGGTAGGGATTGGTCTGACCCGTCCGGCTCTCGCTCGGAGATCAGATGCCCCTGCTCATCGTCCCCCTCGCCTGCTCGCTCCTGTCGGCGCCCGCCCAGGCGCAGGACCCTTCGGGTCCCGGCACCGCCGTCGTCGACGTCACCGGTGAGCTGGCCCGAGGCGACGACAAGCTCGACAACGGCGAGTACTTCGACGTCTACCTCTTCGAAGCCTCCGCCGGCGACACGATCCGTGCCGAGGTCCGGGCCTCGAGCTTCGACACCTACGTCGGTCTGCGGTCCCCGGAAGGCAACGTCGAGGTCAACGACGACCACGACGGCCGCAAGGACTACTCGATGCTCACGATCACCTCCCAGGAGACCGGCACCTGGGCGATCGTGGTCACCTCCTACGCCAAGAAGGAGAAGGGCGACTACAGCGCCGTCGTGACCCTGTGGTCGGGCGACGCCGGCGGCGCCG